>NZ_JBFTOX010000025.1:0-116270 GCF_056398185.1 Cupriavidus sp. 05L310
CAAAGCATCAACGTGAACACGCTCAACAACGTCGGCGTGATCGGCTCCGGCTTCGGCCCGCTGAGCATCGACGTCAACCCGTCGCAATGGGCCGCCACCCACGCCAAGGTCTGAACGAAATGCGCCAGGCTCCGTGGAAACCCCTGCGGTTTCCACGGCCGTTGCGCATGCAAAGGCAGTGCCTCGGAGGTAAAACCCGTGGCCTATACTGATCTGGATGGGCTTGCCGCATCACCCGCACCCACCCGGCGAGCGCTGGACAACCCGGCCCTCGCCATCAAGCAGGAGGAAGTCATGGCCGTCATCGTCATCAAGGATTTGCCAGACAGCGTGGATCTCGACAAGGAAGCCATGGTGGCAATCACAGGCGGCGCGAGAGTTCGCGCCGGGCATGCATGGACGCCGCGCATGGCAGGGGGAGGCATGCGCGTCATCAGCTATCCGGGGGGCTTTCCAGGCCAGCCGCTGGCAGGTACGCAGGAGCGGCCGGCCACGGACATCAAGCGCAAGTAAGCAGAATCAGAAGCGCAAGGCAGCGATATTCTGCCCTCCGCGCCCGCTGCCCTGTCGGCAGCGGGCGTCAGTGCTTTTTGGGGGGTGGTTGACGTTGATTCCTGTTGCTTGACGTCAAAGACTTCAAAGTCAGGGGCCTGAAGTCAACGACGGTCCCCCTCTGCCAGTATCAGCGCGGTGCGTTGCGCTCGATCCAGGCTTCGAAGGTCGTCAGGTATTTGCCCAGGAAGCCGCGAGTGGATTCGTTGGCGATGCCGCCTTGTTCGTCGAACAGTTTATCGACACCGCTGATATAGGCTTCCGGCTGCTGCAGCACGGGGATATTGAGGAAGACGAGCGACTGGCGCAGGTGGTGATTGGCGCCGAAACCGCCGACGGCGCCCGGCGACGCGCTGATCACACCGCCCGGCTTGCCGTCCCAGGCACTCTTGCCATAGGGGCGGGAGCCGACGTCGATGGCATTCTTGAGTGCCGCCGGCACCGAGCGGTTGTATTCCGGCGTCACGAACAGCACGGCATCGGCACGGCGGATGCGATCACGAAAGACCACCCACGGCGCGGGCGGGCTGGCGTCTTCGTCCTGGTTGTACAGCGGGAGCTGCCCGATCTCGATGATCTCGAGCTTGATGCCTGCCGGCGCCATCGCGGCCAGCGCCAGCGCGAGCTTGCGGGTGAAGGAGTCCTTGCGCAGGCTGCCTACCAGTACGGCTACGTCACGGGGAGTACTCATCGCGATTCCTTTCTCGTTCACTGCACCATGGGTGGCAGGACACAACCGTCCCGGTCGGCACAGACAGCGTGCTGCGCGCAGCGGCAGGTCCAGACGACACTCTAATCCATTTGCGGGAAAGGAACCGCCCGGCACGTGCCTACAGCGACGCGAGGGGATGTCCGCCGTGCGCCCAGGGACTGTCGAAGAAGGCGCGCACGCGTTCGCGGCTTACCTCATCCAGGCGCGCCGGCTGCCACTTGGGCGCATGGTCCTTGTCGACCGCCAGTGCACGAATGCCCTCGACGCCATCGCCTTGACGGAACACGTAGTACATCATGTCCAGCTCCATGCGCAGTTCGTCTTCCAGCGACATGGTGCGGGCGCGGCGGATTTGCTCCAGCGTGACATTCAGCATCAGCGGCGAGCGTGCGCGCAGCATGGCGGCTGTCTGCGCGGCCCAGTCGGAGCCGGCATCGCTGACGGCAGCCAGGATGTCGATCACCGAGGCAGCGGCGAACAGACGGTCGATATCATCCTGCAGCGCGGCCAACTGGCTTTCCCCCGGCGGGCAGGCTGCACGGTGCGCGGCGGTGGCCTCGTCGATGCATGCCAGCACGGCGTCGCCATTGGCGAAGTCGCGGGCACGCAGGGTGTCCACCAGCTCGGCCATCGCATTGCCCGGCAGGTAGGCATCGGCCAGGCCGGCATGAAGTGCGTCGGCGGCATGGATCATGGCGCCGGTCAGGCCCAGGTATTCGCCCAGGCGGCCTGGCGTGCGCGACAGGAACCAGCCGCCGCCCACGTCGGGAAACAGGCCGATATTGGTTTCGGGCATGGCCATCTTGGTCCGCTCGGTCACCAGCCGGCGGCGCGCACCTTGCGAGATGCCCATGCCGCCGCCCATCACCACGCCATCCATCAACGCGATATAGGGCTTGGCATACCGATGGATCAGGTGATTGAGCGCGTACTCCTCGACAAAGAACTGGTCGAGCGAAGGATCGCCGGCCTGCGCGGCCTTGTGGAAGAAGCGAATGTCGCCGCCGGCGCAAAAGGCCTTGCCGCCAGCGCCGGCGATGACCACCGCCACCACCTCGGGCGCCACCGCCCAGTCATTGAGCGCCGTGGTAATGGCGCGAATCATCTCCAGCGAAAGCGCGTTGAGCGCCTGGGGCCGGTTCAGCGTCAGGTAGCCGATACCGCCGCGAATCTCGCTTGCGACCAATTCAGTCATGTCTCTTTCTCCGCGAATGCAACCCGCAACTTTACACCAGCCGCGCCGCAGGCCGCACCCGCCGGCACATGGCGCGCGGCGTGCCGCTCAGCGCCGCCGCGCGCCATCCGCTCAGACCACCCGGAACGCCGACATCAGCCCTGTCAGGCGCTGCGCCTGGTCTTCCAGCGATGCCGCGGCGGCGGCTGCCTGCTCGACCAGCGCGGCGCTCTGCTGGGTCATGCCGTCCATCTGCGCCACCGCCTGGTTGACCTGCTCGATCCCGCGCGATTGCTCGTCGGAGGCCGAGCTGATGCCGCCCATGATGCCGCTCACGCGCCGCACCGCATTTACCATCTCCTGCATCACCTGCCCCGCCTGATCCACCATCTCGCCGCCGGCGCGCACCCGGGACACCGAATCGCCGATCAGCGTGCGGATCTCCTTGGAAGCGCCCGCGCAACGTTGCGAAAGATCGCGCACATCACCCGCCACCACCGCGAAGCCGCGCCCGTGCTCGCCGGCTCGCGCAGCCTCCACCGCCGCGTTGAGCGCGAGGATATTAGTCTGGAACGCAATTTTCTCAATCACGTCGATGATGTCCACGATCTTGTTGGCGCTGGCATCAATGGCTTGCATCGTGCTTGCCACCCGCGCCACAGCGTCGCTGCCGCGCTCCGCCAGGCCGGTGGCATCGCTGGCAAGGTCGTTGGCCTCGCGCGCGCTGTCGGCGTTCTGGCGTACCGTGCCCGTGAGCTGCTCCATGCTGGATGCGGTCTCTTCCAGCGACGCGGCTTGCTGCTCGGTGCGCTGCGAGAGATCGCTGTTGCCGCTGGCGATCTGCTTGCTGGCGGCGGCAATCGAGTCCGCGCCACCGCGCACATCGCTCACCATCGCGGCCAGGCTCGCCTGCATGCGGCCGAGCATGGCCAGCATCCGGCCTGTCTCGCTGCGCTCGCCCTCGGCGCTCAAACCCGCGCCATCGGACTTAGCGCCAAGATCGCCGGCCGCGATGCGTTCGAAGCGTGCGATGGCCGCATCGAGGGGACCCACGATGGAGCGGCGCAAGCGCCAGGCCACCACCGTGCTGAAGCACAGCCCGAGCGCCAGCACGCCAATCGAGAGCGAGCGCAACGTGGTGTAGCGCTCCTGCGAACCGTGATAGACCGCCTCCGCGCTGGCGACCTGTAGCCTGCCCAGCTCGGTGTTGACGGCGGTAAAAGCGATATCGAGCTTGGGAATGGTTTCCAGCACGGCACGCATCACGGCCTCGCGATCCCCTTGATGCAGCGCTGCGATCATCGGTGAGACGCCTTGCGTGAACAACGCTTCACGCCTGGCGGCAACTTCCTCGGCGGCCTTGGCTTCCTCGGGCGAACGCGGCAGCGCCAGGTAAGCCTTCCAGGCGGCGTCCGACTGGCGCGCAAAGCCCTCTGCGGTAGCGGCACGCGCACGCGCATCGGCCGGGTCGGCGGCAAAGGTGGCCTGGTCCAGCAAGACGCGAACGAGCAACTGGTTCGAGCGTGCCTCTGCCAGATTCACGGCGGCGGCGAGCTGCTGCTGGTAGATCTGCCGGGTGGCGTCATTGCTGCGCGACATGCCGAGCCAGCCTACGGCACCGACAACCAGCAACAACATATTGGTAACAACAGTCAAAATCCACAATCTAGTACCGATGGTGGTGTTGCGAAACATGAGGGCTCCCCGTTGGAATTAGCGCTGACGCGGCTCTGTTTTCAGCCGCCCTGCTATAACGGCGCCACGCTTGCCGGCTTGACCCCACGCGCATGGATATTCAGTCGTGCAAAATGATCAGGAATGCAAATGTGCGTCACAAGCATTACTGAGTGCATCGGCGTGCGCATTTGGCAACGCCACACGGGCGTATAGAGGATCGCCTCCAGACAAAACACCCTGAATCGCGCAACATTGCCCGGATGAAACCGTCAACAATCGATCCCGGCCTGATCCTGCTGGCGTTCGCGCCGGCCTTCCTGCTGACCATCGGCGCGGAGGCGTGGTACTGGGCGCGGCGCGATCCCGCCGTCTACAGCTTGCGCGATACCGTTTCCAACGCGGCGCTGGCGCTGATGCATCAGGCGTCGGATGCCTTTTTCCTCTGGCTGATGGTGCGCACGGTCTACACCTGGAGCTACCAGCACGGGTTGAAGGCGATGCCGCAAACCCTGTGGTCGTTTCTTCTGCTGCTGCTATTGCAGGACTTTCTCTATTACTGGTTTCATCGCGCCAGCCATCGGGTGCGCTGGATGTGGGCCTCGCACGTCACCCATCATTCCTCCGAGGGCATGAATTTCTCGACGGCCTTCCGGCAGAGCCTGACTTATACGCTTTCGGGAATGTGGCTCTTCTGGATTCCGCTGGCGCTGATCGGCTTCACGCCCGACTGGGTGATCCTGGCGGTGGGGCTGAACCTCGCATTCCAGTTCTTTGTGCATACGCGGCTGGGCGGCCGCTGGCACCGGCTTGAATGGCTGGTCAATACGCCCTCGGTCCACCGTGTGCACCATGCCAGGAACCCGCAGTACATCGACCGCAACTATGCGGGCGTGCTGACCGTGTGGGACCGGATGTTCGGATCCTTCGTGCCTGAGCAAGCGCCGCCCGAGTACGGCATAACCCGAGGCATTGCCAGCCATAACCCGCTCACCCTCACCTTCCACGAATGGCGCGACATGTTCGCCGACGCATGGCGCCACCGGGATCCGCGCCATCTCTGGAAGCCGCCGGAGTGGCGCAATCCGCGCGAAGCGGCCGCCAAGCTGGCGCCGCCCGGCGCGGCGTTTGGAGCGGATCGCAGCCAGAATGCCCGACAGCCCCGATAACCCCGAAAAACGGGCAACAAAAAACCGCGCACAAGGCGCGGTTTTTTGTTGGCAAGACTGCCCGAGGCGAAACGCTTACGCGGTTTCGCGCGAAGCACGCTTACGCTCGTGCTCCTTCAGGTGACGCTTGCGCAGGCGGATGCTCTTCGGCGTGATCTCGACCAGCTCGTCGTCGGCGATGAATTCCACCGCGTATTCCAGCGACATCTGGATCGGCGGCACCAGGCGCACGGCTTCGTCGGTACCCGAGGCGCGCACGTTGGTCAGCTGCTTGCCCTTGATCGGGTTCACGACCAGGTCATTGTCGCGGCTATGGATGCCGATGATCATGCCTTCGTACAGCGCATCGCCCGGCTTGACGAACATGCGGCCGCGGTCCTGCAGCTTCCACAGTGCGTAGGCCACGGCATCGCCGTCGTCCTGCGAGATCAGCACGCCGTTGTGGCGCTCACCCAGGCCGCCTTCGCGCACGGGCGCGTAGTCGTCGAAGATGTGGCTGATCAGGCCGGTGCCGCGCGTCAGCGTCAGGAACTCGCCCTGGAAGCCGATCAGGCCGCGTGCCGGAACGCGGTACTCGAGGCGGGTGCGGCCCTTGCCGTCCGATGCCATGTCGAGCAGTTCGCCCTTGCGGCGGCCCAGTTCTTCCATCACGCTGCCCTGGTGGCCGTCTTCGACGTCCACGGTCAGCAGTTCGTACGGCTCGTGCTTGACGCCGTCAATTTCCTTGAACACCACGCGCGGGCGCGACACGGCCAGCTCGTAGCCTTCGCGGCGCATGTTTTCCAGCAGGATGGTCAGGTGCAGTTCACCGCGGCCCGACACTTCGAAGATGGTGTCGTCGCCGGTTTCGGCCACGCGCAGCGCCACGTTCGACTTCAGTTCGCGGTCCAGGCGCTCGCGCAGCTGGCGGCTGGTCACGAACTTGCCTTCGCGGCCTGCCAGCGGCGAGGTGTTGACGCAGAAGTTCATGGTCAGCGTGGGCTCGTCCACCTTCAGCATCGGCAGCGCGTCCTGCGCGTCCGGTGCGCACACGGTACAACCGATGCCCAGTTCTTCGATGCCGTTGATCAGCACGATGTCGCCGGCTTCGGCTTCCGCCACGATTTCGCGCTCCAGGCCCTGGAACTTCAGCACCTGGTTGATACGACCCTTGATGGGGTTGCCTTCGGGGCCGAACTTGACCACCACGTCTTGCAGCGAGCGAGCGCGGCCACGCGAAATGCGGCCCACGCCGATCTTGCCGACATAGCTGTTGTAATCGAGCGAGATGATCTGCAACTGCAGCGGGCCATCCGGGTTGTCGTCACGGACGGGCACCTTGGACAGCACCGTCTCGAACAGCGGCTTCATGTCGCCTTCGCGCACGTCGTCGGTCAGGCCGGCGTAGCCGTTCAGGCCCGAAGCGTAGATCACCGGGAAGTCGAGCTGTTCGTCGGTGGCGCCCAGCTTGTCGAACAGGTCGAAAGTCTGGTTGATCACCCATTCCGGACGCGCGCCCGGACGGTCGACCTTGTTGATGACCACGATCGGCTTCAGGCCCAGCGCCAGCGCCTTGCGCGTGACGAAACGGGTCTGCGGCATCGGGCCTTCAACGGCGTCGACCAGCAGCAGCACGCCGTCGACCATCGACAACACGCGCTCCACTTCACCGCCGAAGTCGGCGTGGCCAGGGGTGTCGACGATATTGATATGGGTGCCGTTGTATTCGACAGCGCAATTCTTCGCGAGGATGGTGATCCCGCGTTCCTTTTCAATGTCGTTCGAATCCATCACGCGCTCGACCACTTGCTGGTTGTCGCGGAAGGTGCCTGCCTGGCGCAGGAGTTGGTCGACCAGAGTGGTCTTGCCATGATCGACGTGAGCGATGATGGCGATATTGCGGATGGCGCGGGTCATTGCAGCGTCTCGCTTTGGGGGCTGAGCATCAAAAGATAACCCGAAATTATAGCATGTTGCGGCGCAAAACCCGAGGCCGACATTCGGACACTTCTTACCCACCCCGCTCGACTGGATTTGGATTATTGCGTCATTAGCAATAACAAATTGCCCTCCTTGCGATTAGCAAATCGTGAACATATAGTTGCCACGACAAACATTGCAGCGACAAGCACCCGAGCGAGATGTCCGAGCAGACCCAATCCACTCCCGATGACACCCACCCCTTCGACCCGGCCGAATATTGCATGGGCGAAAGCGTGGGCTACCTGATGGCGCGCGCCAAGAACGTGTTATCGCACGAGGTGGAGCAGGAGGTGACCGGCCTGGACATCACGCATGCCCAGGCAACCTGCCTGATGATGCTGGCCGCTGGCCGTGGCAGCACGGTGACCGACCTGGGCCGGGAACTCAACACGGACATGGGTTCTGTCACGCGCCTGCTCAGCCGCATGGAGAAACGCGGCCTGATCGAGCGCCAGCGCAGCGATGCCGACCGGCGCGTGGTCGACCTGTCGATCACGCCCGCCGGCCGGATCCTGGTGGACGAGTTGCCCCGGATCTACTGCCGCGTGCTGAACCGGCATTTCAAGGGCTTTTCCGATACCGAGTTGCAGACCTTCCGCTCGATGCTGCACCGGATCATCAGCAACAACAGCGGCTAGCCGGCGTAACAGACGCGCCTTTGCCAAGCCTCCCGGCCGCCGCCGCCCCGACCTCTCGAATAAAAGAACAAACAACAAGGCTCTGTCGTTCCGCACCCAGATGAATCAAGCTCTCTTCTCTCTCGCCCTGTCGCCGCGCGCAAGCGCGGCGGGCCGCCGGGCCGGCACGCTGGCGCTGACGGCGCTCGCGGCCGCGGTTCTTGCGGGTTGCGCCGCGTTCGGCAATTCGCACAGCACGCAGACGGTCACCGCCCCTGGCGCTCTTGCCAGCGCCCAGTCCCTGCCCTCGCAGCACGGCCAATGGCCCTCGCTCGACTGGATCGACCAGTTCAAGGATGCGCAGTTGCGCGGCCTGGTCGACGAGGCGGTGAAGGACAGCCCTAACCTGCAAGCCGCTTTCGCCCGCGTGGAAGCCTCGCGCGCAATCGCCGACGCCACCCGCAGCGCCCTGTATCCACAGGTCGACCTCCAAGGCAGCCTGGTACGCCAGCGCTTTTCCGAGACAGACCTGTTTGAAGGCACGCCGCTGGCCGGTTCGTGGCAAAACCAGACACGCCTGCAAGCCGGCCTGTCGTACGACTTCGATTTCTGGGGCAAGAATCGCGCGGCGCTCGAAGCCGCGCTGTCCGACGATCGCGCCATTGAGGCCGAAAGCCAGGCCTCGCGCCTGATCCTGACCACATCCGTGGCCCGCACCTATGCGCGCCTTGCCGCCTTGTACGCGCAACGCGACGTGGCCGAGCGCGCTATCGCCCAGCGGCGCGGCCTGACCCAGTTGTCGAGCGAGCGTCTCAGCGCCGGGCTGGATACCCAGGTGGAAACCACCCAGGCACGCGGCACGGTGGCTTCGGCGCAAACCGACCTGCTGCGCGTGGACGAAGACATCACGCTGGCGCGCAACCAGCTCGCCGCCCTGTTGGGCAAGGGCCCGGACCGCGGCCTGGCGATCCAGCGCCCGACCATCCTGGCGCAAGACACACCGCAACTGCCGGACAACCTCACCATCGACTTGCTGGGCCGCCGCCCCGACCTGGTTGCAGCCCGCTGGCGCGTCGAGGCCAGTAGCAAGGATATCGAGGTGGCGCGCGCGGAATTCCTGCCCGCCGTCAGCCTGACCGCCTTCGCCGGCGTCGCCTCGCTGGACCCCGCCAACCTGCTGATGAGTATCAGCCGCACCTTCGGCATCGGCCCGGCCATCCGCCTGCCGATTTTCCAGGGTGGCAAGCTGCGCGCCAACCTGAAGGGCAAGTACGCGCAATACGACCTCGCCGCGGCAAACTACAACCAGACGCTGGTCGACGCGCTGCGCGAAACCGCCGATACGGTCGCCAGCATCCGCAGCGTGGACACGCAGATCACGGCCCAGCGCGAAGCACTGGCCCTGGCCGAGCGGGCTTACTCGCTGGCCACCATCCGCTACAAGGCCGGACTGGGCACGCAGCTCACCGTGCTCAATGCCGAAAGCAATGTGCTGCAGCAGCGCCGCCTTGCCACCGACCTGCAGGCGCGCCGCCTGGATCTGCAAATGGGCCTGATGAAAGCGCTCGGCGGGGGCTACCAGGAACAAGCCGAAGGCACGCCAAAGCCGGCCGAGGCACGCGGCTAAGCCCGCCCTCGCAGCGCAGGCACAGACAACAAGAACAGACCAACGGTACCGACAGCATTCTTCAAAGACGATCATGAGCGATAACAAGCAAGCGGCCCAGACTCCCGCCTCCCAGGCGGCCCCTGTCAACAACAACGGCAAGCGCAAGCGCCTGCTGCTTTCCCTGACCGCCGCGGTAGTGGTGGCCGGCGTGGGCTACGGCGTTTACTGGGGCCTGTACGCGCGCCATTTCGAAAGCACCGACGACGCCTATGTGGCGGGTAATGTCGTGCAGGTTACGCCGCTGGTGGGCGGCACCGTGATCTCGATCGCGGCCGACGACACGCAACTGGTCACTGCCGGTCAGCCCTTGATCCAGCTCGACCGCGCCGACTCGCAGGTCGCCCTGGAACAAGCCGAAGCGCAGCTGGCGCAAGCCGTGCGCGAGGTCCGCACCCTCTACGTCAACAACGGTTCGCTGGCAGCCAACGTGGCGATGCGCGAGGCCGATGTGGCCAAGGCGAAGGAAGATCTCAGGCGGCGCATGGCCATCGCCAACTCCGGCGCGGTGTCGGGTGAAGAAATTTCGCACGCCCAGACGGCGCTGACGGCAGCCCAGTCGGCGCTGTCGGCAACACGCGAGCAACTGGCGTCCAACAAGGTGCTGACCGACCAGACCACGGTGGAGAAGCATCCCAATGTGCAGCGTGCCGCGGCCAACCTGCGTGCCGCCTACCTCGCGTTCGCGCGCTCGACCCTGCCGGCGCCGGTGACGGGCTACGTGGCCAAGCGTTCGGTGCAGGTGGGCCAGCGCGTGGCACCGGGCGCGCCGCTGATGGCCGTGGTGCCGCTGGACCAGGTGTGGATCGACGCCAACTTCAAGGAAGTGCAGATCACGCATATGCGTGTTGGCCAGCCGGTCACGCTGGAGGCCGACCTGTACGGATCCAAGGTGACTTACAACGGCAAGGTAGAGGGTTTCTCGGCCGGTACCGGCTCGGCCTTCTCGCTGCTGCCGGCGCAGAATGCCACCGGCAACTGGATCAAGGTGGTCCAGCGCCTGCCGGTGCGTATCGCGCTGGATCCGAAGCAGCTGAAGGACCACCCGCTGCGTGTCGGCCTGTCGATGAACGTGACCGTCGACGTGCGCAAGGAGGAAGGCGCTGCGATGTCCAGCACCACGGTCGCCCGGCCGATGCAGACCGACGTCTATGAAAAGGTCGCGCAGGACGCCGACGCGCTGATCGCCCGCATCATCTCGCTGAACAATGGCGGCCGCCATGCGGCCGAACCCATGGCAGCGCCGGTTGCAGCCCCCGCCTCGGCCAAGCCCGCCAACACCTGAACATGGCCACCTCCATCCCCGCGCGCGACGGCGCCGCTCCCGGCGCCCCCGCGCCGGCTGCGCGCCCTGCCGCGCCAGTACCGCTCTCGGGCGGCAAACTGATCATCGGCACGATCGCGCTGTCGCTGGCCACGTTCATGAACGTGCTCGACTCGTCCATCGCCAACGTGTCGATTCCGGCGATTTCGGGCGACCTCGGCGTGGCGCCCAACCAGGGCACCTGGGTCATCACCTCGTTCGCGGTGGCCAACGCGATCTCGGTGCCGCTCACAGGCTGGCTGACAACGCGCTTCGGGGCGGTACGGCTGTTCATCACCTCGATCCTGCTGTTCGTGCTCTCGTCGTGGCTGTGCGGCGTCGCGCCCAACCTGGAAGTCCTGCTGGCGGCGCGCGTGCTGCAAGGCGCCGTGGCCGGGCCCATGATCCCGCTGTCGCAATCGCTGCTGCTATCGAGCTATCCACCGCAGAAGAGCACCATGGCGCTGGCGCTATGGGGCATGACCACCCTGGTGGCACCGATCATGGGGCCGCTGCTGGGCGGCTGGATCTCGGACAACATGACCTGGCCGTGGATCTTCTACATCAACATCCCGGTGGGCCTTGGCGCTGCCTATGCCACCTGGGCGATCTACCGCGATCGCGAAACGCCCGTCAAGATCCTGCCGATCGACCGGATCGGGCTGGCGCTGCTGGTGATCTGGGTGGGGTCGATGCAGCTCATGCTCGACAAGGGCAAGGAGCTGGACTGGTTCCACTCGACCTCGATCGTGGTGCTGACCGTGGTGGCCATTGTCGGATTCCTGTTCTTCCTCATCTGGGAGAGCTATGAAAAGCATCCGATCGTGGATATCACGCTGTTCAAGGGCCGCAATTTCAGCGCGGGCGTGGTCGCCATCTCGGTCGCGTACGGACTGTTCTTCGGCAACCTGGTGATCCTGCCGCTGTGGCTGCAAACCATCGTCGGCTATACCGCGACCAATGCCGGCATCGTGATGGCGCCGGTCGGGATCTTCGCTATCCTGCTGTCCCCGGTGATCGGGAAGAACCTGCCCAGGATGGATGCCCGCTGGGTCGCCACCGTGGCCTTCATCACCTTTGGCGTGGTCAGCCTCATGCGTTCGGGCTTCACCCTGCAGGTCGATACCCGCTCGCTGATGATCCCGACGCTGATCCAGGGTGCGGCGATGGCGATGTTCTTTATCCCGCTGACCTCGATCATCCTGTCCGGCCAGCCGCCGGAGAAGATCCCGTCGGCCTCGGGCGTCTCCAACTTCGTGCGGATCACCTTCGGCGCGATCGGCGCTTCGATCTCGACCACAATCTGGGAGAACCGCACGGCGATGCATCACGCGCAGCTGGTGGAACAGGTCAACCCTTACAACCCGGCATACGCCGACCAGTTGAATCACCTGACGCAGTTGGGCATGAGCCAGGCCCAGGCCATTGGTCAGATCGAGCGCAGCATTTCGCAGCAGGCGGCCATGCTCGGCGCCAACGACATCTTCTGGATCTCGGGCGTGCTGTTCTTCGTGCTGATTGTTTTCGTCTGGCTGACCAAGCCGAAAAAGGGAGGCGAACTTGACGCCTCCGCCGCCGGGGCGCACTAAGCCAAGCGAGTGCTTCGCGCCCCCGGGCCAGGCCGGTGCCCTCACAGGCATCGGCCTCCCCCCCAATCGCCAATCGCCGGCGTACCTGCTCGACCCTCCCCTACCGGTTCAAGCCGGCAGGATTTCCTGCACCACGAATTCGACTGACTGCGCACCATCGGCGACGGGCAGGCGAACATGCCATCCAGTTGGCGTCCCTAGCAACGCCATGCCGGCGGGCGACAGGACAGACAGCTGTCCGCGCCGGAAGTCCGCCACATCGGGGTAGACGATGCGCCAGACAAAGTGCTCGCGGTGCTGCGCCTCAATGCAGAGAAAAGGTGCATTCAGCGTGACCACCTCGCGCGGCCGGTTGGCGGAGGCGCCGACCACGGCACGTCCGATGACTTCGCGGATGGACTTGCGCTGGAGCGCCGCCGTCCGTTGATCGGCGGCGAGCGCATTCAGGCGTTCGATATCGCAGGGGGTGAGGAAAACTGTCTTTCGCATGCCGACTCCCGGTGTCAACGCGCGCGACGTGGTCGCGCGTGTGGCATTTGGCTTCTGGGGGGAGCGAGGTTCGGCCCGGTGCGCTGCGCTTCGACGCGCCTTGCAGGCGGATCAGGCAGCGTACCGGGCGGCAGCGAGCGAGGCGGCTGTTGCCGCGCGTAAGAGCAGGAAGAGGCGGTTCACGAAGGCTCTGCAGTCGTGCCGCGTGTGCCCGGACGCAGGATGCGCCGGGTTGCGCGACAGATATTTTATATTTAAACAAATATCCGCCACAAAGGAAAGGCATCGCGCCAACCCTGCGCGCTTTCGCCGCGGCTCTCGTGATGTGAAGCGGCCTTTTTGCGCGATGCAACACGTTGGTAGCACCAAAGTCAGGCCGATGCGCCATTCGGAGCAGGGTCGGGCGCCCGCCTCCCTTATAGCTTGACCAGCCGCTCGGGACGGAGCGCCCCTTCGCGCATGCGTGCCACGCCCAACAGGCGTTGCGGTGCATCGCCATAGACGCGGGCAAGCTCGTCCTCCGCCAGCGCGGTGCCGGCAGGCAGGTCGCGCTGCGCAATACGCTGCCCCTGCAGGAAGCGTCCCATCGCCGCCGCATCGAGCGTCACCGGAACGCAGCGCTGCAACAAGGCATCGACCGGAGCCAGCAACGCCGGGCGTTCGTCATCGCCGTGCTGTTCGATCTGTTCCAGCGTGACCGCGCCGGCCAGGCTCAGGTCGCCAACCGCGGTGCGGCGCAAGCCGGTCAGGTGCGCGCCACAGCCCAGCGCCTCGCCGATATCTTCGGCCAGGGTGCGGATATAGGTGCCCTTGCTGCAAGTCACGCGCATGCTGAAGGTGGGTGCCAGCGGCAAGCCGCACTCCAGCAGCGCGATTTCGTGAATGGTGACGCGGCGCGCCGCGCGCTCCACTGTCTGGCCCGCGCGTGCGTACTCGTACAACGGGCGCCCGTCTTTCTTCAGCGCGGAATGCATCGGCGGCACCTGCTCGATTTCTCCCGCGAAGCGCATCATGGCTTCTCGCAGTGCCTCGATGTCACACGTCACCGGGCGTTCCACAATCGCCTCGCCTTCGGCATCGCCGGTGGCGGTCTTGATGCCCAGGCGCACGACCGCCTCGTAGGTCTTGTCGGCCTCAAGCAGGTCCTGCGAAAACTTGGTCGCCTCGCCGAAGCACAACGGCAACAGCCCGGTGGCAAGCGGGTCGAGCGTGCCGGTATGGCCGGCCTTGAGCGCGCGCAGCAGGCGCTTGGCACGCACCAGCGCATCGTTGGACGACAGGCCGAGCGGCTTGTCGAGCAGCAGTACACCGTGCACCTCGCGGCGGGGCTGCCGGGGCGGGCGGTTGTTTTTGGGATCGGTCATGACGGGAGCAATGTGGCGCCGGCGGGATTCCGAGCCCGGCGCGACAAACGGAAACAAGACAAGCGGGAACAAGAAAACGGCCCGTAATCACGGGCCGCCTTTCAGTCTTCTTTTGCGCGAGTGGAGTTCGCTTCTTTAATCAGCTTGGACATCTCGATCGCCTGTTCCACCGAGGTATCGTGGAAAAAGCGCAGCGTCGGCACCGTATGGATATGCAGCCGCTTGTAGAGCAGCGAATGCAGGTAGCCGGACTTTTCGTTGAGGATACCTTCCACTTCCGCGGCGTCGGCCGCCAGCACGGTGAAGTACACCTTGGCGTGCGCGTAGTCGGGGGTCAGCGTGACCGACTGCAGTGTGACGAGCCCCAGGCGGGGATCGCGCAGCTCACGCTGGATCATCTCGGCCAGGTCGCGCTGGATCTGGTCGGAAATCCGGAGATTACGGGAGGAGATACTGCCTTTCTTGGCCATTCAATACGCTTCTGTCGAGAAGGGCAGCGGCGGGCCAGTTGGCCCGCCGCCCGCAACACGCCTTACAGCGTGCGCGCCACCTCGGTGATTTCATACACTTCGAGCTGGTCGCCTTCCTGAACGTCGTTGAAGTTCTTGATCGACAAACCGCACTCGAAGCCTTGCTTGACTTCCTTGACGTCGTCCTTGAAGCGCTTGAGCGAATCGAGCTCGCCGGTATGGATGACCACGTTGTTACGCAGCACCCGCACCAGGGCGGTACGCTTGACCATGCCATCGGTGACCATACAGCCAGCCACCGCACCGATCTTCGGCACACGGAATACCTGGCGCACCTCGACCGTACCCAGCGTGACTTCGCGCTTTTCCGGAGCCAGCATGCCCGACATTGCCGCCTTGATCTCGTCTACCGCATCGTAAATGATGTTGTAGTAGCGGATATCGATGCCGTTGTTCTCGGCCAGCTTGCGCGCGCCAGCATCGGCACGCACGTTGAAGCCGATGATGACCGCCTTCGAGGCCGTGGCCAGGTTGACGTCCGACTCCGAGATGCCGCCCACGCCACCGTGCACGATCTGCACGCGCACTTCTTCGGTCGACAGCTTCTGCAGCGATTGCACCAGCGCTTCCTGCGAACCCTGAACGTCGGCCTTGACGATCAACGGCAGCGTCTGCACTTCGCCTTCGCTCATCTGCTCCAGCATGGTTTCGAGCTTGGCCGCCTGCTGCTTGGCCAGCTTGACGTCGCGGTACTTGCCTTGGCGGAACAGCGCGATTTCGCGCGCCTTGCGCTCGTCCGGCAGGACCAGGACTTCTTCACCGGCGGCCGGCACTTCGGACAGGCCCTGGATCTCGACCGGAATCGAGGGACCCGCTTCCTTGGTCGGCTTGCCGGTTTCGTCCAGCATGGCACGGACACGGCCGTATGCGCTGCCAGCCAGCACCACGTCGCCACGCTTGAGCGTGCCGCTGGTGACCAGAATGGTCGCGATCGGGCCCTTGCCCTTGTCCAGCTGGGCTTCCACCACCAGACCCTTGGCCGGGGCATCCACCGGAGCGCGCAGTTCCAGCACTTCGGCCTGCAGCAGCACTTGCTCCAGCAGATCGTCGATGCCCGCGCCGGTCTTGGCGGATACCGGAACGAACGGCGAATCACCGCCGTACTCTTCCGGCAGCACCTGCTCGGCCACCAGTTCCTGCTTGACGCGGTCCGGGTTGGCTTCAGGCTTGTCGATCTTGTTGATCGCCACAACGATGGGCACGCCCGCCGCCTTGGCGTGGGCGATAGCTTCCTTCGTCTGCGGCATCACGCCGTCGTCGGCCGCCACCACCAGGATCACGATGTCGGTTGCCTTGGCGCCACGGGCACGCATGGCCGTGAAGGCCTCGTGACCCGGGGTGTCCAGGAAGGTGATCACGCCGCGTTCGGTTTCCACATGGTAGGCACCGATGTGCTGCGTAATACCGCCAGCTTCGCCCGCCGCCACCTTGGCACGACGGATGTAGTCCAGCAGCGAGGTCTTGCCGTGGTCGACGTGACCCATCACGGTCACCACCGGCGGACGCGGCAGCTGCTCGGCGTCGGTGTGGTCTTCGCCACCCACCACCAGCAGCGCTTCCGGATCGTCCAGCTTGGCGGCAAACGCCTTATGGCCCATTTCTTCCACCACGATCATGGCGGTTTCCTGGTCCAGCACCTGGTTGATGGTCACCATCTGGCCGAGCTTCATCATCTGCTTGATGACCTCGGATGCCTTGACGGCCATCTTGTGGGCGAGATCCGCCACCGAGATGGTTTCCGGCACGTGCACTTCGCGCACCACCGGCTCCGTCGGCGCCTGGAAATTGGTGCCGCGATCATCCTGCTGGTGACGGTTGCCACGACCGCGCGGACCGCCGCGCCAGCCGCCAACGCCACCCGACGAATCGCCGCGAGTCTTCAGGCCGCTGCCCTTCTTCTTCGAGCCTTCGTCCTGCCAGGTCGAGGACGTACCAGCCTTCACTACCTTGCCGGTCTTCTTGTCGACGGTGGTGGTGGCGGTGGTCGTCGTCGTTGCGGGCTTCTTGTCGTCTTTCTTGACTTCGGTGCCCGGTGCCTTGACCGGCTTGTGCAGGGTACCGGTCTGCTCGGCCTTTTTCTCTTCGGCCTTGCGTTCCGACGGCGCCTTGAGCACGCGCGCCGGCGCATTCAGCATCTGCTGAATGGCTCGCGCCTCGGCTTCGGCGGCCTCGCGGCGCTTGCGCGCTGCGTCCTGCTCTGCACGCGCCTTATCGGCAGCCTGCTTGGCATCGTCGGCGGCCTTCTGCGCGGCAGCGCGCTCGGCGGCCAGACGGACCTTTTCGTCCTCGGCCTTCTTGCGCGAGTCGTCGTCTTCCGGCGCCTTGGCGGTAGCGGCGGCGCGCAGGGCAGCGGCTTCCTCTTCCGCCTTGCGGGCGGCGAGCTCAGCCTGGCGGCGTTCTTCCGCCTCCAGTGCTTCCTGCTTGGCACGGCGCTCGGCTTCCTCGCGTTCAGCCGCCTCCTGGCGTGCCTTCGACTCGGCTTCCTGGCGTGCCAGCAACTCGGCCTGCTGACGATCTTCCTCTTCCTGGCGCGCCTGCTCGGCCGCATCGACCTGCAGGTCGGCCACGTCGTGGCCATCGGCGCCCTCGGGCGAAGCCTCGTCGCGCTTGATCAGGACGCGCTTCTTGCGCACCTCGACCTGCACCGTGCGAGTCTTGCCGGTGGAATCAGCCTGGCGGATCTCGGAAGTCTCACGCTTGGTCAGCGTGATCTTCTTGCGCGCGCTGTCATCGGCCGCCCCGTGCGAACGCTTGAGGTAATCCAGCAACTTGGTCTTGTCGGATTCGGTGATGATGTCGTCAGGCGTCACCTTGCCCACCCCAGCTGCCTGCAATTGTTCCAGCAGGGCAGCTGCGCTGCGGCTCAGTTCTGCGGCCAGTTGGGCAACTGTTGTGCTTGCCATTCAAACCCTTTCAATGCTCGGTTTATACGTCGGGACAGTCGTGTGCGGAATGCGCGCTCAGGTAGCCTGAAAAAGCGTTACGTGAGCGTGTCCCTCAGTTAAACCAATGTTCCCGTGCTTTCATGATCAGCGCGCGGGCGTCTTCCTCGCCGAGACCAACCATGTCGACAAGTTCGTCGACGGCCAGCTCGGCCAGTTCGTCACGCGTATGGATATTGCCTTCAGCCAGCTTGCCGATCAGTTCCGGGGTCAGGCCGTCGAGCGAACGCAGATCCTGCGACACCTCTTCCACCTTTTCTTCCCGGGCCAGTTCCATCGTCAAGAGCGCATCGCGTGCGCGGTTGCGCAGCTCGTTGACGGTATCTTCATCGAAGGCGTCAATCTCCAACATCTCGCTGATGGGCACATAGGCCACTTCTTCCAGCGTGGAGAAACCTTCGTCGATCAAGATGTCAGCCACTTCTTCGTCCACGTCCAGCTTGGCCATGAACAACTTGCGCACCACGTCGCTTTCCTCGGCCTGCTTCTGCGCCGATTCTTCCTGCGTCATGATGTTGATCTGCCAGCCGGTCAGCTCGGACGCCAGGCGTACGTTCTGACCGCTGCGGCCGATGGCGACAGCGAGGTTTTCCTCGTCCACCACCACGTCCATGCTGTGCTTTTCCTCGTCGACAACAATCGACTGTACCTGTGCCGGCGCCAGCGCGCCAATCACGAACTGCGCTGGGTCTTCCGACCACAGCACGATGTCGACCGCTTCGCCGCCGATTTCGTTACGGACCGCGGTCACCCGCGTGCCGCGCACGCCAACGCACGTCCCGATCGGGTCGATGCGCTTGTCATGCGCCACCACGGCGATCTTGGCGCGTACGCCAGGGTCACGGGCAGCCGCCTTGATCTCCAGCAGGCCCTGCTCCATCTCCGGCACTTCATTCTCGAAGAGCTTGATCAGGAACTCGGGCGCGGTACGCGACAGCTCGATTTGCGGGCCGCGTGCGGTGCGATCCACATTCAGGATATAAGCGCGCACACGGTCGCCGGTGCGCAGATTTTCCTTCGGAATGATCTGGTCGCGGGCCAGCAGCGCTTCCACGCGGCCGGACTCGACGATCAGGCCCTTCTTGTCGGCACGCTTGACCGTACCGGTCATGACCTTTTCGCCACGATCGAGGTAATCGTTGAGGATCTGCTCGCGCTCGGCGTCGCGGATCTTCTGCAGGATCACCTGCTTGGCGGCTTGCGCACCGATACGGCCGAACTCGACCGATTCGATCTGCTCTTCGATGAAGTCATCCAGCTCGATGTCCGCATTCTGCTCGCGTGCCTCGAACATGAGGATCTGCTTGTCCGGCTCCTGCAGGCCCTGTTCATCGGGGACCACAAGCCAGCGACGAAACGTCTCGTGCTCACCGGACTCGCGATCGATGGCGACGCGAATGTCCACGTCTTCCTCGAAGCGCTTCTTGGTTGCCGAAGCGAGTGCCGCTTCCAGCGCACCGAATACCACATCCTTGTCGACGTTCTTCTCACGCGCAAGCGCATCGACGAGCAACAGAACTTCGCGGCTCATTGCTTGTTCCCTTTTTTCTGATTTCCTTTGAAGTCGATCACCGGCACCAGGCGTGCGCGATCGACATCGGATATGGCGAATTCCAGCAGTGCCGTGCCATTCTGGCCTTCGAACTCGAGGCCGACCTGCTCCGCCCCCGGCTCGCCGGTGGGCGTCTGCAGGATGCCGACGAAATTCTTCTGGCCATTGACCGGCAGGCGCAGCGTGACCCTGGCTTCCTGACCCGCGAAGCGGACGTAGTCAGCCAGTTTCTTCAGCGGCCGGTCCAGCCCCGGCGAGGACACTTCGAGGCGCTCGTAGTCGATATTCTCGACGGTCAGCACGTGGGTAAGCTGGCGGCTTACCTTCTCGCAGTCCTCAATGACGATGCCGGTTTCAGGCTGATCGATATAGACGCGCATGAGTCCGCCCGGAGCGCGCTCGAGCTCAACCAGCTCGTACCCCATGCCGTTAAGGGTGGTTTCGATCAAATCTGCCAGATGCACTGTATTCCCGAATAATGGCCATCAATACCGTGGCAGACCCAGCCCACCGGCACGGCCGCCTTTGTTGGCGGCTTGCAGCCTGCTTGCCTGCCAGCCATCCCGACCGGCGCGCCGTGAAACACGGCAAGCACACGAAACGGGCGAAGCAAAAAAAAATGGGCGCAATGCCCATCATTCGCCCACCCTTTTACAGGATGACTTTTGAATAGACTTGGATTATACGCTGTCGCGATGCAAAAGGCAAAGGCACCAGGACTTGGCTTGCCAGGGGCGCGGCCCGGGCCGCGCTTTTCCTTGCGTGGCCGGCCCCGCGCGCACTGCCTTCCCTCGCTTTAGCGATTGCCGTCGCGGCCACCGCCGCCGCGAGGACGGCGATTGCCACTGGGCTTGCCAGCCTGCGGCATCACATTGCCGTTGGCTTCACCACCGCCGCGACGCTGGGAACGGCCTTGGCCGCCACCCATGCCACCCATACCGCCCATACCACCCATCGGGCCCATGGGTCCGTTCGTGCCTCGGCTGCCCCGGCCACCGCCGCGCCCCGGACCACTAGGACCACGCGGGGAACCCGCCGCGCCACCGCCAAACTTCGTGGTATGCGAGGTGAGCAGCGTCGGGCCGCCGATATAACCCATCGAGGTCTGCATCGGATCTGGCTGACCCCGGCCTGCGCCACTACCGCGCGGGCCATTGTTCCTGTTGACGCGCGGCAGGCCATCCATGCCGGTCGGCATCGGCATGCCGGCAATGGCTGCCTCGGTGCGCTGCTGGCGACCACCCACCTTGGTGCCACCTCTGGGGCCGCCATCACCCTTGCCGGGCGCCTTCAGGCCGATGGACGCCATCAGCGCGCGCACGTCATCCGCGGCGAGTTCCTGCCAGCGGCCGCGCTTAAGGCCGCGGGGCAGCAGGAACTGACCGTACCGGGTGCGAATCAGGCGCGACACGGTCAGGCCGACGGCCTCGAACATGCGGCGCACTTCGCGATTGCGGCCTTCGGTCAGCGCGACGTGATACCAGTGGTTGATGCCCTCGCCACCGCCGTCGGCGATGCGCAGGAAATTGGCTTCACCATCGTCAAGCTTGATGCCATGCAGCAGGCGCTGGCGATCCGCCTCCGCCAGCTCGCCCAGCGTGCGGACCGCATACTCGCGCTCCACGCCGTAGCGCGGATGCATGAACTTGTTGGCGATATCGCCCGAGGAGGTAAAGATCAGCAGCCCTTCGGTGTTGAAGTCCAGGCGGCCCACGGCCACCCATTTCCCTGCCTTGATGCGCGGCAGGCTGTCGAACACGGTCGGACGGCCTTCCGGATCCGACTGGCTGACGATCTCGCCCGCCGGCTTGTGGTAAAGCAGCACGCGCGGCGGCTTGGTCGACACACGGCGATGGATCAGCTTGCCGTTGACGCGGACCTGATCGGCCGGCAGGATGCGTTGTCCAATATGGGCCGGCAGGCCATTGACAGAAACGCGCCCCTGCAGGATCAGCTCCTCCATCTCGCGGCGCGAACCCAGGCCGCCCTCGGCGAGCACTTTGTGCAGCTTGGGCGCATCGTCATCGGCCGAGAGCTCGCGCACCGGCTTTACCTTGGCACGCACACCGCTGGTATCTTCCTGGTCGTACTGGCCGGAGATGACGAAACGAAACAGGTCTTCGCCACCTGCGGCTGCAGCCGCGGGGGCCTTCTCGGGCACGCCCGGAGCCTGGCGCTGCGTGCCGCCCCTGCCTTTGTTTCCTTTGCTTGCCTGGCGCGGGCCACCCTGCTGCCCCTCGGCACTGCCGCGCCTGGCCGCGCCCTGCGGCTGCTGGCCTTGCTGCGGCTTGCGCTTGCGCGCGCCGTTGGAGTTGGCGCGGGCACCGTCGCGCTGGCGCTCTCCAGCGGCTTCGCCGCCGGTTTCGCTCGCACCTTCGGCAGTGTCGCCGCCGAACGCGCGGCGGCCTCGCGGCGCCGGGCGTTCGCCCTGCTGCTCGCCGGCCTGCACGGACTCGCCTTCGGCGGGCTTGCGCTTGCCGCGCGTACGCCCCTTTCTCACGCCATCGCCACGCGCGGATTGCGCGTCCGGTGCGGCTCCCGCGTCCGGACCGCCAGCGAAGGCAAGTGCATCGCCTTCCGCGGCACGCCCGCCATCGCGGTCCTGCGTGGCCTGGCGGCGCGTGGCCACCAGATTGCGCAGGCCACGGCGCAGGCCCTTGCGGCGCGGCGCGCCTTCGGCGCCATTGCCGGCATCGCCGGCCGGCGTATCCGCCTGGCGGACGTCTTGATCAACAGAATCGGACAAGGTATTCACATTCGGATGTTGCATGGTGTTCAGTTGGACACGCGCTCGTCGTGCTCGCTGGGGTGCGCCGGATTCGTCTTGGACGCCCCCGGGACTTCGGACTCCTGCTCGCCGGAGGCCACTTGCTCGTGGTAACCGTTGGCGGGTGCTTCCGTTTGCTCATTTGCTTCGCCGTCGTCGACGGCATCCTCCACGGCTGTGCCGTCAAGCCGCGCCCCCATGGGCTCGGCGGACACCAGTTCGCTCTCCGGCCCATCATCCGGCTCGGACACCGCGGGTACTTCAGCCTCGGGCACGGCTTGCGCTTGCACCGAGGCTTCCTTCTTTTCAAATGCTTCCACCAGTTCGGCGATGCCATCCGTGGCACCGGCATCGAGGACACCGGGGACGGAGCGGGTCAATTCGCCAGCATTGGACACATCGGCGACGGCAGCGCCAGCGCCGCCCGCAGGCTCCTCGCCGGCCTCCGCAAACGCTTCTTCGTCGCTTCCGGCCGGCAAAGCGGGCACAGTGCCCAGGGCCTCGAAATCTATGGGCTCCTGGTTCAGCAGCGCGGCTTGCGTCTGCGCCTGGACATCCTCCAGCGGCGGCAACTCATCTAGCGTACGCAGGCCAAGGTCATCAAGGAAGTTCTTGGTGGTAGCGTACAAGGCCGGCCGGCCCGGTACGTCGCGGTAGCCGATCACCTCGATCCAGCTACGGTCCTCGAGCTTCTTCACGACTTCGGTGCTCACCGCAACACCGCGGATTTCCTCGATATCGCCCCGGGTGACCGGCTGCCGGTAGGCGATGATCGCCAGCGTCTCCATGACCGCGCGGGAATATTTCGGCGGCTTTTCAGGATTCAGCCGGTCCAGGTATTCGCGCATGACGGGGCGGCTCTGAAAGCGCCAGCCGCTGGCCAGCGCCACGAGTTCCACGCCGCGCTGCTCCCAGTCGCGGCGCAACTCTTCCAGCAGCACCCGAATGGTGTCGGCACCGACGTCGTCGGCAAAAAGCCGGCGCAAGTCATTGACGCGCAAGGGTTCCTGCGCACAAATCAGCGCGGTCTCGAGGACGATCTTCGCCTCTTGGGTATTCATGTGATTGCGTGCAGCCTGTCTTTGCACCTGCGCCCCGGACAAACCCGGACGCACTGGAGATTGCGGGTTCAGCGGTTGGAATTGCCACCGCCATCTGACCGCGCAGCCAACCACAATGCTTGATGCATGCAGTCGTGCGCTTTCTTTTTTGCATCGGGTGCCGGACCTGCCCGGCAGGAGATCGCCCGGCCACCGGCTTTACCTGCCGGTCGACGGAGCCCTTGCGTCGCGCCTTCCCCCTGATGTGGCGGACCTGTCCGGCACGACGTCCGTCGCTCCGGGTGCAAGAAAAATACGGATATCGGGCCTGCTTGGCCTATTTCACCCCGCCCTGCCGTGGCTGGTCTTTTGAACCAAATAATCTTTTGAACCGGACGGCGGATTGGGAACGGTCCCTGGCGGTAATACGTGCTGGAGGGTTCCTGGCATGCATCCCCGAGTGCGAATGCTACCTGACGATGCCACGATGAAATACGCTGCGCGATATCGCTGTTCTTGCGATTGTATGGCATTCCCTGGCAAACCTGCAACCGATTCACACAGGCATCTGCCCGACAAAGTGCGCAATGCGCCATGAAGCGGCGTATCAGAAGACCAGACAGAAGCCGTGCGCGGCCAGCGTCTCTGGCAAAAGCAGCGCGCGCGCCACCCCGACGACACCAAAGGCAGCCACTGCCAAACCGGCAAGGGTACGTACCGCCGGGCGGCGCGACCACTGCCTGAGGTAGCCGGACAGGCCCGAGATAACCAACAGGTTTGGCAAAGTGCCCAGTCCGAACACGGCCATCACCAGCGCACCCGAAGGGGCGTTCCCGGCCAGCAGCGCCATCGCCAGGGCGCCATAGACCATGCCGCATGGTACCAGCCCCCAGGCCAGCCCCATGCCGTAGCGGCGCAGCAGCCGCCCCTGTGGCAGGCCCAAGGGCGCCAGGCGCACGCCCACGGCGGCAAGAAAACGGAGCAAACCGCCAGCGCCGCGCGCGGCAAACCGCTCCAGCCAGCCAGCCCCCACGGCGCGCCCACGCAACATCCATAATCCCGACATCACCAGCATCATGCTGCCGATTCCGAACAGCCAGCGCTGCAGCGGCAAGTACTGGGCCTTCCACACACCGGCGCCCAGGGTACCCAGCAAGGCGCCCAACAGCGCATACATGCTCAGCCGCCCGGCATGCATCACCAGGAGTTCGAGCAGCCAGTGGCCTGGCCGGCGCAGGATGGTGGCCGGCACACGGGCCGTGCCGCCTTGCTCGGCCGCAAGCGCAATGCCGCCACACATGGCCGCGCAATGCACACCACCTAGCAAAGCCAGGGTAAAAACGCTGAAGAGCACGCCTACGGTCAACTTCTCCTCCCAATCACATCGCCTGGCGCGGTAAAATGCGCCCTACGCGCCCCCGCGACTCCAAGAGGCGCTATCAACATGAAGCCCAGCGCCCGCGCACATCCGCGCAATCGCAAATCATGACGACGGGCACGGCAGGCGGCGCCACGCAGATGGCAGGCCCCGCCAGACCCGCGCCAGGCTAATGTGGATAGCGCTTCCAACCGACAGCTCTCAACGTCAAGCTTTCAACTCAATGCGCCTGCCACACGCGCTTGAGTGATTGCGCTAAACCGACAGGCCCCAATTGCTAACATCCATTCCCATTACCGAGATGTCGCCCCGCTGCTCCACTTGCTCGCTGGGACAGCTCTGCCTGCCCGTCGGCATGTCGCAGCAGGACCTCGAAAAAATGGATTCGCTGGTGCAGGAGCGCGTGCGCGTACGCAAGGGCGAGACCCTGTACCGCCTCGGCGATCCGCTCACCGCCGTCTATGCGATCCGCTTCGGCACGCTCAAAACCCACCTGACGATGGAAGATGGCCGCTCGCAGATCACGGGCTTCCACCTCCCCGGCGAAGTCGTCGGGCTCGACGGCCTTGGCGAAATGCAGCACGCGTCCGACGCCACCGCCCTTGAGGATACCGAAGTTTGCGTGGTGCGCTTCGGCGACCTCCAGTCGCTGTCCGGTGCGCTCCCGTCGTTGCAACATCAGTTCATGCGGCTGATGAGCAAGGAAATCTCGCAGGACCAGGTGATGCTGATCACGCTGGGCTCGATGCGCGCCGAAGAGCGGCTTGCCGCCTTCCTGATCAACCTTTCGGAGCGCCTTTCCGCGCGCGGCTATTCGGCCTCCGAGTTCGTGCTGCGCATGAGCCGCGAGGAGATCGGCAGCTACCTCGGGCTCAAGCTCGAAACCGTCAGCCGCCTGTTCTCCCGTTTTGCGGAAGCCGGGCTGATCCAGATCCGCCAGCGGCACGTCAAGCTGGTCGACATGACAGGCATCAAGCAGATCATCAACAAGTCCTGCTAGTCCGGCAGGCATCGACCGGCCGCGCGGAGTTTCCCGGCTCCCGCGGCATTGGCAGCCGCCTTGCCTTCCTTGCGTGGTGCCAATACCACGTCGCGCCGGCCTGGTCACGACACTCCTGCTCCGCCGCCCCCTGCCCCGCGGCGCGAAGACGCGCATCGCGCTCACTCCAGTTCGTCTGTCTCCGCCAGCCGCGTGGGCATGGTGTAAAGCGTCAGGCCGCTCGACAACGAACAAAGCACCCACGCGACCAGGAAGCCCACGGTGTAAACCGCCTCCCGCGACGCCTCGACCGGCTGTCCGAAGAAGCGCAGATCGCCGGGATCGACCATCGAAAACACCAGGGCGGTCGTCAGCCCGGCTACCAGGAAGCCGGGCCATAGCACCCACATCAGCCAGCGCAGTCTCATGGTCACCTCGCCTGCGCCGTGGCCGGCTCAGCCTGCCGCCCGATACCCGTCTTCTCGACCACCAACCCGTGCCGCGATACGCCATCGACAACGGGCGGGTCCGGGTGCGTCATGGCCAGCCAGATCGTGACCCCGCAGGCCACCATCGCCAGCAAGGGCCCGCTCATCAGCAGCCATGGCCAGGGTTCCTTCCACCAGGGATTGCTTTGCTGCATCATCAGGCCTCCTCTAGATTTCTCGGTTCAAAGATTGCGCGGTACGATGAAGCTGGTGCCCTGGCTGATTTCCGCACCGCCCCCACTGTCATCTCCTGTCGCAGTGACCGTCACCTGGATCTTGTGGGTGCCCTGGCCAGCGGCTTCGATCGGCACGCGCACGCGAATCGGAATCAGGCGGTTTGAGGTGGGCTCGAGATTGCCGGCAGCGTGATCGTATTCCACGGCCAGGCCCTTCAGGTCATCACTGTCCGCGCGAATGGCCACATGCATCGGCGCCTCGGTCGTGTTGATCAGTTGCAGGCGATACACGTTCTCGATCCAGCGTCCCTCCACTTCCCTGCCCAGCGCGCCGCGGTCGCGGATGATATCGACCTTGATCGGTGTGCGCATGGCCAGCGACACCGTGAAGCCGGCAACCAGGGCCAGCCAGATCACGGAGTACACCACCGTGCGCGGCCGGAACAGACGCTTGCGCGCCTCCGCCTCGGGCAGCACGCTGCGCATGGCGTTCTCCGAGGTGTAGCGGATCAGCCCGCGCGGATACGCCATCTTGTCCATGACTTGGTTGCAGGCGTCGATGCAGGCGCCGCAACCGATGCAGTCGTACTGCAGGCCGTCGCGAATATCGATGCCGGTGGGGCAGACCTGCACGCAGATGCTGCAGTTCACGCAATCGCCCATGCCGGCGGCCTGGTGGTCCACCTTGCGCGAGCGGCTGCCGCGCGGCTCGCCGCGGCCCACGTCATACGTCACCACATACGTGTCGCGATCGACCATCACGCTCTGGAAGCGTGCATAAGGACACATGTACTTGCACACCTGCTCGCGCATGAAGCCGGCGTTGCCCCAGGTGGCGAAGGCGTAGAACAGCATCCAGAACGTTTGCCACGGCCCCAGCGACAGGCTGAGCACGTGGCCGCCCAACTCGCGAATGGGCGAAAAGTACCCGACGAAGGTAAAGCCGGTCCATAGCGCGATCACGATCCAGAGCGTGTGCTTGGTGGCCTTGAGCCGCAGCTTGCGCGCGCTCCACGGATCGCCATCCAGGCGGATGCGGGCAAAGCGATCGCCTTCCACATGCCGCTCGATCCACATGAAGATTTCTGTGTACACCGTCTGCGGACAGGCATAGCCGCAGAACAGGCGACCCGCGATCGCCGTGAACAGGAACAGCGAGAGCGCGGAAATCACCAGCAGCACGGACAGGTAGATCACATCCTGCGGCCAGAGCACCAAGCCGAAGATGTAGAACTTGCGCGCGCCGAGATCGAACAGCATGGCCTGGCGGCCGTTCCATTGCAGCCAGGGCATGCCATAGAAGAACAGCTGGGTCAGGACCACCATCCAGACCCGCCAGCTCGAAAACGCCCCTGTGACTGAGCGCGGATAGATCTTGCGGCGGACTTCGTACAGGGTTTCATCCGAGGTTTCCCCATCCCCCGTGGCGGATGCGGGCTCCCGCAGAGGCCCCCAGGCGGCTCCGTGCTTTCTCAGCGGTTCCGGTTCCGGGGCATTCATGGGCGATCACCCCCAGCGGCACGCAGGCTCCACATGCTGGCGTCGCCGTTCATTGCCCGCTCCCCGCGGGGGCTGCCCCATTGTTCGACAGTCCCCAGACATAGGCCGTCAGCATGCGGATGCGCTCCGGCGTCAGGATTTCCTCGTGTGCCGGCATGTGGTTGTTGTGACCCTTCAGGATGGCGTCGACGATGTTTGCCTCCGAACTGCCGTACAGCCAGACCTTGTCCGACAGGTTGGGCGCACCGA
Organism: Cupriavidus sp. 05L310; assembly: GCF_056398185.1. Taxonomy (NCBI): domain Bacteria; kingdom Pseudomonadati; phylum Pseudomonadota; class Betaproteobacteria; order Burkholderiales; family Burkholderiaceae; genus Cupriavidus; species Cupriavidus sp. 05L310. The sequence continues at coordinate 27,873 of NZ_JBFTOX010000025.1, forward strand.
GCGCCTGGTTACCCTTGCCGGAAGAGCCATGGCAGGCCGCGCACGTGGACTTGAATGTGCTTTCGCCACGCGAGGCGCGAATCGGATCGGAAGACAAGCCTGACAGCGAACGAACGTATTGCGCCACGTCGCCGGCCAGTTTGCCGTCGATGGTCGAAGCGAATGACGGCATCACGCCGTTGCGCCCCTTGGTAATGGTCTGGGTGATGGTCGCGGGATCGCCGCCATACAGCCAGTCGTTGTCGGTCAGGTTGGGAAAGCCGCGGCTGCCGCGCGCGTCGGAGCCATGGCATTGCGCGCAGTAGTTGAGAAACAGGCGCTGCCCGATCTCGCGCGCAGCCGGATCCGCGGCCACCTGCTTGACGTCCATCTGCATGTACTTGCCATAGACATCGCTCTGCACCTGCTCAGCCGCCTTGCGATGTGCCTCCAGTTCGACCCGGCTGGATGTCTTGAGCACGCCGGCGTAGGAACCCAGTCCCGGGTACAGCACCAGGTAGACCAGCCCGAAGAGGCAAGCCAGCAGGAACATCCACATCCACCAGCGTGGCAGCGGATTGTTCAGCTCGCGCAGGTCGCCGTCCCACACGTGGCCAGTGTCTTCGGTAGCGCCGGCCACCTTGACCACCTTGCGCTGGGAGAACAGCAGCCATATGCACCAGACGATGCCTACCAGCGCAATGGCGGCGATGTAGTAACTCCAGAAATCCGTGAAGAAGTCGCTCATGACTCAGTGTTCCTGCTTGGTGTTGTTTGCTCCGCCGGCACGATGGCGGCCGTCGTGGTTCGCGGCCAGCGGCTCGTCGGGCAGCGCGAATGGCAGCATGGCCGACTCCTGGTTGGCTGCCTTGCGGCCGGACGACCAGGCCCACCAGCAGATCGCGAGAAACGCCACCATCGAGATCACGGTGGAAAACGCAGTGATCATTGCCATGGCTTACTCCTTGGCCGGCGCGGCTGCGGGCTGAACCGCGGCTGCGGTGTCCACACGCACATTGCGCTTGCTGATGCCAAGCTCCTGCAGGTAGGCGACCATCGCGTCCTCTTCGGTCTTGCCTGCCAGCGTGGCGGGCGCCTGTTCGATCTCGGCGTCGGTATAGGGCACACCCAGCCGCCTCAGCGCACGCATGCGGTCGCGGATATCGTTGGCCTGCAGCGGAGCCTTCTCGAGCCACGGGTAGGACGGCATCACCGACTCGGGCACCACGTCGCGCGGATTGCGCAGGTGGATGCGCTGCCAGTCATCGGAATAGCGGCCGCCCACGCGCGCCAGGTCGGGACCAGTACGCTTGGAGCCCCACAGGAAGGGATGGTCATAGACCGATTCGCCGGCCGTCGAGTAGTGGCCATAGCGTTCGACATCGCCCTGCAGCGTACGCACCTGCTGCGAATGGCAGCCCACGCAACCCTCGCGGATATAGATATCGCGGCCCATCAGGCGCAGCGGCGAATACGGCTTGATCCCCGCATCGGGCTCCGTTGTGGAGTGCTGGAAGAACAGCGGCACAATCTGGACTAGCCCGGCGATACTGACCACCAGGATGGTGCAGATGATCAGCCAGCCGATGTTCTTCTCCAGGGTCTCGTGCGTAAAGAAGCTTCGTTTTTCAGACATCGTTTCTATCCTGGAATGATCAATGGGCGGAGGCACCAACGCTGGTCGGGATCGGCGCATCCACCGCGGGCTTGCCGATGATGGTTCGCGCCACGTTGTAGGCCATCAGCAACATGCCGGACAGGAAACACAGGCCACCCAGCAAGCGGATCAGGTAGAACGGGTACTTGGCCTTGACCGCTTCCACGAAGGCATAGGTGAGCGTGCCGTCGGGCTGCGTGGCCCGCCACATCAAGCCTTCCATCACGCCTGCGATCCACATCGAGGCGATATACAGGACCACGCCGATGGTGGCGATCCAGAAGTGCAGTTCGATCAGCCGCACGCTGTACATCTCCTTCTCGCCAAACAGACGCGGGATCAGGTAATAGAGCGAGCCGATCGAAATCATCGCGACCCAGCCCAGCGCACCGGAGTGCACGTGGCCGATGGTCCAGTCCGTGTAGTGCGACAGCGCGTTGACAGTCTTGATCGACATCATCGAGCCCTCGAAGGTCGCCATGCCGTAGAAGGACAGCGCCACCACCAGGAACTTGAGGATGGGATCGGTGCGCAGCTTGTGCCAGGCACCCGACAAGGTCATGATGCCGTTGATCATGCCGCCCCAAGAAGGCGCCAGCAGGATCAGCGAGAACACCATGCCGAGCGACTGCGCCCAGTCGGGCAGCGCGGTGTACTGCAGGTGGTGGGGGCCGGCCCACATATAGGTGAAGTTCAGCGCCCAGAAGTGAACGATCGACAGGCGGTAGGAGTAGATCGGGCGGCCGGCCTGCTTGGGAATGAAGTAATACATCATGCCCAGGAAGCTGGTGGTCAGGAAAAAGCCCACCGCGTTATGGCCGTACCACCACTGCACCATGGCGTCCTGCACGCCGGCATAGGCCGAGTAGGACTTCCACATCGTCACAGGCATCTCGACGTTGTTGACGATGTGCAATATGGCGATGGTCAGGATGTAAGCGCCGAAGAACCAGTTGGCCACGTAGATATGGCGGGTCTTGCGCTTCATGATGGTGCCGAAGAACACGATGGCGTAAGCCACCCAGACCAGCGTGATCAGGATGTCGATCGGCCATTCGAGTTCGGCGTATTCCTTCGAGCTGGTGAAGCCCATCGGCAGCGTGATGGCCGCGGCAACGATCACCAGTTGCCAGCCCCAGAACGTGAACGCGGCCAGCGGGCCGCAGAACAGCCGTGCCTGGCAGGTACGCTGCACGATGTAGTAGGAGGTGGCAAACAGCGCGCTGCCGCCAAACGCGAAAATGACGGCATTGGTATGCAGCGGACGCAGGCGCCCGAAGGACAGCCATGGCGTGTTGAAGTTAAGCTCCGGCCAGATCAGCTGTGCTGCGAGCAGCACGCCGACGGCCATACCGACGATCCCCCAGACTACCGTCATGACGGCAAATTGCCGCACGACGCCGTAATTGAAGGTGTCGGCGCGAGAATACGCGGCGGTGACAGCCATTCAGACCCCCAGATTGGATAAATATGAATTGATGTTGTGACTGTAGGAAAACCGCGCTCCGGGCGTCTTGATCTGTATCAAGCGCACGGGAAAGCATGGGAACTAAGGCGCAACGGCGTCTCGCATCCGCACGCATGCGCGTCGCGCGTGGGCGAGGACAGCCATTCTTGCCGCGGCAAGCGGCGGCGAAAAAGGGGGATCTCCATGCGGGGCGGAGCGCGGCCGCGATGGATCAGGGCTTGTCGTTATCGAGCAGGATGGCCTCGCCGGGCCGGTCGAGGTCGTCATATTGCCCGGCATGCAGCGCCCACCAAAGCGCGCCGGCGATCACGGCCACCAGCACCAGGCTCATCGGCACCAGCAGGTAGAGCATGTCCATGTGTCAGTCTCCGGGCTTGCCCGAGCGCAGCAGGCGCCAGGCGTTGGCCACCACCAGCAGCGACGACACCGACATGCCGATGCCCGCCATCCAGGCGGTGACATAGCCGGTCGCAGCCAGCGGGATGGCGATCACGTTGTAGGCAAAGGCCCAGCCGAGATTCTGGCGCACCACGCGGCGGGTGCGGCGAGCCATCTCCAGCGCGTTCGCGATCTCGGCCACACGGCCATGGGTCAGCACGGCATCGGCGCCGGCCTGCGCCAGCGGGGCGCCGCTGCCGATGGCGATCGAAACCTGCGCCTGCGCCAGTACCGGCGCATCGTTGATGCCGTCGCCCACCGCCAGCACAACCGCACCGGCACGCTGCAGGTTCGCCACATACTCGCGCTTGCCTTCGGGCGTGACGCCGCCCTCGCGGCGCGCGATCTGGAAATGATCGGCCCACCAGCCGACCGTGGCCGGCGTGTCGCCTGACACCAGGTGGCAGGTCACGCCGAGCGCACGCAATGCAGCAAGCAATCGCGCCGACTGCGCGCGTTCAATGTCGGCGAGCACGAACACAGCCTGCGCGCCCTTCGCACTACCCAGCCACACCAGGGTGGCGCCGCTGCGCTCGCTGGCTGCCAGCGCGGTGGAGATACCTTCACGGTCCGTGCTTGCGCTCGTGCCCAGCGCGGTAACAAACTCGCGCCGGCCCAAGCGGTAACGCTGCCCGTCCACTTCAGCCTCCAGGCCCTGCCCCGGTACATTGCGCATGGCACTGACGGCGTGCGCGCCGCAGGCGAGTCCCTGAGCCTGCGCTGCCTCGACGATGCCCCGCGCGATGGGATGCTCGCCGGAACGTTCCATGGCCGCGGCCAGTTGCAGGCTGGCATCGGCGCTGGCGTCGCCCAGGGCCAGGATTTCGGTCAGCGCGAAACGGCCTTCCGTGAGCGTGCCCGTCTTGTCGAGCATCACGTCGGTAACGGCAGCGAGCGTTTCCAGCGCGTGACCGCGCGTCAGCAGCAGCCCGCGGCGCGAAAGCGCCGCCCCGGCGGCGGCCAGCGCGGCGGGCGTGGCCAGCGAGAGCGCGCACGGGCAGCTGACCACCAGCACCGCCACCGTCACCAGCAGCGCGCGCGACGGGTCGATCCAGGCCCACCAGACCGCCCCGGCAAGGGCGGCAAGCACCAGCAATATGCCGACGAACCATCCGGCAACACGGTCGGCCACTGTGGCCAGGCGCGGCTTCTCCGCCAGCGCGCGGTCCAGTACGGCGACGATCTCGGCCAGCCGGGTCGCCGCGCCTACCTTCGACACGCGCAGCTCAAGCGGACTGGTGGTATTGAAGCAACCCGCCAATACCGGATCGCCGATACCACGCGGCACCGGACGGCTCTCGCCGGTCAGCATGGATTCGTCCAGCTCACTGGCGCCAGCAACAACGGTCGCATCGGCCGGAACCACCTCGCCAGCCTTGACGCGGATCAGGTCACCTGCGCGCAAGCGCGCCACCGGCACCCGCTCGCCCGCCCCGCCTTCGGCCCGCAGGCGTTCGCAGGTGGCAGGCAACTGCCGTGCGAGCATCTCGGCGCCGCTGCGCGATGCCTGGCGCACGCGCAGTTCCAGGTATCGCGCCAGCAGCAGGAATGCGACGAACATGGTGACCGAGTCGAAGTAGACCTCGCCAGTGCCGCGCAGCGTGGCCACCGTACTGGCAAGGAAGCCCGCGCCGACGCCGATCGCCACGGGCACGTCCATGCCCAGATGGCGCTGCCTCAGGCTGCGCCATGCCCCGGCGAAGATTGGCGAAGCCGAGTACAGCACCACGGGCAAGGTCAGCACCAGGCTGGCCCAGCGCATCAACTGCAACTGGCCGGGATCGATGGTGGCTTCATGGGTGTAGATAGGCCATGCGTACATCATCACCTGCATCATGCCCAGCATGGCTACCGCCATGCGCATCAGCAGGCCACGGCGTGCGTGGCGATCCTGCCGGTCGGAGCGTGAGACCTCGAACGGCCACGCCAGGTAGCCGATGCCGGCCAGTGCCGCGAGCAAGGCGGAAACCGGCTGCTCGGCGGCGCGCCAGCGCACCACCACGCGGCGGGTCGCCACATTGGCAATCACCGATTCCACGCCAGGCAGGCTGCCGAGGTGCTGCTCGATCAGCCAGGCACAGGCCGCGCAACGGATGTTCTCCGGCGCCAGCGTGATCTCGGCACGGCGTTCGTCGAGCGGGCGCACGAACTGCGTCCGCAATTCCTCGGTGTCGTAGGCGGCCCACACGGGCTCGGCCTCGCGCCGCGCCGCCTCGTCGATGGGGCGGGCAAAACGGGCTTGGTCGCCATAAAGATGCCCGAACCCGGCGGCGTGCAGGGTCTGCGCCAAGGCCTGGCAGCCGCCGCAGCAGAAGGATTGGTCCTTGCCGTCGATGCTGGCACGCAGGGAGGGCTCGGCGGCTGAAAGCGGCTGTCCACAGTGAAAGCAGCCTTCCTGCACGACGGCCGTCGGCGCGCCGCTTGCGCGTGCAAGCGGCGAATTGGGCAGATCGGGCAGGGAATAAGCAGGAGAAGGCGGCATCGGGGCTCTTTTTTACCAACTGCATGGTAAGAGCCCAGGCTGCAAGCCGCCTTGATACAGATCAAGCGTGCGGTGGGATGGCCGCCTCAGGTCAGCGAGGTGTCGACAGTACGGCGCGGCGCTTCGAGATATTCGCGCGACTGCATCTCGATAATGCGCGAGACCGTGCGGCTGAACTCATTGGCCATCTGACCTTCCGTATAAAGCTCATCGGCAGGCACTTCCGCGGAGATCAGCAGCTTTACCTTGTGATCATAGAAGACGTCGATCAGCCAGGTGAAACGCCGTGCTTCCGAGGACATGCGCGGCGTCATCTTCGGCACATCGGAGAGAATCACCGTGTGGAACTCGGTGGCCAGTTCGAGATAGTCGTTCTGCGAGCGCGGGCCGCCGCACAGCGTATTGAAATCGAACCAGACCGCCCCGCCCGCCTTGCGCAGCGCACGCAGTTCGCGATGCTCGATATGCAGGATGGGCGACTCGTCGGCCACACCGGCAATGCTGGTGAATGCGTGACGCAGCGCCGAACTGGCTTCGGGCCCCAGCGGCGTGTGATAGGCATCGACCTGTTCCAGCGCACGCTTGCGATAGTCGATGCCGGCATCCACGTTGAGCACATCGAGCTTCTGTTGCAGCAGTGCGATTGCCGGCAGCACACGGTCACGGTGCAGCCCGTCCGGATACAGCAGGTCGGGCCGGTAGTTGGAGGTCATCACGAACTGCACGCCGTTCTCGAACAGCTGCTGCAGCAGGCGGTGCAGGATCATCGCGTCGGCCACATCGCTGACGTGGAATTCGTCGAAGCAGATCAGGCGGAAACGCCGTGCAATCCGCTTGGCCAGTTCGTCCAGCGGGTCCGGGCGGCCACGCAGCTCTTCCAACTGGCGGTGGACCTCGCGCATGAATTCGTGGAAGTGCAGCCGCGTCTTGCGCACCACCGGCACGCAGGTATAGAAGCTGTCCATCAGGAAGGACTTGCCGCGCCCCACCCCACCCCACAGGTAGACGCCCTTGGGCACGTCCGGGTGCACCAGCAGCTTCTTCAGCGTGCTGTTGCGCCGGCTCTTGTACGCCACCCACTCGTCGTAGCACTGCTGCAGCCGGTCGACGGCGCGCAGCTGCGCCTCGTCGGAGGTGTAGCCACGTTGCTTCAGTTCCTGCTCGTAGTACTCACGGACGTTCATGCTGACTGCTTGCGCTGGATGCCGGGAGGCTCCGGCTTGAATGAGGATCGGGACGCCTGACAAGGCAAATAGCCCCTGTCGCCCCGAAAGCGAAAACGGCGCGCCGCTGGAGCGGCGCGCCGGTACTCAACAATACGAAGGCTTGTGCCTTACATATTGAGCTGGCGCTTGTCCACGGCGAGTGCGGCTTCGCGCATGACTTCCGACATCGACGGATGCGGATGGCAGGTGCGGCCGATATCTTCGCTGGCGGCCTTGAACTCCATCGCCACCACGGCTTCGGCGATCAGGTCCGACGCGTTCGCGGCAACCACATGCACGCCCAGGATCTCATCGGTCTTGGCATCGGCCAGCATTTTGACGAAGCCATCCGAATGACCCATGCCCAGCGCACGGCCGTTGGCCATGAACGGGAACTGGCCGGACTTGTACTCGCGGCCCTCGGCCTTGAGCTGCTGCTCGGTCTTGCCCACCCATGCGATTTCCGGGAAGGTGTAGATCACCCACGGAATGCAGTTGTAGTCGATGTGCGGCTTCTGGCCGGCGATGCGCTCGGCAACCGCCACGCCTTCGTCCTCGGCCTTGTGCGCGAGCATCGGGCCACGCACCACGTCACCGATGGCCCACAGGCCCGGCACCTTGGTGGCGCAGTGGTCGTCCACCTCGATAAAGCCGCGCTGGTCGGCAGCCAGGCCGATGGCGTCCAAACCGAGGTTATCGGTGTTGGGCACGCGGCCGACCGACACGATCAGGCGATCGACTTCCAGCGTCTGAGCAGCGCCGTCCTTGTCGGTGTAGCTGACAGTGACGTTGTCCTTGCCGGTCTTGACTTCCTTGACCGTCACGCCCAGGCTGAACTTCAGGCCCTGCTTGATCAGCAGCTTCTGCGCTTCCTTCGCCACGCCTTCGTCGGCGGCGCCCAGGAAGGCCGGCAGCGCTTCCAGCACGGTGACTTCGGCACCCAGGCGGCGCCATACCGAACCCAGCTCGAGGCCGATCACGCCGGCACCGATCACACCCAGCTTCTTCGGCACGCCGGAGAACTTGAGCGCGCCTTCGTTATCGCTGACCAGCACGTTGTCCACCGCGACGCCCGGCAGGTGACGCGCCTTGGAGCCCGTGGCGATGATGACCTGCTTGGCCGTCACGACTTCGGCGCCGGCCTTGCCGGCGATCTCGACCTGGAAGCCCTCGGCGGTCTTGCCGACGAACTTGCCGTAGCCCTTGAGCAGCGTGACCTTGTTCTTGCGGAACAGGAACTCGATGCCCTTGGTCATCTTGCCGACGATATCGTCCTTGCGCTTGAGCATCTTGGCCACGTCGACCTTGACGTCGCCAACCGTGATGCCGTGGTCGCCCAGGTGATGCTGCACGTTCTCGAATTCTTCCGAGGAGGCCAGCATTGCCTTGGAGGGGATGCAACCCACGTTCAGGCAGGTGCCTCCCAGGCGCGGTTCGTCCTTGGGATCGTCGTAGGCATTGCCTTCGCAGCAGGCCACGTTCAGGCCCAGCTGGCCGGCACGGATGGCGGCGATGTAGCCGCCGGGGCCGGCACCGATGACCAGCACGTCGAATTGTTTGCTCATGGAGATTCCTTTTGCAGCCCGGGCCGGGGCAACATCGCCCGCCAGGCCGCCTTCAACTCTTCGGTCCGTCATGCCCGCCCGCGCCGCGTATATCTGCGGGCATGGCGGGCAAGACCTCAGTCAATGCGGATGATTACAGGTCCAGCAGCAGGCGGGCCGGATCTTCCAGCGCATCCTTCATGGCGACCAGGCCCAGGACGGCTTCCCGGCCGTCGATGATGCGGTGGTCGTAGGACATGGCGAGGTAGTTCATCGGGCGGATCACGATCTGGCCGTCTTCCACCACCGCGCGGTCCTTGGTGGCGTGCACGCCCAGGATGGCCGACTGCGGGGGGTTGATGATCGGGGTCGACAGCATCGAACCGAAGGTGCCGCCATTGGAGATCGAGAACGTACCGCCGGTCAGCTCTTCCAGGGACAGCTTGCCGTCACGGGCCTTCACGCCGAATTCGGCGATCTTCTTCTCGATGTCCGCCAGGCTCATCTGGTCTGCGTTGCGCAGGATGGGCACCACCAGGCCGCGCGGCGAGCCCACCGCGATACCGATGTCGAAATAGCCGTGGTAGACGATGTCATTGCCGTCGATCGAAGCGTTGATCAGCGGGAACTTCTTCAGCGCATGCACCGCGGCCTTGACGAAGAAGGACATGAAACCCAGCTTGACGCCGTGTTCCTTCTCGAAGCGGTCCTTGTATTTGGCGCGCAGGTCCATCACCGGCTTCATGTTCACTTCATTGAAGGTGGTGAGGATGGCGTTGGTGGATTGCGATTGCAGCAGGCGCTCGGCAATACGGGCGCGCAGGCGACTCATCGGCACACGCTCTTCCGGACGGTCGCCCAATGCGGCGAAGTCCACCGGGGCGGAAACCTGCTGCAGCGCCGGCCTGGCGGCGGCCGGAGCCGGAGCGGCCTTGGCGGCAGGCGCGGCGGCCGGAGCCGAGGTCGCGGCCAGCACGTCGCCCTTGGTGATGCGGCCATCCTTGCCCGTGCCAGCGACCTGGCCGGCCGACAGGCCACCTTCGGCCATCAGCTTGGCTGCCGAAGGCATGGCAACGGCGCCGGCTGCGGCGGGCGCAGCGGCGGCCGGTGCGGCAGCGGCAGCAGCGGCGGGCGCCGGTGCGGCAGCAGCCGGTGCGGCGGCGCCAGCGGTGGCTTCGGTGTCGATCTTGGCGATCACTTCGTCGGCGACCACGGTGTCGCCATCGTTGCGGATGATTTGCGACAGCACGCCGGCCGACGGGGCGGGCACTTCGAGCACGACTTTGTCGGTCTCGATTTCAATCAGGATTTCGTCTTGGGCAACCGCTTCGCCCGGCTTCTTCTTCCAGTTCAGCATGGTTGCTTCTGCAACCGATTCAGAGAGTTGCGGAACCTTGACGTCAACAATAGCCATGGTTGGAATTTCCTTGATGTATTCGTTTTTGCTTAAGGCAGGTGGCAAAAAACATGGCGGTGCGCGCTCTTCGCGCGCGCCGCCATGCTGGCCACGATCATTTGGTCAGGACAAAGCCCTTGAGCTTGGAGAACGCCGCATCCAGCAGCGCCTTTTGTTGCTCGTTGTGCTTGGCGTAGTAGCCCACCGCCGGCGATGCCGAGGCGGGACGACCTGCGTAACCGAGCTTCTGGCCTTCCGCCATGTTTTCCATGATGAAATGCTGGACGAAGAACCAGGCACCCTGGTTCTGCGGCTCGTCCTGGCACCACACGATTTCGTTGGCGTTCGGGTACTTCTTCAGCTCGGCTGCCACTGCCTTGTGCGGGAACGGATACAGCTGTTCCATGCGGATGACGGCCGTGTCGGTAGCGCCGCGTTCCTTGCGGGTGTTGACCAGGTCGTAGTAGACCTTGCCCGAGCACATGATCACGCGCTTGACCTTGCTGGCGTTCAGTTCTTCGTGATCGGGGATGACCGTCTCGAAGTGACCCTTGGCCAGGTCGGACAGTGGCGAGACCGCATCCTTGTTACGCAGCAGCGACTTCGGCGTCATGATCACCAGCGGCTTGCGGAACAGACGGATCATCTGGCGGCGCAGCAGGTGGAAGATCTGGGCCGGCGTGGTCGGCTGGCAGACCTGCATGTTGTGGTCCGCGCACAGCTGCAGGAAGCGCTCGATGCGCGCCGAGCTGTGTTCCGGACCCTGGCCTTCATAGCCGTGCGGCAGCATCAGGGTCAGGCCCGAGGCGCGGCCCCACTTCACTTCGCCGGAGGAGATGAACTGGTCGATCACCACCTGGGCGCCGTTGACGAAGTCGCCGAACTGGGCTTCCCAGATCACCAGCGCGTTCGGCTCGGCCGTGGAGAAGCCATATTCGAAGCCGAGCACGGCCTCTTCCGACAGCACCGAGTCGATCACCGTGAACGGTGCCTGGTTTTCCGACACGTTCTGCAGCGGCACGTAGCTGCCGGCATCCCAGCGCTCGCGGTTCTGGTCATGCAGGACCGAGTGGCGGTGCGTGAACGTACCGCGGCCTGCATCCTGGCCGGTGATGCGCACCGGGTAGCCCGAAGCCACCAGCGACGCGAAGGCCAGGTGCTCGCCCATGCCCCAGTCGAGCGCCTGGTCGCCGCGGCCCATGTTGGCGCGATCCTTGACAACCTTCTCGACCAGCGGGTGCAACTTGAGGTGCTCGGGGATGGCGGTAATGCGTTCGGCCAGGCGCTTGAGCTCGGTCACCGGCACGGCGGTGTCGGCGGCGTCGGTCCACTTGCGGTTCAGGAACGGCATCCAGTCCACGGCGAACTTGTTCTTGAAGTTCGACAGGACGGGGTCGACCGTGTGCTTGCCCGCATCCATGGCGGCGCGGTATTCCTTGACCAGTTGATCGCCGAAGTCAGCGGGCACCAGGTTTTGCGCAGCCAGCTTGTCAGCGTACAGCTTGCGCGTGCCCGGGTGCTGGGCGATCTTCTTGTACATCAGCGGCTGGGTAACGGCCGGGGTGTCCTGCTCGTTGTGGCCCAGCTTGCGGAAGCAGATGATGTCGACCACGACATCCTTCTTGAATTCCATGCGGAATTCCACCGCCAGCTGCATGGCGAACACCACGGCTTCGGCATCGTCGCCGTTCACGTGCAGCACCGGTGCCTCGATCATCTTGACGACGTCGGTGCAATACAGCGTGGAGCGCGAGTCGCGCGGGTCCGAGGTGGTGAAGCCGATCTGGTTGTTGATCACGATGTGCATCGTGCCGCCCGTGCCGTAGCCGCGGGTCTGAGCCAGGTTCAGCGTTTCCATCACCACGCCCTGGCCTGCGAAGGCCGCGTCGCCGTGCACTTGCACCGGCAGCACTTCCGCATGGCCTGCGGGTTCGCCGCGGCGTTCCTGGCGGGCCTTGACCGAGCCTTCCACGACCGGGTTGACGATTTCCAGGTGGGAAGGATTGAAGGCGAGCGACAGGTGGATCGGGCCGCCTTCGGTGGAGACGTCGCTGGAGAAGCCCTTGTGGTACTTCACGTCGCCGGCCGGCAGGTCGTCGACGTGCTTGCCCTCGAATTCGGCGAACAGGTCAGCCGGCATCTTGCCCAGCGTATTGACCAGCACGTTCAGGCGGCCGCGGTGGGCCATGCCGATGACGATTTCCTGCACGCCCTTGCTGCCGCTGTGCTGGATCAGTTCGTCCATGGCGGCGATGAAGCTTTCACCGCCTTCGAGCGAGAAGCGCTTCTGGCCAACGTACTTGGTGTGGAGGAAACGCTCCAGGCCTTCGGCCGCCGTGAGGCGGTCGAGGATATGCTTTTTCTTCTCGAGCGTGAACACCGGCTTGGAACGCGTGGTTTCCAGACGCTCTTGCCACCAGCGCTTTTGCGCCTGGTCGCTGATGTACATGAACTCGGCGCCGATGCTGCTGCAATAGGTTTCGCGCAGGTTGTTGAGCAGCTCGCGCAGGCTCATCGATTCCTTGCCGAAATACGTATTGCTGGCGTTGAAGACGATATCGAGATCGCTTTCCGAGAAGCCGTAGAAGGCCGGATCGAGATCCGGCAGGGGCGGACGTTCCTGGCGCTTGAGCGGATCCAGGTCAGCCCAGTGCGAACCGATGTTGCGGTAAGCGGCGATCAGCTGCGTGGCAGCGACGCGCTTGCGCCCCATATCGGAGTCGGCCGAAGCAACAATTGTCTTGATCGGGCCCGCCTTGGCGCGCTCTGCGAACGAGGCGACGATGGGAGCGTGGGGGATATCGCGGGCGTTGGAGCCATCGACAGCCGGCACGTTCTGCATCGCGTCGAAGTACGCGCGCCAGTTATCGGGAACCGAGGAGGGATTTTCGAGGTAGGCCTCGTACAGCTCTTCTACATAGGGGGCATTGCCGCCGAAGAGGTACGAATTGCTCTGATACTGCTGCATCATGGGGCGCTCACTATTATCCGGGAATGCCGGAATAAAGCGGGTTTATCAACCTTCCGCGACACGGCTTGACCGGTTAGCGGATTGCAAACAACTCTTTAGGGGCAGCAACCGAAACATATTCATGCATCATTATGCAAACGGCACCACAGCGGGTGCCGAACTGTTCAGTCGCCCTGAAAGGGTCAGTTGTGCGTGGAAGGACCTAAGTCTTCACTCGCATAAGGATAGCACGTTTGACACATAAGCCGGGGGAATTTTGCCTCACGGCCCTTTTGCGGGCGTGCCACGTTGCGTAGAGGCCAATGCACGCAGCCAGCAAGGCAGCAGGGCCTGCCGGTTCGATAGCATGGACAGGAAACCAAAACCAATGGAGCGCTCGGTGTATTTCTCGAAATATCTACGCCAATCCGGCGCGAACGGCAGCCAATAATGCCAGCTCCCACCATCAACGCCGCCGCACCGAGCGCCGGCCCCGCCACATGGCGGGCAGACCTGGTGGCCGGGCTAGCCATCGCCGGTCTGTTGCTCCCCGAAGCCGTGGCCTATTCCGGTATTGCCGGACTGCCGCCGCAAGCCGGCGTGATCGCGCTCTTCGCCGGCCTGTTGGTCTACGGCGTGCTTGGCAGCAGCCGCTTTGCCATTGTCTCGGCCACGTCATCGTCGGCAGCGGTGCTGCTGGCTGCCACCACCGCTGCGGCAGAAGGTGACATGGGACTGCGCATCGCGCTTGGCACCGCGGTCATCCTGCTGGCGGGGGTGTTGTTCCTGCTGGCGTCGCTGGCGCGCCTGGGGGCGATTTCCAGCCTGATCGCCAAGCCCGTGCTGCGCGGCTTTGCATTGGGGCTGGCGCTGACCATCGTGCTTAAGCAATGCCCGAAGATCCTGGACATTCATCCGGCGCATGGCGACTTCCTGCGCCTGGCCTGGGAACTGCTCGCCGGATGGCGCCACTGGAACCTGGCAGGCGCGGCGGTGGCCCTGGTGGCGCTGGCGCTGCTGCACGTGTTCGCGCGCTGGCGCGCCATGCCGGGCGCGCTGCTGGTCATCGCCGCCGGCATCGTGCTCGATCTCAGCGGCTGGACCCAGGCGCACGGCGTGGCGGCCGTCGGCAACATCGCCTTGCAGTTCTCGGCGCCGCGGGTGCCGGAACTGACCCCGACCGACTGGATGCGAGTGGGCGAGCTGGCGGCCGCGCTGGCGCTGATCCTCTACGCCGAAAGCTACGGCTCGATCCGCACCTTTGCCATGCGCCATGGCGATATCGTCTCCCCAAACCGCGACCTAGCGGCACTGGGGCTAGCCAATCTCGCCTCGGGGCTGTTCCAGGGCATGCCGGTGGGTGCGGGTTTTTCCGCCACCTCGGCCAACGAAGCGGCCGGCGCGCAAAGCCGCCGCGCCGGCCTGGTTGCCGGCACGGTGGTCTTTGCCGCTGTGTGCACGCTGCTCCCCTGGATCTCGCACACGCCGGAGCCGGTACTCGCGGCCATCGTGATCCGCGCGGTCGGGCATAGCCTCAATCCGGGCAGCCTCAAGCCGTATTTCGACTGGCGGCGCGACCGGCTGGTCGCGCTGACCGCCTTTGCCGGCGTGCTGTTGCTGGGTGTGCTGCATGGGCTGCTGCTGGCGATCGGGGTCAGCCTGGCGATGCTGCTGCAACGCTTGTCGCGCCCGCAGGTTACGTGGCTGGGCCGCTGGGCCGATAGCCACGACTTCGTCGACATGGCGCGCCACCCCGAGGCCACCGCGCCCAAGGGACTGCTGATCGCGCGCCCGGAAGTCCCGCTGTTCTTCGGCAATATCGATAGCGTGCTTGGCACCGTGCGCCAGGCACTGGCGCACGAGCACCCCCAGTATGGCCTGGTGCTAAGCCTCGAAGAATCGTCGGATCTCGACGGCACCGTCCTGGAAGCCCTGGGCGAACTGGCGGTGTTTGCGAAGGCACACGGCATACCGCTGCGGCTCGCGCGGGTCAAGGACGAGGTGCGCGACCTGCTGGCCCACGCGCGCAACCCGGCCCTGCCCGAAGAAATGTGGCGCGGCTGGAGCGTGGACGACGCGGTCCGCGACGCGCTGGCGCAACCTGCATGAACAGGCGATGCGCCCGCGCCTGGCGGACTAGCCCTGGCGCGGCGCGATCAGGTCGACCGCGTCGGTAATCAGCGCGTCGAGCCCCCAGCCAAGCAGTTCAGTCGCGCGCTCCGGGTCATTGACCGTATAGCAGGCCACCCTGAAGCCGGCCGCATGGGCGGCCCGGATGACCTCGGCACTGAGTTCGCGATGATTGGCATCGAGCGCCACGCAGTCCAGACGGCGCAGCCGCTCCAGCCAGTCGGGTGGCAGCTTGTCGAGCAGCAGCGCGCGCGGCAGGCCCGGCGCGGCCCGACGGGCCGCCTCCAGCGACTCTTCCGAGAACGACGACAACAGCGGCTGGGTGTCGCTGCCAGCCCACAGCGCCTGGGCATCGAGGGCCACGGCGGCGCCGGTACGCCATTCCGCGCCCGGCACCGGCTTGATCTCGATATTGACCATGAACCCGTTGGCGCGCGTATAGCGGGCAATCGCCGCCAGCGTGGGAACCGGCTCCCCGGCATAGGCCGGGCTATGCCAGCTGCCCGCGTCCAGCATGGCAATCTCACCCAGGGTCAGCGCATCGGCGCGACCCTGGCCGTTGGTGGTGCGGTCGAGCGTAGCGTCGTGCAGCAACACCGGCCGCCCGTCGCCCGACAGCTTCACATCGAACTCGAACATGCGATAGCCGAACGACGCGCCGTGGCGGAAGGCCGCCAGGGTGTTCTCGGGCGCCAGCTTGCCGGCGCCCCGGTGGGCGATATGGCGCGGATAGGGCCAGGCGGCTTGGGTCATGTCAGGCCTCGATGCGTTTGCCCGAATCGGCGTCGAAGAAGTGCAGGTGCTCGGCCGTGGCCGTAATCGGCAGGCGATCGCCGCCGCGCACCGGCATGTTGCTGTCCAGCCGCACCACGACCGGCTGGCCACCCAGCGTGCCGTAGGCAAAGGAATCGGCACCCAGCGCTTCCACCAGACGAACCTCGATTTCGGCAATCGCATCGTGCGCCGCGCACGGCTCGATATGCTCGGGACGCAGGCCAAGCAGCGCGCGCTGAGGCAGGTGCAGGCCCATCGGCAGGTGGCCGAGGGTGGCGGCTTGCCCTTGGGCGCCCTCCTTCTGCTCCACACGCATCTGCGCCTCGCCCTGCCCGCCATTGGTCCGCGCAACCGGCACGAGGTTCATCGGCGGCGAGCCGATGAAGCTGGCGACGAACGTGCTGGCGGGGCGCGCATAGACTTCCAGCGGCGTGCCGATCTGTTCCACGCGCCCGCCGTTGAGCACCATCATGCGGTCGGCCAGCGTCATGGCCTCGACCTGGTCGTGCGTCACATACATGCTGGTGGTACGCAGGCGCCGATGCAGTTCCTTCAGTTCCAGGCGCATCTGCACCCGCAGCTTGGCGTCGAGGTTGGACAGCGGTTCGTCGAACAGGAACACGGCAGGCTCGCGCACGATCGCGCGGCCCATGGCCACGCGCTGGCGCTGGCCGCCCGACAAGGCGCGCGGCTTGCGCTCCAGCAGCGGCGCCAACTCGAGAATGCCCGCGGCATGCTTGACGCGCTGCTCGATCTCGCTCTTTGCCATGCCACGTATCTTCAAGCCATAAGCCATGTTGTCGTACACGCTCATATGCGGATAGAGCGCGTAGTTCTGGAACACCATGGCGATGTCCCGCTCGGCGGGTTCGAGGTTATTGACGATCTTCTCGCCAATATGCACCTCCCCGCCACTGATGGCTTCAAGCCCGGCCACCATGCGCAACAGCGTGGATTTGCCGCAGCCCGACGGGCCGACAATGACGATGAACTCGCCATCGTTGATTTCCATATCGATGCCGTGCACAACCTTGACGTTGCCGGCGTAGGTCTTCTGTACGTTGCGAAGCGACAGTTTTGCCATTGCTATTCTTTCTCGCTGGGCAAGCGTGGCGGGCGCGCCAACCAGTGGGCACACCCCGCCCCGCCCGCTTATTTTTCGGTTTCGACCAGGCCCTTGACGAACCACTTCTGCATCAGCACCACCACGATCGCGGGCGGCACCATGGCCAGCATCACGGTGGCCATCACCAGGTTCCAGTCGGTGGCTGCGTCTCCGGAGCGGGAGATCATCTGCGTCACGCCCACCACCACCGGCGTCATCGACTTCTGCGTGGTGATCAGGAGCGGCCACAGGTACTGGTTCCAGCCGTAGATGAACTGGATCACGAACAGCGCCGCGATGCTGGTCTTGGACAGCGGCAGCACCACGTCCTTGAAGAAGCGCAGCGGCCCGGCACCGTCGATGCGCGCGGCCTCGGCCAACTCGTCCGGGATGGTCAGGAAGAACTGGCGGAACAGGAAGGTCGCGGTGGCCGAGGCGATGATCGGGATGGTCAGGCCAAAGTAGCTATCCAGCATGCCCAGGTCCGACACTACCTTGTAGGTCGGCAGGATCCGCACTTCCACCGGCAGCATCAGCGTGATGAAGATCATCCAGAAGAAGGTCTTGCGCAGCGGGAACTTGAAGTACACCACCGCGAAGGCCGAGATGATCGAAATCGCGATCTTGCCCAGCGAAATGCCCAGCGCCATGATCAGGCTGTTGAACATCATGCTGGAGACGGGGGAAGCGGACTCGCCCACGCCCCTGAACAGCACGGTGCGATAGTTCTCGAAGAAATGGCCGCCGGGGATCAGCGTCATCGGTGCGTCAAGCACCTGCTCCGCCGTCAGCGTGGAGGCCACGAAGGTGATATAGACCGGAAACGCCACTACCAGGATGCCGAGGATCAGCACCGCATGCGTGAGGAAATCCAGAAAGGGTCGTCGTTCTACCATGTTTGCGCCCGCCTGATCAGTATTGAACCTTGCGTTCCACGTAGCGGAACTGCACCACCGTGAGCGCGATCACGATCACCATCAGCACCACCGACTGCGCTGCCGAGCCACCGATGTCCATGCCGCGGAAACCGTCGTGGAACACCTTGTAGACCAGCGTGTTGGTGGAGTTGAACGGACCACCGTGCGTCACCGAGTCGATGATGGCGAAGGTATCGAAGAACGCGTACACCACGTTGATCACCATCAGGAAGAAGGTGGTCGGCGACAGCAGCGGAAAGATGATCGACCAGAAACGGCGCCACGGCCCCGCGCCGTCGATGGCGGCAGCCTCGATCAGCGACTTTGGAATGCTCTGCAGGCCCGCCAGGAAGAACAGGAAGTTGTAGCTGATCTGTTTCCACGCCGCCACCAGGATCACCAGGGTGAGAGCCTGCTGTCCGTTGAGCAGGAAGTTCCAGTCCATGCCCAGCGCGCGCAGCGCGTACGACACCACGCCCAGGCTGGGGTTGAACAGGAACATCCACAGCACGCCCGCCACTGCCGGCGCCACGGCATAGGGCCAGATCAGCAGCATCTTGTAGGCCATCGCGCCACGCAGCACGCGGTCGGCGAAATACGCCAGCACGAGCGCGAAGGAGAGCCCCACCAGCGTGACGCCCACGGCGAATACGCCGGTAATGCGGAAGGACTCCAGGTAGAGCGGATCATTCCACAGCGTGCGGAAGTTCTCCAGCCCGACAAAGTCCAGGTTGATGCCGAACGCGTCCTGCTGCAGCACGGACTGGTACAGGGCCTGGCCCGCGGGCCAGAAGAAGAAGATGAGCGTGATGGCGATCTGCGGAAAAACCAGCAGATAAGGCAGCCATCGCGATCGGAAGACAACCCGTTTTTCCATGGGCAATTGTCCAACGGATGCCGCGCGAAGCGGCATCAAACCAGATCACAGCGCGAGTCCGCGAAGCGGCGCGCCAACCAATCGGCGCATTGGCCGGGACGCACCCTTGCGGGAACGCCCCGGCCAATGCGCCGGGCCAACAAAAACGGGCGGGATACTGCCCCGCCCGTTTTGCGGCAAAACAGGCCTAGCTTACTCGCGCGCGGTCTTCTGGAAACGCTCGAGCAGATCGTTGCCGCGCTTGACGGCGGTATCGAGGGCTTCCTGGGGCTGCTTCTTGCCTGCCCAGACCGCTTCGAGTTCCTCGTCAACCACGGTACGGATCTGCACCAGGTTGCCAAGGCGCACGCCGCGCGACTTGTCGGTGGTTTTGACCACCATCTGCTCCACGGACACGTCGGCGCCCGGGTTCTTGTCATAGTAGCCGGACTTCTTGGTCAGCTCGTAGGCCGCCATGGTGACCGGCAGGTAGCCGGTAGCCTGGTGCCAGTCGGACTGGATTTCCGGACGCGACAGGTAGGTGAAGAACTTGGCCACGCCCTTGTACTCCTCGGCCTTCTTGCCGCCCATGACCCACAGCGAAGCGCCGCCGATGATGGTGTTCTGCGGGGCGCCCGGCACGTCCGCGTAGTACGGCAGCTGCGATACGCCGAAGGCGAACTTGGCATTCTTGCGGATATTGGCCAGCGAAGCCGACGAACCGGTGAACATCGCGCATTCGCCGTTATAGAACTTGGCCTGCGATTCCGACTTGCGCCCGCCGTAGCTGAAGTAGCCCTTCTTCACCATTTCCTGCAGGTTGGCGATGTGCTTGACATGCAGCGGGCTGTTGAAGACCAGGCGCGCATCGGTGCCGCCGAAGCCGTTGTTCTTGGTGGCGAACAGCGTGTTGTGCCAGGCCGAGAAGCTCTCCAGGTGCACCCAGCCCTGCCAGTCGGTGGTGTACGCGCACTGGCCGCCGGAGGCCTTGATCTTGGCCGAGTACTGCATCACTTCGGGCCAGGTCTTGGGCGGCTTGCTGGCGTCCAGGCCGGCCTTCTTGAAGGCGTCCTTGTTGTAATAGAAGACCGTGGTCGAACTATTGAACGGGAAGGACAGCATCTCGCCCTTGGACGAGGTGTAGTAGCCGGCGACGGCGGGGATGTAGATCTTCTGGTCGAATTTCTCGCCCGCATCCTTCATCACGGTGGATACCGGCTTGATGGCCCCCTTGGCGCTCATCATGGTCGCGGTGCCCACTTCGAAGACCTGCAGGATGGCAGGCTGCGTACCGGCGCGGAAGGCGGCGATGCCCGCTGCCATGGTCTCGTCGTAGTTGCCTTTATTGACCGGCACGATCTTGTAGTCGGACTGGCTGGCGTTGAACTTGTCGGCGATCTCGTTCACCTTGTCATTCAGCGCGCCCTGCATGGCATGCCACCATTGGATCTCCACAGCGGCGTGGGCGGTCCCGGCCCCGGCCAGCGCGGCAAAGGCCGCAATCTTCAGCACGGTACGTTGGAAGGTCATCGACAGCTCCTAGTTTTGTTTTCTCAGTACGGACAAAAATCGTCCGACTGTATGCAGTTTTTGTGACAGCCGGATGTTACCCCGCCGTGTCGGATTGGAAAACCGGGCATTTCTACTAAATTACAATAATATGACAACGATTTATCGACAGCTTGACAGGGTAAAATCTTGCGCTATGCAAGCCATCCACACCCTTCCCGCTCCGGCGCTGCGCCGCGTTCGCGGCGTACTGACCGATATCGACGGCACCATCACCACCGACGGCAGGCTGCCGGCGGCCACCTACCTTGCGCTGGACCAGCTCAAGCGAGCCGGCCTCCATGTCATCCCGGTGACCGGCCGCTGCATTGCCTGGGCCGAGATCCTGACCCGGCTCTGGCCAGTGGACGCCATCATTGGCGAAAACGGTGCCTTTTACTCCCACCTGCGCGCGGGGAAGCTCGTGACCCGCTACCTGGACGACTCCGCTACCCGGGCCGATAACCTGGCGCGCATCCATGCCCTGGGCGCACGCATCGTGCAAGAGGTGCCGGGCTGCGCGCTGGCCTCCGACCAGGCCTGGCACGCCGCCGACCTGGCCATCGACCATGCCGAGGACGTGGCGCCACTACCCCCGGCAGCGGTCGACCGCGTTGTCAGCCTGATGCGCGAAGCCGGCATGACCGCTACCGTCAGTTCGATCCATGTCAATGGATGGTTCGGGGAGCACGACAAGCTGAGCATGAGCCAGTTGTGCGCTGCGGAATTGCTGGGCGCCGACCTCGATGCCGAACGCGACGAGTGGCTGTTTATCGGCGACTCGGCCAACGATGCGAGCATGTTCGCCCATTTCCCCTTGTCGGTCGGGGTCGCCAATATCCGCGACATCCTGCCGCAACTGCCGGCCAAGCCCGCCTACATTACCGAGGCGGCTTGCGGCGAGGGTTTTGCCGAGATGGCAGCGTTGCTGCTGGCCGCGCGCGACTGAGCGCGGCGACGAAAGGCGACGGCGGCAAGCCACCATCAAAAAAAGAGCCGGGACAAGCCCGGCTGTTTTTTTGTGCCCCGCAGCAACCCACTACCTGCTTCAATCGAAGCCCAGTTCCTGCAGCTTGCGGGTAATGGTGTTGCGGCCGATGCCCAGGCGGGTTGCCGCCTCGACACGGCGCCCACGCGTCACGCCCAGGGCCGCCTCCAGCACCGCCTTCTCGAAGCGCCGCGTGAGCGCATCCATCACCTCCGGCTGGCCAGACTCCAGCATGGCGCGGGCCTCCCCTGCCAGCAGGTGCTCCCAGCCGGCAATCGCGCTCGCGGCAGCAGTGCGGTTCGCGTAGGCCTGCGCGGAATCGGCCTCCGCGCCCATGCCGGCAGGCGCGGCGCCATAGTCGACGGCGTCGTGGCCCTCGGCGTCGTCCGCCCTGCCCTCGGCGCGTGGCTCCGCCATGCGCGGCACACCGGCATGGCTGCCCTGCGGCGTGCCCGTGCCGATCATCTCGCGCGGCATGTCCTTGACCTCGATGGTCTGCGCCGGCGCCATCACGGTCAGCCAGTTGCACAGGTTCTCGAGCTGGCGGACGTTGCCGGGGAATGGCAGCGTGCTGACATAGACCAGGGCCTCGTCCGACATGCGCTTGGGCTCGACGCCTAGTTCCTTGGCGCTCTTCTGCAGGAAATGACGGGCCAGCAGCGTAATGTCTTCCGGCCGCTCGCGCAGCGGTGGCAGGCGCAGCCGGATCACGTTGAGGCGGTGGAACAAATCCTCGCGGAACAGCCCTTCCTTGACGCGCGTTTCCAGGTTCTGGTGGGTGGCGGCAATCACGCGCACATTGGCGCGCAGCGGATTGTGCCCCCCCACGCGGTAGAAGTTGCCATCCGACAGCACACGCAGCAGGCGCGTTTGCAGGTCGAACGGCATATCGCCGATTTCGTCGAGGAACAGCGTGCCGCCCTCGGCCTGCTCGAAGCGGCCGCGGCGCATGGTCTGCGCGCCGGTGAAGGCGCCGCGCTCATGGCCGAACAATTCCGACTCGAGCAGATCCTTGGGGATGGCCGCGGTATTGAGCGCGATAAAGGGCCCATTGGCGCGCGGGCTGTGCTTGTGCAGCGCCTGCGCCACCAGTTCCTTGCCGGTGCCGGACTCACCGGTGATCAGCACCGTCACGTTCGACTGCGACAGGCGGCCGATGGCGCGGAACACATCCTGCATGGCCGGCGCCTGCCCGAGAATCTCGGGCGCGTCGACCAGGCGGTCTTCCAGCTCCTCCTCGCGCAGGCTTTCCTGCAGCGCGCGGCGGATCAGCTCGACCGCCTTGTCGACGTCGAACGGCTTGGCCAGATATTCGAAGGCCCCGCCCTGGAAAGCGGCTACCGCGCTGTCCAGGTCGGAGTAGGCCGTCATCACGATGACGGGCAGCCCCGGGTGCCGGGCCTTGAGCGCTTGCAGCAAATCCAGGCCCGAGCCTCCCGGCATGCGGATGTCGGAGATCAGGACTTGCGGCTCGTCATCTTCCAGCGCGGCCAGTACGTCGCGCACGTTGGTGAAGCTGCGCGAAAGCAGGCTTTCACGGGCGAGGGCCTTTTCCAGGACCCAGCGGATTGATTGATCGTCGTCGACTATCCAGATCGGCTTCATGTGCGTCGCTTGTCTGCTCGGTGTCATTTGGTCTTCCGTGAACCTGGCCGCACACCGCCGGCAAGCCGGTCGGCAGCAATCATTGGGGCAGTTCCAATTGCTGTCGCCGATGCGCTCAATGCAGGGGCAGCAGGATACGGAAGTCGGTACAGCCGGGCCGGCTCTCACATTCGATCAAGCCCTCGTGCTGCTGCACGAAGGTTTGAGCGAGTGTGAGACCGAGGCCGCTGCCGCCATCCCTACCCGACACCAGCGGGTAGAAGATGCGTTCGCGAATATCCTCGGGGATGCCCGGACCGTTATCGATGACATGCAAGTCCAATGCCAGCTTGAACAAACGCTTGGCAATTGTTACCTGGCGGGCCACCCTGGTACGCAGGATGATCTGCGCATCGCCGCGCGCGACGCGCTCGGCGAGCGCCTGGGCGGCGTTGTGGACGATGTTGAGCACGGCCTGGATCAACTGTTCCATGTCGCCGCGCAAGTCGGGCAGGCTCGCGTCGTAGTCGCGCACGATATCCAGCCCGGAGGGGAATTCGGCCAGCACCACCGAGCGCACGCGCTCCAGCACCTCGTGGATATTGAGGTCGGACACGATATGCGGATGGCGGTGCGGCTCCAGCAGGCGGTCCACCAAAGTCTGCAGGCGATCCGACTCCTTGATGATGACCTGCGTGTATTCGCGCAGCGAACGATCGGGCAACTCGAACTCAAGCAGTTGCGCCGCGCCGCGGATGCCGCCCAGCGGGTTCTTGATCTCGTGGGCGAGATTGCGGATCAATTCCTTGTTGGCCGAGGTCAGGTCGAGGATGCGCTCCTCGCGGTCGCTGCGCACCTTTTGCTCGTTGGGCAGCACCTCCACCACCACGGCGTCGGAATTGGCGTCCAGCGCCCCGATGACGACATGGGCGTGCATGGGCTCCTGCAACGGCGGATGCAGCACCACGTCTTGCCGGCGGGCATCGAACTGCCGCGAAATCACGGTCTCTATCATGCTGGCCAGCTCTTCCGAGCTACCAAACAGGTCCGCGAGCGACAGCTCCACCATGGCCTTGCGCGACACCGCGAAACTCGCCTCGGCCGCGGGATTGGCATAGACGATGCGCAGGCCGGGCTGGCGCACCAGCAACACGGGGTTGGCCACGACGTCCAGCCCCTGGTGGTAGGACACATCGCCCAGGGGCAGCACCACGGCCTCTCCTTCGGGCGGGGTACCGGCTCCGGCCGAGGCTACCTTGCGCGAGACGCTGCGAATCAGGCGACGCATGACACTAGTCCTTCAAGTTGGAGAGTTCGCGCCGCAGTGAAGCGGCATTGGCCTCACCGCGCGCAATGTCGTCGCGTAGCGCGGCGGTGCGGTCGAGATACCTCTGGTAGTTGCGTTCATTGCCCTGGCGCTCGGGCTGGCCGTTGTTGTACTCGGCGCGCAGCGCGGCCAGCTTGGCCTCTTCGCTTTGCAGCTCCTGGTCGAGTACGGCGCGGCGCTCGCCATCGCGGCTTTTCTGGGTCGCGCTGTCGACTCGCGGAAACGCCGCGGGCGCCACGGCAGGGCCGGCGCCCTTGCCCGCCGCAGGGGCATTCACGCGCCCGCCCGGCACGGTCATCACCTCGGGCAGGCTGAGCCGCTTGCAGCCCTTGCCGCCGTTGCCGTTCCGGTATTCCGGCACCCCGTTGGGGCCGGTGCAGACATAGATTTCCGACTGGGCCGGGGCCGGGCGGCTCCAGCACAGCAGGGCCAGCGCCAGCATGGCGCAAACGGCTGCCGATGCGTGCATGCGGGCACCGAAGCGGTGCACCGGGTGGAGCGAGGGGGGCGGGAATTCGAGCGCGTCCATTGACATCAGCAGGGATGGTGGGAAAGGAGCCCCATTCTAGCGATCAAACCAGCGAACAAAACAAAAAGGGACAGCCGAAGCCGCCCCTTCCTGGTGCAACTGTTGCCCGGTCACAACCTGGCAACGCCTCGCCTTACAGCGAGTAGTACATGTCGAACTCGATCGGGTGAGTCGTCATGCGGAAGCGGGTCACTTCTTCCATCTTCAGTTCGATGTAGGCATCGATCATGGAGTTGGAGAAGACGCCGCCGCGCGTCAGGAACTCGCGGTCATTGTCGAGGTATTCCAGGGCCTGGTCGAGGCTGGAGCACACGGTCGGGATCTTTGCATCCTCTTCCGGCGGCAGGTCGTACAGGTTCTTGTCGGCAGCTTCGCCCGGGTGGATCTTGTTCTGCACGCCATCCAGGCCGGCCATCAGCAGTGCCGAGAAGCCCAGGTACGGGTTCATCAGCGGATCCGGGAAGCGGGTCTCGATACGGCGGCCCTTCGGATTGGCAACGTACGGAATGCGGATCGAAGCCGAACGGTTGCGAGCCGAGTACGCCAGCTTGACCGGTGCCTCGAAGCCCGGCACCAGACGCTTGTACGAATTCGTGCCCGGATTGGTCAGGGCGTTCAGCGCGCGAGCGTGCTTGATGATGCCGCCGATGTAGTACAGGGCGAATTCCGACAGGCCGGCGTAGCCGTTGCCCGCGAACAGGTTCTGGCCGTCCTTCCATACGGACTGGTGCACGTGCATGCCCGAGCCGTTGTCGCCAACGACCGGCTTCGGCATGAAGGTGGCGGTCTTGCCGTAGGTGTGGGCGACGTTCTGGATCACATACTTTTGCAGCTGGGTCCAGTCGGCGCGCTGCACCAGCGTGCTGAACTTGGTGCCGATTTCGTTCTGGCCCTGGCCGGCAACTTCGTGGTGGTGGACTTCCACGGGGATGCCCAGCGATTCCAGGATCAGGCACATTTCCGAACGGATATCCTGGAACGTGTCGATCGGGGCGACCGGGAAGTAGCCGCCCTTCTTGCCCGGACGGTGACCGCTGTTGCCGTGCTCGAATTCCTTGCCCGACGACCACGGTGCTTCTTCCGACTGGATCTTGACGGAACAGCCCTGCATGTCGATGTTCCAGGTCACGCCGTCGAAGATGAAGAATTCGGGTTCCGGACCGAAGAAGGCGGTGTCGCCCAGGCCCGTGCTCTTCAGGTAAGCCTCGGCGCGCTTGGCGATGGAACGCGGGTCGCGGTCATAACCCTTGCCGTCCGACGGTTCAACCACGTCGCAGGTCAGGATCAGGGTGGGTTCTTCGTAAAACGGATCGACGTTGGCGGTGTTCGGATCCGGCATCAGCAGCATGTCCGAAGCCTCGATACCCTTCCAGCCGGCGATCGACGAGCCGTCGAAAGCGTGGCCGCTTTCAAACTTGTCTTCGTCGAAGTGCGACACGGGTACCGACACGTGTTGCTCTTTGCCTTTGGTATCGGTGAAACGGAAATCGACGAACTTGACGTCGTTTTCCTTCACAAGCTTCATCACATCTGCAACGCTGTGGGCCATGCCTATCTCCTGGAAATTCGGCTGAAGTCTATAAAGCCATTCTTGCGTCGATCTCTACAGCGCTACGCCTGGAAGGCGTTGGGGGCAGGATAAAGATCGGCCACGAAAGGGACGAGGAATGTTAGCAGAAAGCGTGCCAAGGCAACCCCCTTGTCACCCCTGCGTTCCCGAAAAAAGTGCAGCTGCGCGGCGCGATTCAGGGCCTGCGGCGCGTTCCGGGTGCAGCATATGACATACACCACAATTCTGCTGCCTCGTCGGTCGCGCCCGCTGCGGCAAGGCTCCGCGACCGCCGCAAACAAAAACACCCTAATGGTGCATTTGCACGCCAATTTGCACCGTTTCCGTGCTCACGCACCAGATTAGTTCATTTTGGCGCGAGCGGGGCAGTCTTGCCTGCTTGCGGTGCAGAAGTACCCGGTGCGGACACCATGCCGCCGGTATTCCCGTTGTCCCGGCGGAAGTCTATACCGTTCCCCGCCAAACGCACCGGCACGCACTCCCGGCGCGCTAGAATACTTGCCGGGCTCCCCCTGACGCTATTCCACCCATCGATTTTGTCACCCAGATGACCACCCGAGACGAACTCCTCCAAGCGGCGCGCCAGCGCCAGCAGCAAAACCAACTGCCCTACTTCGGCGCCCTCTCCCCGCAGGAAGCCTTCGCCTTGCTGCAGGGCGACCCCACTGCCGTGATGGTGGATGTGCGCACGCAGGCCGAACTGGACTGGATCGGCGCGCCGGACCTGCCGGAAGCCCAGGCGGCGCATGTGGAATGGAGCAGCTATCCGGGCGGCGCGCAGAATGCTGCGTTCATCGCCCAGCTGAAGACCCGCGTGCCCGCCGACGTGCCGGTGCTGTTCCTGTGCCGCAGCGCGGCGCGCTCCAAGCACGCCGCCCGCGTCGCCACGGAGGCTGGCTACCAGTACGCGATGGATGTGCTGGAAGGTTTCGAAGGCAGCCGCGATGAACACCATCACCGCAAGACGGTGGAAGGCTGGTGCTTCCGGGGCCTTCCCTGGCATGGCGCCTGAAGCGGCGGCACGCCCGCGCCCCAAGCAAAACGGGACAGCCTGGCTGTCCCGTTTTTCATTTCCCCGGCGCTTGGCGGTTCAGTCCCCCGCCGGATCGCCTGGCCTCCGCGCTGCCACTTCCACCAGTTCGAAGCCCATCGCCCGCACACCTTCGCGCAGCATGGCATAGGCCGGCTCGACCTGATCGGCCGGGCCCTTGACGCCCAGGTCAATATGGCGGCGCGCATAAAGTTCGCCGCGCTTGGCATCTCCCACCGACGGCAGGCTGAACACGCGGATGCCGTCGAACGCGGCCTCGACCCGCTCCATCAGCGGCGTCAGCGTGGACTCCGGCGCCTCGAACACCAGGAAGGAGCGCTCCACCTGCACCGCCAGATGGAACAGGTGCGGATAGTAGTGGTCCAGCACCCATTCCATCATCGGCCACGCCATCACCGGGAAGCCCGGCATGAAGTGATGGTCGGCCACCGAGAATCCGGGGATGCGGTTGTAGCTGTTCGGGATGATGCGCGCCCCGGCGGGGAATTCGCCCATCTTGAAGCGATGCTGGTTTTCCGGCAGGTTCAGGTCGGCCTTGACCGCATCGCCAGCCGCCGTCTCGGCAATGCGCTGCGCGATCAGTTCCCGCGCCTCGGGATGCAACTCAAGCGGCACCCCCAGCGCAGCCGCCGCGCACTGCCTGGTGTGATCGTCCGGGGTCGCGCCAATGCCGCCGGTGCAGAACACCACATCGTCGCCGGCGAAGGTACGGCGCAGCGTCGCGGTAATGCGTGCGCGTTCGTCGCCCACGTACTCCGCCCAGTCCAGCGCCAGCCCGCGCGCCGCCAGCAGTTCGATGGCACGGCGCATATGCTTGTCTTCACGCCGCCCCGACAAAATCTCGTCACCAATGACGATCAGGCCGAAACCCATGATGCCCTCGCTTCAGGATTGTTCAAGGCGCCGCACATCCGACGGCGCGAGATCGATAACGTCCACCACCGGCGCGGCCGCTGCGGCCGCGGCCGCGCGTTCGACACGCAACTGCTCCAGCGCGCGCAGGCAGAAATGGCCGAACCACAGCGCCGAGAAGATAAAAATCAGCACGTAGAGCCAAAGCGTGGCGGCCAGTACGAACGGAAAGAGAAAAATCAGCGCCGCCGAAAACACCCAGATCAGCGTCGGCGCCGAGCCCAGCAGGCCCACTGCCACGCCAATGGTGAGCAAGGCCCCGCGGTGGCGCTTCATCAGCGTCTTGCGCTCCTCCGCGGTGGCATGCTGGGCCAGCGCATCGTAGGTCATCACGCGGTAGGTCAGCCAGCCCCACAGCAACGGCGGAATCAGCGCGAAGAACGGCGGAATCAGCCACAGAGGCAACGTCACCAGCGCCAGCAGCAGGAACACCATGGTGCTGCCCAGTGCGTGGAACACGCTGCCCAACATGCTGCCGCCCCTGGACTTGACCAGGTCCGGATAGCTGCGCTCCAGGTGCCGCACCGCCGCCGGCACCGAGAACAGGCTGATAAACACCAGCATGGAGGCGATCACCAGCGGGATCATCAGCGCGATCACGAACAGCGGCGCCACCACCGTGCGCAGGGACTGCAGGCCGAACCAGTCGAGCGCGCCGTAGATCCAGCTGGTCAGCACCGAGGCTTCCAGCACGCCGCGCGCGGCCGTCATGATCGGCTCCCATCCCCACAGCAGCAGGCCACCCCACAGCCCGGTGGCGAGCAGGAAAGGAATGACGGTGAGCATCAGCATGCGCGGATGCAACTGGCTGATCAGGGCACGGCCAAGCGCGCGGAAAATATCGTTCATGCAGTGAATTGGGTTTCCACAAAGGCGGGGACAAATAGACTAGCACACGTCATAAGTGTCGCGGGGGACGCGTGCGCGGCCGCTGCTTGACAGCCCGGCGCCGCCGATACGGCAGGCGGGGGGGATGGCGCCACCTGGCCGCCGCTCAGGCGGCCAGGCGCGTCAGCCGCGCCGCAGCAGGCGCTTGATGCCGTACCACTGCTGGGACAGCAAACCGGTGCCGTAGTTGCGTCCCTTGCCTGCCGGCGGCGGCATCTGGTCGCGGATGCCGGTGGGGTAATAGGCGTCGGTGAATACGGCGGTGCGAAACAGCATGTCCCACCAGGGGAAGATCACGCCGTAGTTGCATCCGCCCAGCCGGGTGGGCCGGCCGATTGCCTCGTGCCCGAGACCCACCGCATGATGCATGCGGTGAAAGCGCGGCGAGACCAGCAACCGCTCGCCCAGGGGGCCAAAGTGCAGGCGCAGGTTGGCATGCTGCAAACTTTGCAGCAGTTGCGACAGCGCCACCAGCAGCACGTACTGCGATGGCTCGACGCCCACCGCCAGCGCGGCCACGGCGAACACCACGTCGCGCAGCATGTCGTCGAGCAGGTGGTTGCGGTTGTCGCTCCACAGCGTCATCTGGCGCTGGCTGTGATGCACGGCATGCAGGCTCCACCACCACCGGTAGGTATGCGAGAGCCGGTGGTACCAGTAGTCGAGCAGGTCGAACAGCAGCAGGTAAATGAAGAAGCTGACCAGCGGGATCGAGGTCACCGCCGGCCACCAGTCTTCCACATT
Source organism: Cupriavidus sp. 05L310 (assembly GCF_056398185.1). NCBI lineage: Bacteria > Pseudomonadati > Pseudomonadota > Betaproteobacteria > Burkholderiales > Burkholderiaceae > Cupriavidus > Cupriavidus sp. 05L310. The sequence continues at coordinate 57,915 of NZ_JBFTOX010000025.1, forward strand.
CACGCGCTGCCAGCCAAGCAGCCGCAGATGTCCTTCCAACCCGTCCATCAGCGGCCCGAGCAGGAAGAACATGGCGAGCCGGAACAGGCCAAGGCGATGCACCACGGTATAGAGGATATCCGTGCGGATCGCTGCGCGATCCGTGACGGCCTCGACCGGGCGCAGCTTTTCCAGCGGCCCGAGAATCAGCACCATCACTGCGATCTGCACCAGCCCCACAAGCAGCCATTCGGTGCCGGTGAAGGCGTCCTCGGCATAACCGCCGAAGCCGAGTTGGTAGACCACGGGCAGGATCACATCCTGGAACAGCGTGGCCTCGATCTGGCCTACCCAGGCATTGAGCGCATCGAGCATCAGCGTCTCCCGGCCATGGTGGCGGCCTGGCCGCGTATCCAGTCACGATAGGCCGGATGGTCGCGCAGCGTCGCAAAGCAGAAGCCCTTCTGCTCCAGGCCGCTGATCAGCGGCTCCAGCACGCCGGGCGCCCACGGATCCTTGCGCGACCAGATGCCAAGATGGGCCATGGCGATGTCGCCATCGCGCAGGTCGCGCAGCGCGCGCGCCAGTAATGCCTGGTTGGAAAAACGCTCGGAAGATAGCTCGTCCCCGAGGAAGCCCGCCGGCGCCCAGCCCACATGCTTGAAACCGCACTGCTCGGCCCATTGCAGGGTCTGCGGTGCGGTATGGCCGCCCGGCGCGCGCCACAGCGGCGACATGGCGGTCCCGGCAAGGCTGCGCAGCGCCTGCGCGCTGCGGTTGAGTTCGCTGCAGAAGCTCTGCTGGTCCATGACCACATCCTGCCCCGCATGCGCGCCGAACTGCGGGCGCATCTTCACCTTGCCGTCGCGCACGCCGCGCAGGTAGACGTGATCGAAGGTATGGCTGCCAAAGACATGGCCATCGGCCGCCAGGGTCTTCCAGTATGCGGCCCAGCCCGGATCGAGCGAGCTGTCCTTGTTGATCGTAGGCTCGTTGGCGAGGAAGAAGGTGGCCTTGATATGGTGGCGGCGCAGCGTGTCGGCAATCAGCGCCGCCTGGCTCATGCTGCCGGTGTCGAAGGTCAGGTAGAGCGTGCCGGCGCGGCAGGCCGGTGGCGCGGTCTGCCCGGCTTCGGCCGAGCCGGCCGGCGAGGCGGCCAGCGCCAGCCCGGTGGCGGCAAGCCCCGCAGCCACCGCGCGGACCAGGGCGCCGGGCAGCCAGGGCTGCGAAATCTTGCTCATGATGCCTGTCCTGATTTCCTGTGACTGCGTTGGAGTGGCAGCGGCCATACTAGTTTCGATACCGTGCCGGCCGCGGCGTTCCCGCCCGTGGCGCGGCTACCCGCCATCCCTCAATAAAGCGGTGCGCGGGTACGGAAATAAATACCGTGGGGCGAACGGCCCACGCGGATGGTCTTGACCAGCTTGCGACTGGCCACGTCGATCAGGCCCACCGAGCGCGCCCAGCGGAAACTCACCCACAGGGTCTTGCCGTCGGCCGTCAGCTCCATGTCGTCGGGGCCGGCCGGCAGGCCGGTGATGTCGCCGACCTTGGTCAGGGTCTGCTGGTCGATGATGCTGATGGTGCCGGAAACCCGGTTGGACAGGAACAGATGGCGCTTGTCGCCCACCGCGCGGAAGTTGTGCGCGCCCTTGCCGGTCTGGATCTGCTTGACCATCGTGCGGGTACGCCAGTCGATCACGGCCACGTAGTCGGCGCCGGTCATGCCTACCAACAGGTATTTCTGGTCCGGCGTGACCCATACGCCCGCGGGTGCGGAACCGGCATCCATGCGCCACATCACGGTCTGCGTGGGCAGGTCGATGGCGACCACCTCGTTGGAGTCCTGCAACGTGACAAAGGCGATGCGGCTATCGTCGGTGAAGGCGATATGGCTGGGGGTCTTGGCCAGCGGCAACTGCTTGGCGATCTTCAGCGCCTTGCCGTCCCAACGGTAGATATCAACCCGATCCAGCCGGTTGCCGGTAGCCAGGAACCATTTCTGGTCGGGCGAGAAGCCGATCTGGTAGGGATCGTCGATATTGGCAACGCGCTGCTGGACCTTGCCGGTAACCGGATCAAGGAAGACCAGGTCGTTGCCCACCGCATTGGCGACAATCAGCGACTTGTCGTCAGGGGTGGCGATCAGGTGGTGCGGCTCCTTCCCGATCGGGAACGTCTCCAGCACCTTCTGGGTGTCCTTGTCAATCAGCGTGACCGTGGCATCACCCGAATTGAGCACCACCACGACTTCCGCCAACGCCGGCGCCGCTACCATCCCCAGGGCCAGGGTGCCGATGGCGGCAAACCCGGAAACTACACGACGCAATGCGAGCATAAGACCGTTAAACAATGACTTAATCGATCATTCTAACGTTTTCGGACTGTGATCCGATGACCTAGCGCAACAAACTAACATTTGGTCACAATCTCCGCCCGGACCAGTGCCCGGGCGGGGCGACGCGCCCGGTCTTCAGCGCTGCATGGCCTCCCACACCTTTTGCAGCCGCTTCACCGACATCGGCACCGGCGTGCGCAATTCCTGCGCGAAGAGCGCGATCCGCAGCTCTTCCAGCATCCAGCGGAACTCGTCCAGCCGGGCGTCTTCCACACCCCTGCCCTGCTGCCGCAATTGCGTCTCGGCGCGCTGCCATTGCTGCAACAGCGGCGTGATTTCCTGCAGGCGCTGCGTATCGCGCGCCGGATCGCCCTTGATCTTGTCGATGCGCATGGCGATGCCCTTCAGGTAGCGCGGGAAATGCACCAGCTGCTGGTAAGGCGTATCGGCCACGAAGTTCTTGCCCATCAGCCGCGTCAGCTGCGCCTGCATATCGGCATGCGCAGCGGCAAACGGCTTGGCCTGGATCAGCTTGCGCGGCAGCGTCGCGTATTCGGCCAGCACCGCCCCAACCAGCCGGGCGATTTCCTGCGCGAGCAGGTTCAGGCGCGAGCGCCCTTCCTCCTTACGCGCGGCGAACTCGGCCTCGTTGCGCGGCAGCGGCGCCTGCAGGCAGGCCCGCTCCAGCGCCAGCATCACGATCTGGTCGCGCAGCATTTCCTGCGTGCCCAGCGTCATGTACTGCATCGCCATCTGCTGCAGGCCGGGGATGTTCTTCTCCAGGAACTTCACCTGCTCGCGCAATTGCAGCGCGAACAGGCGGCGCAGCCCGGCGTGGTGGATGCGCACCGCCTCCTGCGGATCGTCGAACACCTCCACTTCGCAATAGGTGGTGTGGTCAACCAGCGCCGGGTAGCCATACAGCGTCTGGTTGCCCTTGCGGATCTCCAGCAGCTCCGGCAGTTCGCCGAACGACCAGCTGGTCAGGTTTTCGTACTGCCCGGCCTCGGCCGCCGGCACATCGCGCGCCGCGATGTTCTGGAACGACTGCTGCGCCTGCCCGCCGAACTCGGCGCGCAGCTGCGCCAGGTTACGGCCCATGTCCAGCTGCCTGCCGTGCTCGTCCACCACCTTGAAATTCATCGCGTGGTGAGCGGGCAGGGTTTCCAGCTTGAAGTCCGCGCGCTTGACCATGGTGCCGGTCTGCTCGCGGATGTCGGCGATCAGCACGTCGAGCAGTTCGCCTTCGCCAAAGGGATTGCGATCGACAAAGCCCGCCGCGTAATCCGGCAGCGGCACGCAATGGCGCCGCAGCTTCTGCGGCAGCGACTTGAGCAGCAGGTGGACCTTCTCCTTGACCATGCCCGGCACCAGCCAGTCGGCCCGCTCCGGGCGCACCTGGTTGAGCGCGTACAGCGGCACGGTCAGCGTCACGCCGTCGCGATGGCTGCCAGGTTCGAAATGATAGGTCAGCGACATATCGACGCCGGCCACCGGCATGACCTTGGGGAACAGGTCCGTGGTGATGCCGGCAGCCTCGTGGCGCATCAGCTCTTCGCGGTTCAGGTAAAGCAGCTTGCGGTCGCGCGCGCTTTCGCTCTGGTACCACTGCTCGAACGTGGCCTGCTGATGGATCTCCGCGGGGATCAGACGGTCGTAGAACGCAAAAATCAGTTCATCGTCCACCAGCACGTCCTGGCGGCGCGACTTGTGTTCCAGATTCTCGATCTCGCGTGTCAGCCGCTGGTTATGCGCGAAAAACGGCAGCTTGGTGTCGAACTCGCCCTCCACCAGCCCGCGGCGGATAAACAGCTCGCGTGCTTCCTGCGGGTTCATCGGGCCGTAGTGCACGCGCCGGTGCTGGTAGACCACCAACCCGTACAGCGTGGCGCGCTCCATCGCCATCACCTGGCCGGATTTTTTCTCCCAGTGCGGATCGCTCCAGCTCACGCGGAGCAAATGGCGGCCCACCTGTTCCAGCCATTCCGGCTCGATCCTGGCCAGCGTGCGAGCGAACAGCCGGCTGGTCTCGATCAGCTCGGCGCCAATGACCCAGCGGCCTACCTTGCGCGCGATCAGCGAGCCGGGCCACAGGTGGAACTTGATGCCGCGCGCGCCCAGGTACTCGCGCCCGCGGCCGTCGGCGTCTTCCAGCTTGCAGCCCACATTGCCCAGCAAGCCGGTGAGCAGCGCCTTGTGCACTTGTTCATAGGTGGGCTCGCTTTCGTTGAGGCGCCAGCCCTGCTCCGTCACGGTGGTCAGCAACTGCGAATGCACGTCGCGCCATTCGCGCAGGCGCACATGCGACAGGAAATTGGCGCGGCACTGGTCCTGCAACTGGCGGTTGGTCTTCTTGTGCGCCACCGCCTCCTCGAACCATTTCCACAGCTTGACCCAGCCCAGAAACTCGGACTTCTCGTCCATGAACTTGCGGTGCGCCTGGTCGGCCGCTTCCTGCGCCTCCTGCGGGCGGTCGCGCGGGTCCTGCACCGACAGCGCGCTGGCGATGATCAGCACCTCGCGCAGGCAATGGTGCTCGCGCGCGGCCAGGGTCATGCGGGCCACCCGCGGGTCGAGCGGCAGGCGCGCCAGCTGGCGCCCGGTCTGGGTCAAAGCGTTGGCGTCGTCACCCACGCTTTCCACGGCACCCAGTTCCTGAAGCAACTGGTAGCCGTCGGCAATGGCGCGGCCCAGCGGCGGCTCGATAAAGGGGAAGGTCTCGATCGCGGTCAGCTTCAGCGCCTTCATGCGCAGGATGACCGCGGCCAGCGAGGAGCGCAGGATTTCCGGATCGGTAAAGCGTGCGCGGCCGATGAAATCGGCCTCCTCGTACAGCCGGATGCACACGCCGTCGGCCACCCGGCCGCAACGCCCGGCCCGCTGGTTGGCCGCAGCCTGCGAAATCGCCTCGATCTGCAACTGCTCGACCTTGTTGCGGTAGGAATAGCGTTTGACTCGCGCCATCCCGGTATCGACCACATAACGGATGCCTGGCACCGTCAGCGAGGTTTCGGCCACATTGGTCGCCAGTACGATGCGGCGGGCATTGGAGGGCCGGAACACGCGTTCCTGCTCCTGCACCGACAGCCGCGCGAACAGCGGCAGGATCTCGGTATGCGGCGGATGGTGCTTGCGCAGCGCTTCCGCCGCCTCGCGGATCTCGCGCTCGCCGGGCAGGAATACCAGCACGTCGCCCGGCCCGAGACGGCATAGCTCGTCCACGGCCTCGACGATGCCGTCGAAGAGGTCGCGATCCTTCGTTTGCGCCGATCTGGGCGCAGCCTCGCCCGGCGCGGGCTTGTCCTTCTCGATCGGCCGGTAGCGGATCTCAACCGGATACAGGCGCCCGCTGACCTCGATCACCGGCGCGGGCTTGCCACCTTGTGCGAAATGCTCGGCAAAGCGGTTGGCGTCGATGGTCGCGGACGTGATGATCAGCTTCAGGTCAGGCCGCTTCGGCAGGATCTCCTTCAGGTAGCCGATCAGGAAATCGATATTGAGGCTGCGTTCATGCGCCTCGTCGATGATGATGGTGTCGTAGGCCCGCAGCAGCGGATCGGTCTGCGTCTCGGCCAGCAGGATACCGTCGGTCATCAGCTTGACCGAGGCACCGGGCGACATGGTGTCGTTGAAGCGCACCTGGTAGCCCACATGCTCGCCCAGCGGCGTGCCGATCTCCTGCGCGATCCGCTTGGCCGTGGAGGTGGCCGCGATCCGGCGCGGCTGGGTATGGCCGATCAGGCCACCGCCGCCATCCGCGCCCGGGCCGCGCCCGATCGACAGGCAGATCTTGGGCAACTGGGTAGTCTTGCCGGAGCCGGTCTCGCCGGAAACGATCACCACCTGGTTGGCCAGCAGCGCTTGCGCGATTTCCTCGCGGCGGGCCGATACCGGCAGCGCCTCGGGGAAGCTGATGGGCGGCAACGGATTGGCCTGGCGAACCGGACGGCGCGCTTCACCCGGCGCACGTTCCTGGCGCTCTGCCCTGTCCTGACGCTCCTGGCTTCCGGGCGGCGCGGCGCGGCGCGGGCCGGCCTCGCGGCCTTCCCGTGGCGGGCGTGGCGGCGTGGCCGTGCCATTCGTGGGACGCGGACGGGCGGGCCTGTCCTGGCGCGGCTGTCCTGGCGGGCGTTCGGCGGGTGCGCCGGCTTGGGCCGGGGAGCCGCCTGCCGGCTGGGGTGGATGGCGCCCCTCCTGCCGTCCGGACGGGCGCTGCTCGCGGCGCCCTTCCTGGCGCTCGCCGGCTACCGGCGCAGCGGCGACGGCAGGCGCGCGGGCCTGCCTGGCGGCGGGCTGATTAGCGGGCTGGGCGGGAGACGGGGCGACCTTGGGCGCCGGCTGGCCGGCATCGGTTTTCCGATCCGGCGACAAAGGTTTGGCGGGGCGTTGTGCTGACATTGGCCGGGATTATAATCCGCGGCATGAATGCAAGAACCGACACGCTAGCCGACGCGCCCGCGCCGTCCGAAAAGGACGAGCCCCTGCCCGTCACGGACCCTTCCGCGCCACCCGCGCCTGCTGTCTGCGCCGACCCGGTCGAGCGCGGCGGCCCCGACCACCAGCAGTTCGTCGACTGGCTACGAGCGGTCGCGCCCTATATCCACGCCTTCCGCGGCAAGACCTTCGTGATCGCCTTCGGCGGCGAACTGGTCAAGGCCAACATCCTCAATGCGCTGGTCAACGACGTGGCGCTGTTGCACGCCATGGGCATGCAGATCGTGCTGGTACACGGTTCGCGCCCGCAGGTGGAAGAACAGCTCGCGCTGCGCCACGTCGAGTCGCAATTCACCGACGGCGTGCGCATCACCGACAACGCCGCGCTCGAATGCGCCAAGGAAGCCGCCGGCGAACTGCGCCTGGACATCGAGGCCGCCTTCAGCCAGGGCCTGCCCAATACGCCCATGGCGGGCGCCCAGCTGTCGGTGATCTCGGGCAATTTCGTTACCGCGCGCCCGCTGGGCATTGTCGACGGCGTGGACTACCAGCATACCGGCCTGGTGCGCAAGATCGACGGGGAGTCGGTGCGCATGTCGCTGTCGCACGGCAAGATCGTGCTGCTTTCGCCACTTGGCTTCTCGCCGACCGGCCAGGCCTTCAACTTGTCGATGGAAGACGTGGCCAGCGCCACCGCCATCGCGCTGAAGGCTGACAAGCTGGTCTTTATCACCGAGGTGCCCGGCGTGCAGGACGCGGTCGGCAAGCTGATGCCGGAAATGTCGCTGCGCACCGCCATCGAGCGGCTGCAGAACAACCACCTGCCGCCCGACGTCGCTTATTACCTCGAACACCTGGTCAAGGCGCTCAAGGGCGGAGTGCCGCGCGCCCACCTGATCCCCTTCCACCTGGACGGCTCGGTGCTGCTGGAACTGTTCCTGCACGACGGCGTCGGCACCATGATCTCCGACACCGACCTGGAAAGCCTGCGCGAAGCCACGCTGGACGACGTCGGCGGCATCCTGCAGCTGATCGCGCCGCTGGAGCAGGACGGCACGCTGGTGCCGCGCGGGCGTCACCTGATCGAGCGCGACATCGCCAACTTCTCGGTCATCGAGCACGACGGCGTGCTGTTCGGCTGCGCGGCGGTCTACCCTTACCCGCGCGAGGGCATGGCCGAGATGGCCTGCCTGACGGTGTCCTCCGAAGCGCAGGGCACCGGCGACGGCGAACGCCTGCTCAAACGCATCGAGCGCCGCGCGCGCAGTCTCGGCCTAGACCGCCTGTTCGTGCTCACCACGCGCACGGAACACTGGTTCCTCAAACGCGGCTTTGTCCACGCCAACGTGGACGACCTGCCGGAAGACAAGCGCAAGCTGTACAACTGGCAGCGCAAGTCCATGGTGCTGATGAAGAAACTGTGATGGCGGTGGGGGTAGCCTGAAGGCTGGCCTCCGCTTCGTTACAATAGCGGCACCGCAACGGCCGGCTCCCTCGCCGCGCCGGCTACATCACACGATAACAAGGAGTTCCCATGGCCCGCATGGTTCAATGCGTCAAGCTCAACAAGGAAGCCGAAGGGCTCGACCTGCCGCCGCTGCCGGGCGAACTCGGCAAGAAGATCTGGCAAAGCGTGTCCAAGGAAGCCTGGGCCGGCTGGCTCAAGCACCAGACCATGTTGATCAACGAGAACCGCCTCAATATGGCCGATGCCCGGGCACGCCAGTACCTGCTCAAGCAGACGGAGAAGTACTTCTTCGGCGAAGGCGCCGACCAGGCACAGGGCTACGTCCCGCCGCCGCAAGCGTGATTTCCCCTGCCCGCGGCCTTGCGCCTCCGGGTGGGAAGAAAAAAGGGTGCCATTCGCGGCACCCTTTTTTCATGCGCTGGCGGCCCGTCGGCGGGGCCGGTCAATGGTCAATAATCGCTGCGCGCCACGCCATCGGGCGTGCCAAGCAGCAACACGTCGGCGCCGCGCAAGGCAAAGAGTCCCACTGTGACCACGCCGGGCACATGATCGATGGCCGCTTCCAGCGCCTTCGGATCGGTGATCTTCAGGCCTGCGACGTCCAGGATCACATTGCCGTTGTCGGTCTTGTAGATGCCGCCCTCCTTGGTCATCCGCAGGCGGGGCTGGCCGCCAAACGTGGCAAGCTTGCGCGCCACCGCGGCACGTGCCATCGGAATCACTTCCACCGGCAGCGGGAATGCGCCCATCACATTCACCAGCTTGCTGCCATCGGCGATGCAGACAAAACGCTGCGCCACCGAGGCCACGATCTTTTCGCGCGTCAGCGCGCCGCCGCCGCCCTTGATCATGGCGCCGCTCGCGTCGATCTCGTCGGCGCCGTCCACATATACCGGGATCTCGTCGACCTCGTTCAGGTCCAGCACCTTGAAGCCGTGCTGTTGCAAGCGGCGAGTGGAAGCCTCGGAGCTGGAAACCGCGCCAGCGAACCGTTCCTTGAACGCCGCTACCGCATCGATAAAAAGGTTGGCGGTGGAGCCCGTGCCCACGCCCAGCACCGCACCCGCCGGCACTACCTCCTTGACATAGTCGGCCGCGGCTTGCGCCACCAGCGCCTTGAGTTCATCCTGTGTCATGACAACAGCCCGTCTGCTTTGGGGGAAACCGCATAGTGTACCGGATTGCCGTGGCATCGCAGGTGCTGGCGCGTACCGACGGTACAATGCCCCGAGGCATGCATCAGCGCGGCGTCCGGGACCTGCCGCTTCGGTCCCGCGCCATCACCAAACCTTTATAAGCAACTCACTGACCATGAACCAGCTCGATCAGCTCAAGCAGTTCACCACCGTGGTGGCGGACACCGGCGATTTCCAGGTGATGAAGCAGTACACGCCGCAAGACGCCACCACCAATCCCTCCCTGATTCTCAAAGCCGTCCAGAAGACCGAGTACCGCCCGCTGCTCGAAAAGGCCGTGCGCAGCCATGAAGGCACCGACGCGGTCATGGATGCCCTGCTGATCGCCTTCGGCTGCGAAATCCTGGCCATCGTGCCGGGCCGCGTCTCGACGGAAGTCGACGCCCGCCTGTCCTTCAACACCGAAGCCACCGTGGCCAAGGCGCGCCACCTGATCTCGCTGTACGAGCAGCGCGGTATCGCCCGCGAACGGGTGCTGATCAAGATCGCTTCCACCTGGGAAGGCATCCGCGCCGCCGAAGTACTGCAGCGCGAAGGCATCCGCTGCAACATGACGCTGCTGTTCTCGCTGGCGCAGGCCGTCGCCTGTGCCGAGGCCGGCGCGCAACTGATCTCGCCCTTTGTCGGCCGCATCCTGGACTGGCACAAGAAGCAGGCCGGCGACAAATGGGATGCCGCCGCCAACGCCGGCGACAACGATCCCGGCGTGCGCTCGGTGCGCCAGATCTACGACTACTACAAGAAGTTCGGCTACCCCACCGAAGTGATGGGCGCCAGTTTCCGCAGCACGGAGCAGATCCTGGCGCTGGCCGGATGCGATCTGCTGACGATCAGCCCGGACCTGCTGGAAACGCTGGCCGGCAGCGCAGGGACGGTCGAGCGCAAGCTGTCGGTCGACCAGGCGCAGGCCGGCAATATCGCCCGCATCGCGTGCGATGAAGCCGCCTTCCGCTGGCAGCTCAACGAGGATGCGATGGCGACGGAGAAGCTGGCCGAGGGAATTCGCGCGTTTGCCGCGGATGCGGTGAAGCTGGAGGCGTTGATTACGGCTTGAGGGTAGCGGCGCCACGCCGGCTGGTCGGCGCTCGGGCGGCACTGACCAGTTGATATGCAGGCCTGGATACAAGGCGAAATCCTGCATGCGGGCGGCCACCACGATCACGTCCCCCGCAGCTCTCGCTGCCGTATCGATGGGTTGCGGCATTTTGAGAATCAGGCGGCGAAGCGGTTCAGGCCGGCGCCGCCGGAGCGCCGTCCCACAGCAAGGGCAAGACTACCCCGGCCGGTCCCCGCAGCACGGTGTCAGCGGTCTGGTCCAGCGCCGACGGCTCGGGATTGACCACGATGACGTGGGCGCCATGATCCTTGGCGGCACCGGGCATGCCGGCGGCCGGATAGACCAGGCCCGAGGTGCCCACCACCAGGCAAAGGTCGCAATTCTCGGCCGCGTGCTCTGCACGATAGCGCGCCACGCGCGGGAGTTCCTCGCCAAACCACACCACGCCGGGACGCATCATGGCGCCGCAGATGGCACAACGCGGCGGCATGCCGGGCGCGGCGGTCGCCGGGTCGCAACGGCCGCAGCCGTCCAGCCATTTGTTGGCGAACAGGTTGCCATGCAACTCGATCGCATCGGGGCTGCCGGCACGCTGGTGCAGGCCGTCCACGTTCTGCGTGACGAGGGTGACAGCCTTTTGTGCCGCGAGTGCCGCGATGGCGAAATGCGCCGGGTTCGGATGCGTTGCCGCCACCAGCTCGCGCCGGTGCAGGTACCACTCCCACACCAGCGCAGGCTGGCGCCGGTAGGCATCTTCCTGCGCCAGTTCCTCGGGATTGAATCGCGACCACAGGCCGGTCATGGCATCGCGGAACGTGGGCACGCCGGACTCGGCGGAAACGCCGGCTCCGGTCAGCACCATGACATTGCCGGCCCCGGCGATCAGGCGGCGCGAGGCTTCCAGTGCCTGCGCGTCAAGGTCCGCCGCCATGCCGTCAGCGCGGCAGGCGGCGCTGGCGCACCGCTTCATAGAGGCACACGCCACTGGCTACCGAGACGTTCAGGCTTTCCACGCCACCAGCCATCGGGATGCCGACCAGTTCGTCGCAGGTTTCGCGGGTGAGGCGGCGCATGCCCTCGCCTTCGGCGCCCATAACCAGAGCCATCGGGCCCTTGAGGTCGACGTCGTAGATCGTCTTCTCCGTGCCGTCCGCGGTGCCGATCACCCAGATGCCGCGCTCCTGCAGTTCGCGCAGGGTGCGCGCCAGGTTGGTGACAGTGATGTAGGGGACGGTTTCCGCCGCGCCGCTGGCCACCTTGGCCACCGTGGTATTCAGGCCCACGCTGCGGTCCTTGGGGGCGATCACCGCATGCGCGCCGGCGCCGTCGGCCACGCGCAGGCAGGCGCCCAGGTTGTGCGGATCGGTAACGCCGTCCAGCACCAGCAGCAAGGGCGTGCCCTCGATGCCGTCCAGCAGTTCGTCGAGATTAAGGGCCAGCGCCACGTCTTCAGCGCGGGCGACCACGCCCTGGTGACGGTCGGTGCCGGCCATGCCGCGCAGGCGCTCGGCGTCCACCGGGTGCAGGCGAACGTTAAGGCTTTCGGCAAGGCGGATGAAATCCTGCATGCGGCGGTCACGCCGCGCGGATTCTACGTAGACATCGGTGACGCCGGCGGCGTCCTGGCGCAGGCGCGCGGTGACGGCGTGAAAGCCGATCAGGAGTTTTTGTTTAGCCATGGCGGGATTGTACATTCCCGCCATGGCTTGGCCAGTTGCCGGGGCCGCTTGGCGCTGCCCCGGCAACTACCCGCCATCAGCGCTTGCGCGACGCGCGGCTGCTCTTGCCGGCCGGCTTGGCACCGGCCTTGTGGGTCGAGCCCAGGTGCTGCGGCTTGGGCTTGGCGGCGCGCTTGGCCGGTTTGCCGCCGGCCTTGGCGCCCTGCCCCACATGCGGCTTGACCGGCGTCATGACGGCCTCGAACACCGATTGCTCTTCGATCACGCGATCCAGCGTTTCGTCGAACGACTCTTCCGGCTTGGAGCTGCCGCCCAGCAGGGCTGCCAGCTGGCGGCCTTTCTTGCGCGCGGGCACGGCGTGCGCGGCAGGCACCCTGGGCGCGGCCTCGGTGGTCGGGACGCGGGCGCGCAGGTTCTTGGCCGACGGCTCCTGCACCAGGCGGAAATCGATCTTGCGGGCATCGAGATCCACGCGCGAAACCTGCACGCGTACGCGGTCGGTCAGGCGGTAGCGGATGCCGGTACGCTCGCCGCGCAGTTCATTGCGCGCCTCGTCGTACTGGAAGTAATCGCTGCCCAGCTCGGTGACATGGACCAGGCCTTCCACATAGAGCTCATCGAGCTGCACGAAGATGCCGAACGAGGTAACGGAGCTGACGGTGCCCGAGTACTCGCTGCCGAGCTTGTCACGCATGAAGTAACACTTGAGCCAGGCTTCCACATCGCGCGAGGCTTCGTCGGCGCGGCGTTCATTGGCCGAGCAATGCAGGCCAAGCTCATCCCAGATGGCTTCATTGCGCTTGGCGCGCGCTGCGGTCTGCTCTGCCTTGGCCGCGGCATCCTTGGCTTGCAGGCGGCGCGCCTTGGGTGCGATCGCGGTGTTCAGCGCGGTACCCGGCGCAAATGCCGGTACGTACTTGGTATGCGCCAGCACGGCCTTGATCGCGCGGTGCACCAGCAAATCCGGGTAGCGGCGGATCGGACTGGTGAAGTGGGCGTAGGCCTCATAAGCCAGGCCGAAGTGGCCGATATTGTCGGGGCTATAGACCGCCTGCTGCATCGAGCGCAGCAGCATGGTCTGCAGCATGGGCGCATCGGGACGGCTCTTGATCTTGTCCATCACTTCGGCGTAATCGGCCGCCTGCGGCTTGTCGCCGCCAGCCAGCGAGAGGCCGGCCGAGCGCAGGAACTCGCGCAGGTTCTTCAGCTTTTCCTCGCTCGGGCCGGCGTGGATCCGGTACAGCGCGGGATGCTTGAAGCGCTCGAGGAAATCGGCTGCGCACACGTTGGCGGTCAGCATGCATTCCTCGATCAGGCGGTGGGCATCGTTGCGGGTACGTGGCAGGATCTGCTCGATCTTGCCCTGCGCATTGCACACGATATACGTCTCGGTGGTGTCGAAGTCGATCGCACCACGCTCGCGCCGCGCCTTCAGCAGGACCTGGAACAGCTCATACAGGTTCTGCAGGTGCGGCACCAGGTCGGCACGCTTGTGCGCCTCCGGCCCCTTGGTATTGGACAGCACCGACCAGACCTCGTTATAGGTCAGACGTGCCGCCGAATGCATCACGGCGGGATAGAACTGGTAGCCCTTGAGCTCACCCTTCGCGGTAATCACCGCGTCGCACACCATGCACAGACGGTCGACTTGCGGGTTAAGCGAGCACAGCCCGTTGGAGATCTTCTCCGGCAGCATCGGGATCACGCGCCGCGGGAAATACACGGAGGTGGCGCGGTCCAGCGCATCGGCGTCCAGCGGCGTGCCCGGGCGCACGTAGTGCGACACATCGGCAATCGCCACCACCAGGCGCCAGCCCTTGGCGCGGCCGATCTTGACGGGCTCGCAGTAGACCGCATCGTCGAAGTCGCGCGCGTCTTCGCCGTCGATGGTCACCAGCGGCACGTCGCGCAGGTCGATGCGGTGTTCCAGGTCGGCTTCGCGCACCTCGTCGGGCAGCGCCAGGGCTTCCTTGGCGCAGGCGTCCGAGAAGGCATGCGGCACACCGTACTTGCGCACGGCGATCTCGATTTCCATGCCGGGATCGTCAAAGTCGCCCAGCACTTCGACCACGCGGCCCACCGGCTGGACGTAGCGATCGGGGTAATCAATGATCTCCACGCTGACCACCTGGCCGACTTGCGCCTTGCCCTGGGCCTTGGGCGGGATCAGGATGTCCTGGCTGATGCGCTTGTCTTCGGGCGCCACCACCAGCACGCCGCCCTCGCTCAACAGGCGACCGATCACGTAGCGGTTGGCACGCTCGAGGATCTCGACGATCTGCCCTTCGGGCCGGCCGCGCCGGTCGTAGCCGATCACGCGCACCTGGGCGCGGTCGTTGTGCATGGCCTTCTGCAGCTCGCGCTCCGGCAGGAAGATGTCGTCATCGCCATCATCGCGGATCAGGAAGCCGAAGCCGTCGCGGTGGCCTTGCACCCGGCCGACCACGAAGTTGGGCTGGTGGGCCAGCTCGTAGCGGCCCTTGCGGTTGAGTTCGATCTGCCCGTCGCGCTCCATGGCGGCGAGGCGTTTCTGGAAGCCGTCGTGTTCCTTGCGCGTGACGGCGAGCGCCTTGGCGATATCGCCAGCCGACAGTGGCGACCCGGACGTCCTCAGGACGCCAAGGATTTCTTCCCGACTAGGGATCGGATAGTTATTCTGATTCAATTTTTTCTAGAAATAATTTGACAAACGTTTTGCGGTCGCTATAATGAGCGCTTCGGTTGTTTCGACGCCCGCCCAGGTGGCGAAATTGGTAGACGCACTAGGTTCAGGTCCTAGCGGTGGCAACACTGTGGAGGTTCGAGTCCTCTCCTGGGCACCAGATCAAACGGAAAACCCGCAGCGCTTTCGAGCCTTGCGGGTTTTTTGTTTTCCGGCGTCTGATCTTGCAACTTTGCACTCCCGATTCGATATTGACGCGACTGCGCGACTTGATAAAAACAGCCGCAACAGCGGCCGCTCCGGAGCCTGGAATCCATTCTCGCCTGTTAAGGCGGATTCACTCGCACACGGCCTGGCGCTCACACGAACTGCCAGGGCGCGGCCCGGACGGCGCCGACTGCTGCGCTGCGGGTGAGTGTATCAGTTTCAGTGGCGATCCCGGCATTCTTCCGCCATCCAGACCCCTGAATGTCGTGTTTTTTGACGTTTCCCGGCGCAAACAACACAGTTATTGCAAGTGCGCGCTTTGCCGGGACGTCCCGGCAACCCGGTCGCCGCTTGACGAGTCATCCAATCTGTAACTATTATGGTTTCATATTTCCTCTTCCGCCATGACCACCAGTAGCCGATTCGCCGTCGCTGTCCACATCCTGACCCTGCTGGCCAGCGCGGCCGACCCCCTGCCGTCGTCGCTGATCGCGGGCAGCGTGGGCACCAATCCCGCATTGATCCGCCGCCTGGTTGGTCAACTGGTGGAAGCCGGCCTGGTAAGTACCATGATGGGCAGCAACGGCGGGGCCTCGCTAGCCCGCGCGGCCGGGTCGATCACCCTGCTGGATGTATTCCGCGCGGTGGAGTCGACAACGCTGATCGCCCCACATCACAGCGTGCCCAACCCGGCCTGCATGGTGGGCCGGGAAATCTCCGGGGCGCTGAAGCGAGCCGCCGACCGCGCGCAGGCCGCGATGGATGGCGCACTGGCGGAAATCACGATTGCCGGCATGCTCGCCGATGTGGAGCGTGCCGCGGAGCGCCGCGTGCGCTGATTTTTTTATCCCGATATGTAACCGTAATAGTTTCATATCGATATGAAACTCGTGCCAGGCACGGGTTTGACTATGCTGGCCTCACCCTTTGGTGAAGCAGCCTGACCAAGCAACCATGCAAGGAGTTGAGCATGAAGATCGCAATCATTGGCGCTACCGGCCGCGTCGGCACCCGCCTTATCGACGAAGCGCTGCGCCGCGGCCACACCGTCACCGCCATTGCACGCCAGGCAGAGAAACTACCCACGCGGCAGGGACTTGCCACGTGCAATGCCGACGTGGCCGACACCGAGGCCCTGGCCAGTGCCCTCGCCGGCCATGACGTGGCGATCAGCACCGTGCGTTTCCTGCAAACCAGCGCCGCGCAGATTGTTGGCGCGGCCAAGGCAGCGGCCGTGCCGCGTCTGCTGGTAGTAGGCGGAGCCGGCAGCCTCTATGTGGCCCCCGGCGTGCAACTGGTCGATACGCCGCAGTTCCCCGAGGCCTACAAGGCGGAAGCACTGGCAGGCCGCAACTTCCTGAACGCCTTGCGTGCCGAGACCACACTGGACTGGACCTTTCTCTCCCCCGCCGCGCTGTTCGAGCCGGGTACCCGCACTGGTGCCTATCGGGTCGGTGAGGAAACGCTGCTATCCGATGCCAGCGGCAAGAGCTGGATCTCGATGGAGGACTACGCCATTGCCATGATCGACGAAGTGGAAAAGCCGGCGCACTCGCGCCAGCGCTACACGGTGGCCTACTAAGCGAAAAAAAAGGCGGCTGATCGCCGCCTGCCGCCCTGCTTTGCCGCCGCGGCCATTTCAGCCATGCGGCTGGGGCCGTCCGCAGCTTCAGCCCTGGCTACCGCTGCCAGCAGCATGCTTGCCGCGCTTGAGCCAGGCCGCAAGATTGTGCGGGCGCAGCGTGTCATACTCCTCGAACGGCTGGTGGATCCAGGGGTTCGTCGGCAGGAAGGCAACGTGGTAATCCGGCTTGACCTTCGAGCACGCCTTGTACCACAGCACCGACGAGCGGACTTCCGTCACGGCAGGATAGCGCTCCTGCAAATGGCGGCCCACGCGCTCCAGCGTGACGCCGGAATCGACTAGGTCATCGACCAGCAGGATCTTGCCGGAGAGGTCGCCCCGGGTCATGGTGATGTACTGCGCGATGTCGAGATCGCCCTGCTGCGTGCCAGCCGCTTCGCGATAGCTGCTGGTGGCCAGAATGGCCAGAGGCACGTCGAAAATGCGTGACATCTGGTCGCCCACGCGCAGGCCGCCGCGCGCCAGGCACAGAATCTTGTCGAACTTCCAGCCCGACTCGTGGACGTTCAGCGCCAGCCGTGCGATCAGGCTGTGGTATTCGTCCCAGGAGACCCACAGGTTCTCTTCGTCATTCGATGGCAGGGTCATGATTTATTCTTGGCTCTTCGGCTTGAGGTCTGTCGACCGATAAAGTTTCGGCCCGCTTGCGCGGGCCGATTTGCTCTTGTGCATTTGCCGTCCTGTACCGGCGGCCCGTCAGCCGCGCGGCGCCCTTTCGGGCACAGACAACGTCAGGCCACGTACGGGTGGCGCAGCAGGATGGTTTCGTCGCGGTCCGGGCCGGTCGAGATCATGTCGATCGGGATACCGACTACTTCCTCGATGCGCTTGAGGTAGGTGCGGGCCTGTTCCGGCAGCGCATCCCAGGCCTTCACGCCGAAGGTGGACTCGTTCCAGCCGGGGAATTCCTCGTACACCGGTACGCAGCGCGCCACGGCATCCGAACCACGCGGCAGGATATCGATAGTCTTGCCGTCCAGTTCGTAACCCACGCACAGCTTGAGGGTTTCGAGGCCATCAAGCACGTCGAGCTTGGTCATGCACAGGCCCGACACCCCGTTGATCTGCACCGAACGCTTGAGCGCGGCGGCATCGAGCCAGCCGGTACGGCGCGGACGGCCGGTGACCGAGCCGAATTCCTTGCCGACGTTGGCCAGGCGCACGCCGATCGGATCCTGACGCTTGGGGTTGTCATTGTCGTACAGCTCGCTGGGGAACGGGCCCGAACCCACGCGGGTGCAGTAAGCCTTGGTAATGCCCAGGATGTAGTTCAGGCGGCCCGGGCCAACGCCGGCGCCAGCGGCGGCCGCACCGGCCACGCAATTGCTGGAGGTGACGAACGGATAGGTGCCGTGGTCGACGTCGAGCAGCGTGCCCTGCGCGCCTTCGAACATCAGGTTGTCGCCGGCAGCGTTGACCGCATACAGCTCGGCTGACACGTCGGCCACCATCGGCGCCAGGCGCGGCGCGAAGGCCAGCATCTCGTCCAGCGTCGTCTGGAAGTCAACTGCTTCGGCGCCCAGGTACTGGGTCAGCATGAAGTTATGCAGGTCGAGGTTCTCGCGCAGCTTCTCGGCGAACGCCTTCGGATCGAACAGGTCCTGCACGCGCAGCGCGCGGCGGGCAACCTTGTCCTCATAGGCCGGACCGATACCACGGCCGGTGGTGCCGATCTTGTCGGCGCCACGGCGCGCCTCGCGGGCTTTGTCGATGGCGACGTGATACGGCAGGATCAGCGTGGTCGCTTCGGAAATGCGCAGGCGGTTCTGCACCTGCAGGCCGGCGCTTTCCAGTTCCTCGATTTCACGAAAGAGCGCCTCGGGCGACAGCACGACACCGTTGCCGATGTAGCAAATCGTGCCGGCGCGCATGATGCCCGAAGGGATCAGGCGCAGGATGGTCTTCTTGCCGCCGATGATGAGCGTATGGCCAGCGTTGTGGCCGCCCTGGAACCGCACCACGCCCTTTGCATGATCGGTAAGCCAATCGACGATTTTCCCTTTGCCTTCGTCACCCCATTGGGTGCCGATCACGACGACATTGCGTCCCTGGCTTACTGCAGAAGCGGACATGTTGATTTTGGTCAGTGGGTTAAAAACGTATTTTACTCTCGTTGCAGGTCAACTCCCCGATTTTGGGGAGATCGGCCTGCAACGCGGGGGAATTCCGTGCCCTGGCGCTTGCGCTCAGGTCCCGGCGCTGCGCGGAATCACCGTCCATGCGCCATCCTGGCGCACCAGTTGGCGGTCGCAGTTGAACTCGTCGAGCTGGTGCGTGTGGCCCGGCAGGGACTGGATCACGATCTCGCCGGCCTCGCGCAGCGCCGTGATCGCCGTGCGCAGGGCGGGATCCGCATCCCACGGCGCAAAGATGGCAAAAGCACGCACTTCCAGCGGCGACAGCGAGGCAACCTCGCGCAAATCGAGCGAAAAACCGGTCGCCGGCCGCGCGCGACCGAAGGCTTCACCCACCTTGTCATAGCGGCCCCCGCGCGCCACGTAATTGGGCAGGCCGGCCACATAGGCCGTAAACATCACACCGCTGTGGTAGTGATATCCGCGCAAGTCGGAAAGATCGATATTGACACTCGCGCCGCGGACTTCCGCGGCCAGGGCTGCCAGTTCGTCCAGCGCGCGGCCGATTGCCGGGCTTGCCGGCAACGTGGCACGGGCGCGCTCGATCACCTCCACGCCACCGTACAGCGTCGGCAAGGCCAGCAGCGCGTCGCGCTCGGCCTGCGGCATGCCTTCGGTCAGTTCGCGCAGCGCCGATACGTCCTTGGTTTCCAGCGCTGCGAACAGCGCGTCCTCGATCTTCCGGCTCGACGGCAGGCCGTCCAGCAGCGCTTCCAGGATGCCCGCGTGGCACAGGTCCAGGCGGATTTCCGTCAGTCCCGCCACCTGCAGCGCAGCCAGCATCAGGGCCTGGATCTCTACGTCGGCTTCCAGGCCGGCATGGCCGTAGATTTCCGCACCGACCTGGATCGGCTCGCGGGTTGCACGAAAACCTGCCGGGCGGGCGTGCAGCACATTGCCGGCGTAGCAAAGCCGGGTCACGCCGGAGCGGTTCAGCAAGTGGGCATCGATGCGGGCCACCTGGGGCGTGATGTCGGCGCGCAGCCCCATGGTGCGGCCGGAGAGCTGGTCGACCAGCTTGAGAGTGCGCAGGTCCAGGTCGTGCCCGGTCCCGGTGAGCAGCGATTCCAGGTATTCCAGCATCGGCGGCATGACCAGTTCGTAGCCGTAGGTGCGGAACAGGTCCAGCATGCGGCGGCGCAGTTCCTCGATCTTGCGGGCCTCCGACGGCAGCACGTCGGCGATGTTTTCAGGCAGGAGCCAGTGATTGGACATGGTAAATCTCTTCACTTCACACAGTTGCCGGGCGGCCTGGGCCACCCGTTGAATTACGTTCCCGTCTCGCCCCGGGACACGGGCCAAGCCGGGCACCAGTCACCTGGCGCGGCGGATGAGGCGGCGACGACGCCCGTCGAAGGCATCGGCAGCCACCCCTCCAGCCGGACAAAACCCCGGCAAGCCGGGGTTTTGTCGTATTGCCTGGCGGCCGTGGCCGCCCAGCTTAGCGACGGCTCGCCGGAGGCACTGCCGCCGGCGCCGCGGCGCCGCCCGCCGACCGCATATAGCGGAAGAAGTCGGAATTGGGCTCCAGCACCAACACGTCGCGCTTGTCGCGGAACGTATTGCGGTAGGCCTCCATACTGCGCCAGAACTGGGCGAACTGCGGATCGCGGCCAAACGATTCTGCGTAGATCTGCGAGGCGCGGGCATCGCCCTCGCCCTTGATCTTCTGCGCATCGCGATAGGCCTCGGCCAGCACGACTTCGCGCTGGCGATCGGCATCGGCGCGAATCTTCTCGCCTTCGGCGGCGCCGGTGGAGCGCAGCTCATTGGCCACGCGCTTGCGCTCGGCCTCCATGCGGCGATACACCGATTCGCTGATCGCGGGCAGCAGGTCGACGCGCTTCAGGCGCACGTCGATGATCTCGACGCCCACGGACTGGGCGTAGTCGGCCATCGCGGAGCGGATATTCTGCATCACCTTCTCACGCTCGCCGGCCACCAGCTCCGCCACCGTGCGCTTGCCGAATTCCTCGCGGGCAACGGAGTCGATACGCTGGGTCATGCGGTCCTGCGCGCCACGGATGTTGCCATTGAAGGCCACGTAGAACTTGCGTGGATCGGTGATGCGCCATTTGACGAACCAGTCCACCACCATGCTTTTCTTCTCGGCGGTCAGGAAACGCTCCGAGGCGGCCACGTCGATGGTCAGCAGGCGGCGGTCCATGAAGATCACGTTCTGCAGTGGCGGTGGCAGCTTGAAGTGCAGGCCAGGCTCGTTCACCACCTGCTTGATCTGGCCAAACGCGAACACCACGGCGTACTGCCGCTGGTCCACCACGAATACCATCGACGAGCCGATCGCCAGCACGATGAAGAGGCCGATTACTACGGAAATCAGTCGGTTCATGTCGGGGCTCCTCAGCGCGAATCGCGGTCACGGTTGCGCAACAGCTCGCGCGACCGGGTATCGCTACCGGCTTCCGGCGCGGCAGGCGTGCTGCTGCCGGCCGCGGGCGCCTGCGCGGTGCCGGAACCCGGCGTGCCGCCCTGCGACTGCGCCATCAGCTTGTCCAGCGGCAGGTAGAGGAGATTGTTGCCCTGGCGCGAATCCACCAGCACCTTGGTCGAATTGGTATAGATCTGCTGCATGGTCTCGATGTAGATGCGGTCACGCGTCACCTGCGGGGCCTTGGCGTACTCGGCCTGGACCTGCCGGAAGCGCGAGGCATCACCTTCGGCCTGGGCGGTCACCCGCGCCTTGTAGGCTTCGGCTTCTTCGTTCAGGCGCGCGGCGGTACCCTTGGCGCGCGGGATCACGTCATTGGCGTAAGCCTGGCCTTCGCTGATGGCACGCTCCCGGTCCTGGCTGGCCTTGTTGACATCGTCGAAGGCGGCCTGCACCTGCTCGGGCGGCTGCACGCTCTGCACGTTGACGGAGATCACGCGGATACCGGTCTTGTAGGCGCTCAGGATCGACTGGATGGATTTGGCCAGATTCTGTGCGATCTGCTCGCGGTTCTCGTAGAGCACCGCGTCCATCTTGTTGCGCCCGACGATCTCGCGCACCGAGGTCTCGGCGGCCTGGGTCACCAGTTCTTCATCGCCACCACGATCGGTCTTGTTGTAGAACAGGAATTCGCTCGCGTCCTGGATGTCGTATTGCACCGTGAAGCGGACGTCGATGATGTTCTCGTCCTGCGTCAGCATGGACGCGTCCTTCAGGTTGCTGTCCTTGATCGAAGTGGAGCGCCCCACCTCTACCGAACGCACGCCCGACAGGTTGACGATCTCGGCGGACTGGATCGGGTACGGCAGGCGCCAGTTGATACCGGGGCCCGTGGTGTACTTGAACTTGCCGAACTGCAGGATGACGGCGGTCTGGCCTTCCTGCACCATGAAGAATCCGCTGGCCAGCCAGATGCCCAGCGCGGCGACCACCACCACGCCAGCGCCGATGCCCGAGCCCTTGCCCGGCGTGCGCGCGCCGCCGCCGAAGCCCTGGTTGCCGCCACCGCCGTTTTCCTTGCGGCCGAGCAGGCCATTCAGGCGGCGATTGAAATCGCGCCAGAGCTCGTCGAGGTCGGGCGGACCATCCTGCGGGGGACGCTGGTGCTGGCGATTGTTGTCGCGGCTGTCCTTGTCCTTGTCCTTGTCTTCGTCATCCGGGCCGCCCCGACCCCAACGTGGATCGTTCAACGACAGGATCGCGCGCAAACGCTGCCAGGCCGTCCGCGACGGTGCATGGCCGCCGTTGCGGCCACCTGCGCGGCTGCCAAAGGCATGGCTCGATTCAGAATTCCGGGGAAACTGGGGCATGAAGTGCACGGGTCCGGGATAGTTGGAACAGGGGGATTCTAACAGTCATCGACGCCACATTTTCCTATTTGAGGCAATCTGGCCGCGATTTCCGTCGAACTGGATCAATGCATGTCGGGTTCTTCCGGATTCACCCCGGCGTCTTCGCGATCATGATCGCCGCCGTCATCGTCGTCGTGATAAGCCGCCACATCAGCCAGGCGCGGGTCCAGCGGCGGACGTTCGGGCGGACGTTCGGCCAGCCAGCGCGCCACGTCCACCAAGGCCTCGCGCAAGGTGTCCAGACCGATGCCGTCGCGCGCACTGACGAACACGCGCGTCGGCACGCCGTCCTCATTGCGCTCCACCCTGGGGCCCTGCGCCAGAAGTTCCGGCGCCGCGTCGATCTTGTTCATCACCACAATCTGCGGGATGTCGTCGGCATTGATCTCGGCCAGCACGCGATTGACCTGCTCGATCTGCTCATGCCGCACCGGACTGGAGGCGTCGACCACATGCAGTAGCAGATCCGCGTGCACGGTTTCTTCCAGCGTAGCCCGGAACGCAGCCACCAGCTGGGTGGGCAGATCGCGGATAAAACCGACGGTATCCGATAACACCACGTTGCCCACATCCTCCAGGTAAAGCCGGCGCGAGGTGGTATCCAGCGTGGCGAACAACTGGTCGGCCGCGTAGGCACGCGCCTTGGTCAGGGCATTGAACAGCGTCGACTTGCCGGCATTGGTATAGCCGACCAGCGAGATGCTCAGGGTGTCGTTGCGGGCGCGCGCCCGCCGCTGGGTGCTGTGCTGGCGCTGCAGCCGCGTCAGGTCAGCCTTGAGCCGTTTGGCGCGTTCGTCCAGCAAGCGGCGATCGAGCTCGAGCTGGCGCTCGCCCGGGCCGCCGCGCATGCCGATACCGCCCTTCTGCCGCTCCAGGTGGCTCCAGGCGCGGACCAGCCGCGAAGCCTGGTACTGGACCTGGGCGAGCTCGACTTGCACCTTACCGACGTGGCTCTGTGCCCGCTGCCCGAAGATATCCAGGATCAGGCCCGTACGGTCGATCACGTGGCGTTGCAGGAAACGCTCCAGATTGCGCTGCTGCGCAGGGCTGAGCGTGTGATTGAACACCACCACGTCGGCGTCAAGCGCATCGGCGGCTTCCTTCAGTTCCTCCGCCTTGCCGGAGCCGATGAACAACGCCGGATCCGGGCGCGACCGGCGTCCGGTCAGCGTATGCACCGGGGTGGAGCCGGCGGTCGACGTCAGCAACGCCAACTCGCTCAGGCTTTCCTGGAAATCATGCTTGCCGAAATCGACACCGACGAGGATGGCGCGGGAGGTCTCGGAATTGGAGGTGGCTCTGGATTGCAAACGGGAGGATCGCGAAACGCGAGAAAGGAAAACGGGTTGGAACCGGCTGGGAGGCAGTGGCGGGTGCCGTGAGGCAAGGCGCCGCGGCCCGGGAAGACACTCGAAGCGGGACGCTATCCGCGGCGGCATGCACCAGGGTGAGCATGTCCCTGCTCATGGCCGTTGTGCGCCCAGGATGGCCGGGCATCGTTTGGTGTCGCGCCAGCGCATCTGGCCCCGGCGCGACACCGGCAACTGGCAGCCTTGTCGTGATGCGACCGGCCTGCCGAAAAGACTGCGGAACACTCCGCGAAAGATCAACCTTCAGCCGTTTCGTCCACGCGGAAATTCACTGCGCGGGCCGGTACGACGGTGGAAATCGCATGCTTGTAGACCATCTGCGTCACGGTGTTGCGCAACAGGACGACGTACTGGTCGAACGACTCGATATTGCCTTGCAGCTTGATGCCATTGACGAGGTAGATTGAAACCGGTACGTGCTCTTTGCGCAGCGCGTTCAGGAACGGGTCTTGTAGCAATTGCCCTTTGTTGCTCATGGCACACTCCAAATTTATAGATTTAGTGATAGATGATGGGGACGATGATCCCCGATTCAAGTCAAACGGCGCAAAACCGCGCCAAAAAAAGATCAAAACGGTACCAAGCTAGCATCGTCTCGCAGGGAACCCCCTGCTACCGTGAATTTAGCCTCAGTTCCAAACGAACGCAAACGAAAGTTGGCCGCCTGGGCTCCCGCTGTCCGACTCAATCCTTCGAGTCCGCATATGGGTTTTTGTTCGTACGAAATTCGATGCGAAGCGGCGTGCCCTTCAGTTTGAAAGCCGAGCGGAATCGGTTTTCCAGATAACGCCGATAGGTGTCCGCAATGCCGGAAAGCGAATTGCCGTGCACGATGATGATGGGCGGGTTGGAGCCGCCCTGGTGCGCGTAGCGCAGCTTGGGCCGGGTTGCACCGACGCGCCGCGGCTGCTGGAATTCGACCGCTTCCTGCAGGATCCGCGTGAGCTGCGGCGTGGGCAGCTTGACCATCGCCGCCGCATACGCGTCGTCCACCGAGCGCAGCAGCGCGCTGATGCCGGTGCGCTCCTTCGCCGACACAAAGTGGAAATTGGCGAAATCGAGGAACTGTAGCTTGCGCTCCAGATCGTGCTTGATGCGGTCGCGGGAGTGCCCGTCGAGGCCGTCCCACTTATTGACACCGACCACCAGCGCACGGCCGGATTCCACGATGAAGCCAGCGATATGGGCGTCCTGCTCCGACACATCCTGCTGCGCGTCGAGCAACAGCACCACCACGTTCGCATCGGCGATCGACTGCAGCGTCTTGACCACCGAGAACTTCTCGATCGCCTCGAACACCTTGCCGCGCTTGCGCAGGCCGGCGGTATCGATCAGCGTGTAGGGCTTGCCGCCACGCTCGAACTCCACGTAAATGGCGTCCCGCGTGGTGCCAGGCATGTCGAACGCGATCACGCGCTCTTCGCCGATCAGCGTATTGACCAGCGTGGACTTGCCCACGTTGGGGCGGCCCACAATGGCGATCTTCACGCCACGCTGGGCGCCGTCGTCTTCCTCGGCGAGTTCGGGCCGCTCCTTCACCGCCAGCTCGAGCGCCTCGTCGACGAGTTCGCGCACGCCGTCGCCGTGGGTCGACGAGATGGCATAGGGGTCTCCCATGCCCAGCTCGTAGAACTCGGACACCACGGTGGTGTACTTCATGCCTTCGGCCTTGTTCACGGCCAGCATGACGCGGCGCCCGGTCTTGCGCAGGTAATCGGCGATCACCCGGTCCTGGGGCGCCAGCCCGAGGCGGCCGTCGACAAGAAAGATCACCACATCGGCCTCGACCACAGCCTGGCGGGTCTGCTTGGCCATCTCGGCCACGATGCCGTCCTTGGCCACCGGCTCGAAGCCACCGGTGTCGATCGCGATGAACGGGCGTTCACCGATACGGCCTTCGCCATAGTGGCGGTCGCGCGTGAGCCCCGGCAAATCGGCGACAAGTGCGTCGCGCGAACGGGTCATGCGGTTGAATAGCGTCGACTTGCCCACATTGGGGCGGCCGACCAGAGCGATAACTGGTTTCATGCAATAAACGGAAATGGGGGCCGGCAGATGCCGCCCCCCAGGAACTCCGGAGTGATATGGGTCCGACGGCCGGGCGTCGCGCGCCTGGCCACTTTTCCTGTCGGGCGGCCGGGTTAGCTTTGCAACCCGACCTCGTTCACCTGCACGGCCAGGAGGGCCGTGCTACCGGATTGGCGCCGCCCATGCCGACAGGTGCATGGGCAGTCGCCATGAATATTGACCGCCTCAGTCCGGCACGAAGCCGTAGAGGTTGCCATCGCGCGTCTGCACCACCAGGGACGTGCCCGCCACAACCGGCGCAGCGGTAATCTCGCTGCCATCGGTCTTCAGGCGTGCCACGAACTGGCCGTCCTCACGCGAAATGAAGTGTACATAGCCCTCGTAATCGCCCGCCACCACCGAACGTCCCACCGCCAGCGGCGTGCCGAGGCGGCGGTAGAGCAGTTGATCGTTCTTCCAGCGTTCCGTGCCGTTCTGGCGGTCGAAGGCATGGACCACCGAGCGCTCGTCGCTGGCGTACAGCGAAGCGTCATCCTGCGCAGGCCCGGTCGGAGACGAGAAATCCTTGCCCCATTGCGGCTGGCCATTGGCCAGTTCCAGGCAGGCGATCCGTCCCTGGAACGTGGTGGCGCAAACCTGGCGGCCATTGACCATGGGCTGGCCCGTCACGTCGTTGAGCCGTTCGATCTCGGACACGCCCTTCGGATAGGAAACCGTGCTCTCCCAGCGCAGCACGCCGTTGCCGGGGGCCAGCACGCCCAGCTTGCCGCCGGGGAAGCCCATCACGATACCGTCGCCGGCAAACACCATGCCCATCGACGCGCGCAGGTTGAGCGCGGTCTGCGAGCGCTGGTAGATCCAGCGGCGTTCGCCAGTCTGCGCGTCCAGGCCCAGCACGCGGGTATCGGTCGTACGCACCACCACCAGGCCGTTGCCGACCAGCGGCGCGGAGAGGACCTCGCCATTGACCTGCTTCTTCCAGAGCTGCTTGCCACTTGCGTCGAAGGCGAACACCGCGCCCTTCTCGCCCGCCACCGCCGTGACGGAGCCGTCGCTACCCGGCCCGGAGGTCAGGTCGATGTCGGTCTTGGCCTCCCACAGGGTACGGCCAGTGATGCCGTCGAGCGCCACCACCTTGCCGCCGTTGGAGGACGCATAGACGGTACCGCCTGCGACGGCCGGCTGCAGCGTGTACGGGCCGCCCTTGCCGACGCTGGCTTTCCAGGCCTGGCGCACCGACAGCGTCTGGGTGATCGGCTTGAGTTCGACCGGCGTACGCTTGTCACTCTTGCTGAACAGCGAGCAGCCGCCAAGGCTGGCGACGCTGGCCGCACAAGCGGTGGCCACCACCAGGGCGCGGACGAACTTGCCGTGTTGCTGGTTCTGGGCCGTGCCGGAAAACAATGACTTCATGAGGTTCCGATCCTGAATTGGGTTGAAGCGCAAGGGTGCGGGCCTGCGCAAATGCGAGTGCCCGCGGGCCTGTCGGCTAGCCGGATCCACCGCCTTCAGGCGGCGCCCAGCGCGTCGAGCTTGAACTGGATGATCTGGCGCATGGCCGCATCGTTGGCGCTCAGCTTGTCGAGCGCCTTCTGATAGGCCGACCGTGCTTCCGAGCGCTTGTCCTGGGCTGCCAGCAGATCGCCGCGGCGGTCGGCATACAGCGCCACGAATGGTGCCGGCGGCTCGTTCTTCAGCAGCGCCAGGCCCTGGTCGTAAGCCTTCTCGTCGAGCAGCACGCCAGCCAGGCGCACGCGCGCGAGGTGAGCATATTCGCCTTCACCGTGGTCGATCGCCCACTGCAGCTGGGTCTTCGCGCCGGCCAGGTCGCCTGCATCGTACAGCACCTTGGCCGACACCAGCGCGGTCATGGGGCCATAGGCGGTCTTGCCGAATTTCTGCTCGAGGTCGCCGGCGGCGCGCTTGATCCGCTCGACGTCGCGGCTCTCGGCGGCCTTGACGACCTGCTCGTACAGCAGCGCGGCTTCGCCGGCCTGCTTGCGTTGCCAGTAGTTCCAGCCGCTCCAGGCAGCGAAGGCCAGCAAGCCGGCGATCAGGGCCCAGGTCACGGTATTGCCATACTGGCGCCACCAGGCCTTGAGGCTTTCAAGCTGTTCCTGTTCTTCTAGATCGTAAGCCATGTCGAGGGATCCACCCGCGTGTGTTTGTTATAAGGGACCGCGCCGCGCGGCCCCCGGTTCCGCTGCCTGGTTTTCTTATTCGCTGGCGCCGACCATCGCGTCGATGATGTGGGCAACCAGTTCTTCGGCCGGTACCGTCACCTGCGCGCCACCGCCTTCGGCCTGCGCGCCCTGCCGCAGATCCTTGACCTGGACCGTACCCGCCGCCACTTCGTCGTCGCCAATGATAACGGCATAGCCAGCGCCGTTACCGTCCGCGCGCTTCATCTGCGACTTGAAGCTGCCGCTCTTGCCGTCCGGCGTGGCATGCAGCAGCACGTCGAGCCCGGCATCGCGCAGCCGCTCGGCGACGATCATGGCCTGCAGGCCCGCCGCTTCGCCCTGGTGGACGAGGTACACATCGCACCCTTCCGCCTGCGGCGCGAGTTTCTCCTCGCGCAGCAGCTCGATGATGCGCTCGATGCCCATCGCCCAGCCGCAAGCGGGCGCCGGCTTGCCGCCCATCTGCGCGATCAGCGGATCGTAGCGGCCGCCGCCGGCAATGGTGCCCTGCGCGCCGAGCTTGTCTGTGATCCACTCGAACACCGTCAGGTTGTAGTAATCCAGCCCTCGCACCAGGCGCGGGTTGATCTTGAACGGGATGTTGTTGGCCTTGAGCAGGCGCTGCACGCCTTCAAAGTGGGCCAGCGACTCCTCGCCCAGGAAGTCGATCAGCTTGGGCGCGTTGCTTGCCATTTCCTGCAGCGCGGGATTCTTGGTATCCAGCACGCGCAACGGGTTGGTGTATAGGCGGCGCTTGCTGTCTTCGTCAAGAATGTCCTGGAAGCCTTCCAGGTACTTGATCAGTTCTTCGCGATGCGCGGCGCGCTCGTGCGCCTGGCCCAGCGAATTGAGCTCCAGCCGCACCCCGACCAGCCCGAGATCGTCCCACAGGCGCTGGCACATCATGATGATCTCGGCATCCACGTCGGGACCGGCGAAGCCGAGTGCCTCCGCACCAAGCTGATGGAACTGGCGATAGCGCCCGCGCTGGGGACGCTCGTGGCGGAACATCGGGCCGGTGTACCACAGGCGCTTGGGGCCGTCGTACAGCAGGTTGTGCTCGATGGTGGCACGCACCGCGGCCGCCGTGCCCTCGGGGCGCAGCGTCAGTTGCTCGCCGTTAAGCGCGTCGGTGAAGGAATACATTTCCTTCTCGACGATGTCCGTCACTTCGCCGATGCCGCGCACGAACAGTTGCGTGTGCTCGACGATGGGCGTGCGGATCTGCTGGTAGCCATAGGCGCGCAGCATGGCGCGCGCGGCGTTCTCGAAATGCTCCCACAGCGGCGCGTCCGCGGGCAGCATGTCGTTCATGCCCTTGACGCCCTGCAGTGCCTTGGGCAACTTGATCTTGCTGTCGGCCTTGGCGCCGTCGCTGGCGGCCGCCGGATTCACGGGTTGGTTCATCTTCTCTTGTATTTCCCTGCAGCGCCTGGCCTTGATGGCTCAGGCTGCCGCCTCATTGCCTGCGCGTCCGGCGTCCTTGCCGTAACGGGTCCGCACATAGTCATCGACGATCGCCTGGAATTCCTCGGCAATCCGATCGCCGCGCAGCGTCTTGACCTTGACGCCGTCGACGAACACCGGCGCCGCCGGCGATTCGCCCGAGCCCGGCAGCGAGATGCCGATATTGGCATGCTTGCTTTCGCCCGGCCCGTTCACGATGCAGCCCATCACGGCCACATCCATTTCTTCCACGCCTGGGTAGGCAGTCTTCCAGGTGGGCATCTGCTCGCGCAGGTAGCTCTGGATACTGGACGCCAGTTCCTGGAAGGTAGTGCTGGTGGTGCGGCCGCAGCCGGGGCAGGCAATCACCATCGGGGTGAAGTTGCGCAGTCCCATGGTCTGCAGGATCTCCTGCCCCACATAAACTTCCTTCTCGCGCGCGGCACCGGGTTCCGGGGTCAGCGAGATGCGGATGGTGTCGCCGATGCCTTCCTGCAACAGCACCGAGAGCGCGGCGGTGGAGGCCACGATGCCCTTGCTGCCCATGCCCGCCTCGGTCAGCCCTAGGTGCAAGGCGTAGTCGCACCGCTTGGTCAGCTCGCGGTAGACCGCGATCAGCTCCTGCACTTGCGAAACCTTGCACGACAGGATGATCTGATTGCCGGGCAGGCCGATTTCCTCGGCCTTCTTCGCCGACTCGATGGCGGAGGTGATCAACGCCTCGACCATCACGTTCTGGGCCGGCCACGGCTCGGCGCGCTGCGCGTTCTCGTCCATGACGCGCGCCAGCAGTGACTGGTCCAGACTGCCCCAGTTGACGCCGATGCGCACCGGCTTGTCATGCCGGCAGGCCATCTCGATCATCTGCGCGAATTGCGTGTCGCGCTTCGCGCCCTGCCCTACGTTGCCCGGGTTGATGCGGTACTTCGACAGCGCCTTGGCGCAGTCGGGGAAATCCTGCAGCAGCTTATGGCCGTTGTAGTGGAAGTCGCCCACCAGCGGCACATTCACGCCCATGCGGTCCAACTGCTCGCGCAGGGCCGGCACCGCCGCCGCGGCTTCCGGCGTATTGACCGTGATGCGCACGATCTCGGAACCGGCACGCGCCAGCTCCTTGACCTGGATCGCGGTGCCGATGGCGTCCACCGTGTCGGTATTCGTCATCGACTGCACGCGCACGGGCGCATCGCCACCGATGGTGACCACGTTGTCGCCCCACACCACGCGCGCCTGGCGCGTCTTGCGGCGGGGCAACGGGCCGGGCAGGACCGGCATACAAGCCTGTTGATTCATAGCATTACCACCTTGCAATGCGGAGATACGCATGGCTGGAGAAACGACGTTTCAGGGCAGCGTCAGGCGCGCCACGTTGTTGCGGTTCGCGGACTGCAGGTCGACCGGCGTGCCGTTGCGGGTCAGCGACTCGACGCCCTTGACATTGCCGATCACGATTTTATAAGGCGGCGTACCACCGCCACTCAGATCCTGGCCGGCACGCGCGGTGCCGCCGAGTACGACCTTGCCGCCGCGGTCGCGAATCTCATACCAGGTGTCGGAAGCAAAACGGATCCGCAACTCGCCGGTACCGGCCACCGCAGTTGATACCGCGGTTGCGGCGGGCGCCGCAGCCGCTGGTGCCGCTGACGCAGGCATCGCAGGCGCTGGTGCCGCTGCCGAAGCGGCAATCCCGGCGGAGGCCGGGGCCGCCGGCGCCACCACGGCGGGGCCACTGGCCGGCAGCGCCTCGGAAGGCGCGGGGGCGTCGGACGCAGCCATCACCGGCGGCAGCGCGGCCGTCACGGTACCTGGCTCGCCGCCTTGCACCGTCGCTTCCGCTGCCGGAGGCGCCGTGAGGTTTTCCTTTCGCGCTTCCATCCATTGCTTGAAATGGTCCAGGCCGAACAACACGCCGCCGCCAATCACGGCGACGACCAGGGCCAGCCAGATCCAGCGGCCACCGGAGCCACCCGAGCCAAAGCGGTTGCGGTCGTCGAAGCTTTCGTTCAGGCCGCCTTCGCGGCGCATGCCGATTTCCACCACCGGCACGGCCTGCGCGTGAAAGCGCGCCAGCAGGGCATCGATGTCGACCTGGAGCATTCGCGCATAGGCACGCATCACGCCTTTGGCAAAGGTCACGTCGGGCAACGCCGCGACGTCGCCCTGCTCAATCGCCGCCAGCTTGTGCGCGGCGACTTTCAGCCTCGCACTGACATCTTCCAGCGAGAAACGCTGATCCTGGCGCGCTTGCGCCAGGCGATCACCGATCTCGCGCGCCACCGCCTCGCGCCCGGCGTCGGCGGCGGTGCCGCCCACGTGCCCCGTCGCTGCAGGCTGGCCCTCGGCGCGCTCGTGCTCACTCATCCCATGCTCCTTGTTCGTATGCGGTCAACTCACGCGAATCGGGGAAACGGCTGCGCAACTGTGCCACCAGGGCATTCTGCGCCGCGACGTCGCCCTGACGGCGGGCAATGCGCGCACCCAGCCAGAGGGATTGCGCGCTGACGAAATTGCTGCTGTTGACGCGCCCGACATACTGCTGGGCTCGCTGGTAGTCCCCGCGCTGGTAATACAGCAGCGCCAGGTTGCTGTTCGCCACCGGGTTGCCGCGATCGAATCGCAGCGCGCCAAACAGGCTCTTCTCGGCCGCCTCATCCTTGCCATTGCGCAACTGGCAGGTGCCGAGGCTGGTCAGGGCCTTGCCCGGCCCGCTCGCCGAAGGAGCGGACACCGCGCGCTCCAGGTAGGGCACGCCCTCGGCATAGCGCCCGTTCATGCACAGGAACCAGCCATAGTTGTTCAGTACGTCGCCATCGTCGGCGCGCATCGACAGCGCGGTGCGAAAGCTCTCCTCGGCCAGCACGCGCTCGTTCATATTCATATAGACCAGCGCGCGGATATGGTACGCATCGACCAGGGTCGGATCGATCGCGATGGCCTGTTTCGCTTCGTCCAGTGCAACGCCGTACTGGCCGGCCTCCAGGTAGCTGGTTGCCAGCTGGAGGCGGATCGTGGCGCGGCGGCTAACATCGGTCTGGTCGGATGCCGTCTGCAGTTCCGGCTTGGCCGGCGGCGGCAGCTGGCAGGCAGACAGCAGCACCAGCCCCATCAGGACCGCGACTATCAGACGCGTCATGCAGGGCGCGCCTCTTGCGGCTGGCTGGGAGCAGCCACGATCGGCGTGATCTTGCCGAACTTGCCGCGCTGCGCCAGGCGGGTGCGGTCCTTGACCTCGCCAGCCAGCTGGCCGCAGGCGGCGTCGATATCGTCGCCGCGCGTCTTGCGGATGGTGGTGACAATGCCGGCGTCCATCAAGACCTGGGCGAAGCGACGGATCTGCTCGTTGTTCGAGCGCTTGAGGCCCGACTCCGGGAAGGGGTTGAACGGGATCAGGTTGAATTTGCATGGCACGTCGGCCACCAGCTTCAACAGTTCCCGGGCATGCTCGACACCGTCGTTGACGCCATCCAGCATGCAATATTCGAAAGTGATGAAATCGCGCGGGGCGAATTCGAGATAGCGACGGCAAGCCGCCATCAATTCGGCCAGCGGATACTTCTTGTTGAGCGGCACCAGCATGTCGCGCAGCGGGTCGTTGGACGCGTGCAGCGAAACTGCCAGCGCCACGGGCAAATCCTTGGCCAGGCGGTCCATCATCGGCACCACGCCGGAAGTGGACAGCGTCACGCGCCGGCGCGACAGCCCATAGGCGTTGTCGTCCAGCATGAGGCGCATGGCCGGCACCACCTGATCGTAGTTGAGCAGCGGCTCGCCCATGCCCATCATCACCACATTGGAGATGACGCGGTCGTCCTTGGGGCCACGGCCCAGCTGGGCACGCATGGCGAACTCGGCCATCCATAGCTGGCCGATGATCTCGCCAGTGGACAGATTGCGCGAGAAGCCCTGCTTGCCGGTGGAACAAAAGCGGCAATTGACGGCGCACCCCGCCTGGGAAGACACGCACAGCGTGCCGCGCGTCTCCTCAGGGATGTACACCGTCTCCACCGCATCGCCAGCGCCAACGTCGAGCAGCCACTTGCGCGTGCCGTCGGCCGACAGGTTGTCGGTGATAACGGCGGGCGAGCGGATCTCGGCCCGCGTGGCGAGCTTTTCGCGCAGCGACTTGGCGAGATCCGACATGGCATCGAAACGGCTGGCGCCGAACTGGTGAATCCAGCGCTGCAACTGCCGCGCACGAAACGGCTTCTCGCCGAGCTCCCCGCAATAAGCGGTGAGCGCGTCCGCATCCAGATCGAGCAGGTTGACGAGAGTGTTCATGACGGCAGTATCGACTTCAATATCAGTCTAGTCTTGGGCAATATGCCAGACAATCAGCGGCTGTAAACGTTCATGCCGGGGAAGAAGAAAGCAATCTCGACGGCAGCGGTTTCCGCTGCGTCCGAGCCGTGCACGGCGTTGGCGTCGATGCTGTCGGCGAAATCGGCGCGGATGGTACCGGCTTCAGCCTTCTTCGGGTCGGTCGCGCCCATCAGGTCGCGGTTCTTCAGGATGGCGCTTTCGCCTTCCAGGGCCTGGATCATCACCGGGCCGGAAACCATGAAGTCCACTAGGTCCTTGAAGAACGGGCGGGCTGCGTGCACTGCGTAGAACTGCTCGGCTTCGCCGCGCGACAGGTGAACCATCTTGGCAGCCACGACCTTCAGGCCGGCGGCCTCGAAACGCGCGTAAATCTGGCCAATGACATTCTTTGCCACGGCATCCGGCTTGATAATCGACAGGGTGCGTTCGATCGCCATAAAAACTCCGAAAAATGAAGGGGTTACAACTGGAATAAACGTGCAATTCTAGCACGAGACAGTTATGGTTTCGAGAATGCCCATAGTCGCCCGTCACCGAATGCCGGGACTGATGGAGCTTGCGCCGCAAAGCAGTGCAAAGATCACATTAAATTGAGCGCATGTACAGGGAACGCACAAGGCGCATGGCGATCAAACGATCACTGGCAACGCGGATTCTGCATAAAAGTGGCGAATGGGTTCCCCGCCCCTTGCAATTCCCCCTCCGCGATGCCACATTTGCGTTGTGCCCGCTGGGTTACCCCGGCGCCTCACCGTTTTGAGACAGGAGTCACCATGGATAACAAGCTGAACACATACAGTTTCGGCAGCGGCACCGCAACGAGCGACGTTGCGGTGCGCAA
This sequence comes from Cupriavidus sp. 05L310, assembly GCF_056398185.1. Classification (NCBI taxonomy): domain Bacteria; kingdom Pseudomonadati; phylum Pseudomonadota; class Betaproteobacteria; order Burkholderiales; family Burkholderiaceae; genus Cupriavidus; species Cupriavidus sp. 05L310. Next base: position 92,704 of record NZ_JBFTOX010000025.1, read on the forward strand.
TCGGGTCATGCGCAACACTTACTGGTTGCTCGCCATTTCGATGATCCCCACCGTACTCGGTGCCTGGATCGGCGTCACAACCGGCTTCAGCCTGATGAAAGGCAGCCCCGGCCTGTCGCTGATCCTGTTCCTGGGTATCGCGTTCGGCTTCTTCTACGCCATCGAGAAGACCAAGAACAGCAGCATGGGCGTGGTCCTGCTGCTGGCCTTTACCTTCTTCATGGGCCTGATGCTGTCGCGCCTGATCGGGTCGGTGCTGCAGTTCTCGAACGGTCCGGCATTGATCATGTATGCCTTCGGTGGCACAGCGGCGGTATTCGGCGCCATGGCCACCATCGCCACCGTCAGCAAGCGCGATTTCTCCGGGCTGAGCAAATTCCTGTTCGTCGGGGTGATCCTGCTGATCCTGGCCAGCGTCGCCAATATCTGGCTGCAGTTGCCGTCCCTGATGATCACGGTTTCGGTGATCGCCATCGGCATCTTCTCGGCCTATATCCTCTTCGACGTGCAGCGCGTGCTGAACGGCGGCGAGACCAACTACATCACGGCAACGCTGGCAATTTATCTGGACGTGTACAACGTCTTCGCCAACTTGCTGGCACTCCTCGGCATTTTCGGCGGCAACCGCGACTGAGGCGGGCGGCCTCGCGCGCCGCCCTGCTCCGGAACAAGAAAGGCCAGCGCCTGGGCGTTGGCCTTTTTCTTTTTGCCTCGTCCGCCCGCCGGCGCCGGTCATCAGCCCCGATCGAACACCGCGATCGACTCGACGTGCGATGTGTGCGGGAACATATTGACCACCCCCGCGCCCGACAGGCGGTAGCCGGCCTCGTGCACCAGCAAGCCGGCGTCCCGCGCCAGCGTGGCCGGGTTGCAGGACACATAGACAATGCGCTTGGGCAGCACATCGCTGCCAGCCTGGGCCAGTTCGCCCAGCGCCCTGCTTACCGCCAGCGCGCCTTCGCGCGGCGGATCGATCAGCCAGCGGTCGAAGCGGCCGAGCGCGGCGATGTCCTCGGCGCCCACCTCGAACAGGTTGCGGCAGGCGAACTCGGTCTTGTGGTCCAGCCCGTTGACAGCCGCATTGGCAAGCGCCCGCCTGGTCAGGACCTCGCTGCCCTCGATGCCCATCACCGAACGGCCGCGCGTCGCCAGCGGCAGCGTGAAGTTACCGATGCCGCAGAACAGGTCGAGCAGCCGGTCATCCGGCTGGGCGTCCAGCAAGCGCAACGCCCGGCCGATCAGCGCGCGATTGATCTGATGGTTGACCTGGGTAAAATCGGTCGGCTTGAACGGCATCCGGATATTGAATTCCGGCAGCGTATAGGCCAGTTCGCGGTCAAGCGGGTAGAACGGCACCACCGTGTCCGGCCCCTTGGGCTGCAGCCAGAACTGCACGCCGTGCCGGTCCGCGAAGCCGCGCAGCAACACCTCGTCAGCCTCGGTAAGCGGCTCCAGGATACGCAGCACCAGCACGGTCACGTCCTGGCCCACAGCCAGTTCGACCTGCGGCATGCGGTCACGGATCGACAGCCCCGTGATCAGTTCACGCAGGGGCACCAGCAGGGCCGAAACGTGCGGCGGCAGCACTTCGCAGCGCGTCATGTCTGCCACATAGCTGCTCTTCCTTTCATGGAAGCCGACCAGTGCCGTGCCTTTTTTGGCCACATACCGCACGGTCAGGCGGGCCCGGTAGCGGTAGCCCCAGTCGGGCCCCGCGATCGGGCGGAACACCACGTCCGGGCGCAGTTTCGACAGATGCCAGAGATCATCCTCCAGGACGCGTTGCTTGATGGCCACCTGCGCGCGTGCATCCAGGTGCTGCATTGAACAACCACCACAGATACCAAAGTACTGGCAGCCCGGATTCACGCGCATCGACGAAGACTTCTTGATCTCGACCAGATTCGCCTGTTCGTAACTTGCCTTGCGCTTGAAGCTGCGGTAGCTGACGGTTTCGCCCGGCAGCGCGCCTTCGACGAAAATCACCTTGCCGGGAGTGCCGTCTTCATTGACCAGCCGGCCAACGCCACGCGCCTCCATATCGAGGCTGTGGATCTGTACGACGGGCTGCGCCGCGGGCGCGGGCTGAGCGGAAACGGGAGCCGCCGGGGAGGCGGAAGCGCCACCTTCGGGCGCCGATTGGGCTTGCGGACGAGTCACGGCTTGGGACACCTGGGGGACCTGACGTATTGTTTTGTAAAAGCGCGATTGTAGTCCAGACGCTGCCTCGAGCGGCCGCGCGGCGGCTTCGACGTAACAACAATGGGACAAGCGCGCAAGATAGGCGCAACATGGATGCAGCATGCGCGTGGCACCGCCGGCACCGAACACCGGCACCGCGCGCAACGGAATTCGAGCAGGGAGGCGACATGGAACTGATTTCCTGGAATATCCAGTGGGGTCGTGGCGCCGACGGGCGCGTGGACCTGGGCCGCACGGTCAGGACTCTGCGCGCGATCGCGGATGCCGATGTGCTCTGCCTGCAGGAAGTGACACGGGGCTATGGCGACCTCGGCGGCGGACCTGGCCCAGACCAGGTGGCTGAACTGGCGGCACTGCTCCCCGGCTACCGGATTCTGTACGCGCCGGGGGTGGACCGCTTCTCCGCGGATGGTTCGCCGCGCCAGTTCGGCAACCTCATCGCCACCCGCCTGCCCCTGTGCGAAGTGTTCCACCACGCCCTGCCCTGGCCTGCCGATCCAACCGTGCCCTCGATGCCACGCGTCGCGCTGGAAGCTACGGTGCTGGCGGGTGATCGACGCTTGCGCGTGATCTGCACCCATCTCGAGTACTACTCGACGCACCAGCGCGCTGCCCAGACCGACGCGCTGCGCGCATGGCACCGCGAAGCGTGCGAGCACGCCAGCCAGCCCGGCCTGGCGGAAACCGGCCCCGGCCCGTTCACACCCGAGCCGCGCCCCGCCTCCGCCGTATTGTGCGGCGACTTCAACAGCGTCCCGGACGACATTGCCTATCTGCGCATGCTGGCACCGTACGATGGCTCTCACGAGACCGGCATCATCGGTTGGCATGACGCCTGGATGCACGCCAATCCAGGCAAGCCCCACGCGCCCACCTGCGCGTTGCACGACAAGGATCAGTGGCCGGAAGCACCATTTGCGTGCGACTTCGTCTTCCTCACGGAAGACCTGCTGTCGCGCGTGCTGTGCTGCGAGGTGGACAGCGAAACGCAGGCCTCGGACCACCAGCCGATCTATCTGTCCCTGGCGGACGAATAAAAGGGAGGCGGGGCGCTGTCAGATCTCCGGTTCTTCGTCGTCATCGCCGCCAGCGTGCACCGGCTTGACGCGGAAGGACTGGAGGTATTCGATCCACTGCGAACCGGGCAACTCGGCAAGCGATTCCTGCACGAATTCGATCTCGGTATCGAACTGCCGGGGCGTCAGGCCGCCGCGCATCAACTGGAAGCGGCAGTACATCAGATAGGTATTGACGACATCAGTCTCGCAGTAGTCGCGGATCGCGCCCAACTGGCCATCCTGATAGGCCTGCCAGACCTTGCTGCCATCCATGCCCATCTTTCCGGGAAAGCCGCACAACTTGGCCAGGTCGTCCAGCGGTGCGCTGGCGCGCGGCTGGTACATCGCCAGCAGATCCATCAGGTCGAGGTGCCGCATGTGGTAGCGGCTGATGTAGTTATTCCACTTGAAATCGCGGCTGTCAGACTCGCTGCCCTCGCCCATTTCCCAGTAGCGCGGCGCCACGATGCCGTGGACCAGCCCGCGGTAGTGGAGCACGGGCAGGTCGAAGCCGCCGCCGTTCCACGACACGATCTGTGGCGAATAGCGCGCCACCAGGTCATAGAACTTCTGGATCAGCACCGCCTCGCCGTCGTCCATCGTGCCCAGCGAGCCCACATGGAAGACCGGGCTGCCGTCCCGCTGGTTCCGGCGCAACACGCAGGAAATGGCAGCGATGCGCTGCAGGTAGTGCGGCAGGAAATCGCTGCCGTTTTTCTCGCGGCGGGCCGCGAAGGCATGTTCGGCGACTTCGGCGTCGCTCATGGAATCGGGATGGTCGTGCAGACGACGCAATCCATCGACATCGGGAATCGTCTCGATGTCGAAAACCAGCACAGATGTCATAGAACAGCGTCCTTGCGCACGCCTTGCGATGCAAAATGGCGTTTGAGCTTGACCAGCGCCTCTTGCTGGATCTGGCGCACGCGCTCGCGTGTCAGTCCCATTTCCTCGGCAAGTTCTTCCAGCGTGGCCGGCTCGATATGATTAAGGCCGAAGCGGCGCTCCACCACGTAGCGGTGTTTTTCCGACAAGCGCGCCAGCCACTGTTTCATCAGGTTTTCCAGTTCCCGGTGCGCGACCTCCTGGTCGGGCGCGGCGTTGTGCTCGTCCGAGAGGAAATCGAGCAAGCTGGAGCCCGGATCGAGATCGAAAGGCGTGTCGAGCGAGGTGGTGTGTTCGTTGAGCGCGAGCACGTCCTGCACTTCGTCGGGCGTCTTGCCAAGCAGATGGGCGATATCTTCCAGGCTGGCGTCGCGGCCGTCGGTGCCGCCTTTTTCCAGATGACGCTTGGCACGCAGCACCTGGTTGAGCTCGCGGATGACATGGACCGGCAGGCGTACGGTACGCGCCTGGTTCATGATGGCGCGCTCGATGCTCTGGCGGATCCACCAGGTGGCGTAGGTCGAAAAACGGAATCCACGCGAGGGATCGAATTTCTCGATCGCGTGCATCAGGCCGAGATTGCCTTCCTCGATCAGGTCCAGCAGCGGCACGCCGCGATTGAGATAGCCCTTGGCAATGCTGACCACCAGCCGCAGGTTGCGCTCGATCATGACCTGGCGAGCCGAAAAGTCGCCACCCTTGGCCAGCGTGGAAAAATGCAGTTCCTCGGGGGCCGACAGCAGCGGCTTGATGCTGATACGGTTCAGGTAATGCTGGACGGTATCGGCTGCCAGTTCGGTATGCAGCACGGTTCGGAAATCATCATGGTCGGGCGCGGCGGCCTCTGTACCATTCTCGGTTTCCTCTTCGTCCTCGGACTCTTCCTCGTCCTCGTCGCGGGCCTGCCGTTCGACTTCCTCGACCATCAGGTCGGCCTCGCGCAATCCTACCGCCGTACCCGTGGTGATGGGCTCATCGGTCAGTGGAACCATGTCGGCGGCCGGGTCCTGTTCATAGGCTTCCGAATCGGCGTCGGCTCGCGCCACGCCAGCGGACTGCTGCAACTCCGGCTGCTTGGAACGCCGGGTCCGGCTGGTGCTTCCGGTAGAGACAGTTTTCTGGCGTGGCATGAACCCTCACTGTGGCGGCAGATACCGCATCGGATCGACTGGTTTCCCGTTCTTGCGTACCTCGAAATGCAGTTTCACACGATCGGTGTCACTGTTGCCCATCTCTGCAATCTTTTGTCCCTTGCGGACCGTTGCCTGCTCCGTCACCAGCACCTTGTCGTTGTGGCCGTAAGCAGTGAGATATGTATCGTTGTGTTTGATGATGACAAGATTCCCGTAGCCGCGCAAGGGGCCAACGTGAATCACACGGCCATCGTCGGCAGCCTGCACCGCATCGCCCTTCTTGCCGGCAATATCGATGCCCTTGTTGCCTTTTTCGTCGAATCGTCCGATCAACTGGCCGGTGACCGGCCATGCCAGCTTGATTGTGCCATCAGCGGCGGCGGCGGACGCGGGCGCCGAGGGCGCGGAAGCCCCGCCAGCGGCGGCAGTCGACGGAATCGGGGTGGGAACCGGACGAGCCTGGTCGATCGGCTGCGCCTGCACGCTGCCGGGCGCCACCGGCACGGTGGCCACGCCAGAGCCCGCATTCACATCGGCACCCGGCGGCACCACCCGCAACAATTGACCCACCTCAATCTGATTCGCATTCGCGAGCGAATTCCAGGCCGCGACATCGCGGTAGGACTGGCCGTTCTCGAGCGCGATTCGATAAAGCGTATCGCCTCGCTTGACGCGATAGTATCCAGGCGGCGCAGGCTCCAGCGGGACGACGCCAGCGACACCGGCGCCGGAGGTGCGGTCCACCACCGGCGCGGGCATGGGCGAGGAAGCGCAGGCCGCCAGCAGGGCCAGCAACAGGGAGGCGGTGGCGAGCTGCCCGGCGCGGGCGATACGTTCCGTGTTCACGATATTGTGCATAGTTCGACTCAGATAGTGCCCGATTTTAATGGCACAAAGAAAACGGCTTCAAGCGCGGTCCGGTGAAAACGATGCCGGTTACGCCGCTCGATCAACAATAACTGCTGTGTGACGGTCTGGCCCGGCCCGCCGGCGGGGGGCGCCACCGCCACAGGCGCGATCAGCCGCCCGCCGACTGCCAGCTGCTCCAGCAACGCCTGCGGCACCTCCATGCCGGCCGCCGCCAGGATAATCGACGAAAACGGCGCCGCCTGCGGCAAGCCCAGCATGCCGTCGCCATAGTGCAGGCGCAGGTTTGGCACCCGCAACGGCCGCAAGTTCGCTTTGGCTTGTTCGTGGAGCGGACGAATCCGCTCGATGGAAAACACTTCGCGCGCCACCAGGCTCAGTACCGCCGCCTGGTAGCCGCAGCCGGTGCCGATCTCCAGCACGCGCTCCAGCGGCTCGTCGGCGGCGAGGCCATCGCGCAACAGTTCGATCATGCGTGCCACCACCGACGGCTTGGAGATGGTCTGCTGGTGGCCGATCGGCAACGCCGCGTCTTCATACGCTTGCGAAGCCAGCCCAGGCTCGACGAACAGGTGGCGAGGGATAGTGGCAATTGCGTCGAGTACACGCTCGTCGCGGATGCCCGCTGCGCGCAACCGCGCCGCCAACGCGCCGCGCGCCCGCTCGGACGCCATCCCGCCCCCGCCCGCCGTGGACGCACTGGCGCGAGCCTGCACGGCGCTGGCGGCCGGCGTCGGCGCGGCAGGCGCCTTGGCCGCGAGCGACTTGGCGGCCATCGCCGCGCCGCGAGCCCCGCCAACGGCAGGCATGCCGGCGGTACGCGCCGGTGCGGGCTTGCGCTCGACCACGGCGTCCAGCGACAGGGGAAACTTTGGGCGACGCGGGACGGTACTCATGACGGCCAGATACTGCGCGCGCAAGGGCTTATGCGAGCCACTGGTTGATCTGCTCGAGCTGCCCGCGGTGTGTCAGGTCCAGCTGCAAAGGGGTCAACGACACGAAACCTTCGCCCGTGGCGTGGAAATCCGTGCCCTCGCTCGCATCGCGTGCGTCGCCGGCAGGTCCGATCCAGTAGTTGGTGTCGCCACGCGGGTTTACCTGCGTGATGACAGGCTGCGAGGGATGACGCTTGCCTAGCCGGGTGGCGCGATACCCTTTGAGATGCTCGAACGGCAGGCTGGGAATATTGACATTGAGCAGGAAGGGTTCTTCCGCCGGCTTGGCAATATAGCGCTCGACAATGTCGCGCGCCACGCGGGCGGCCGCGTCGAGGTGCGTCCAGCCCTTGTCCACCTGGGAAAAGGCGATCGAGGGAATGCCCAGCAAGAAACCCTCGATGGCCGCGGCGACGGTGCCGGAGTACAGCACGTCCTCACCCATGTTCTGGCCCTGGTTGATGCCTGACACCACCAGATCCGGTTTCTCGTCCAGCAGGCCGGTCAGCGCGATATGCACACAATCGGTCGGGGTGCCGTTGACGAAACGGAAACCTTTCTGCACGCCCTCGCGCGCCTCGAAGATCGACAGGGGCCGTTGCAAGGTCAGCGAATTCGACGCACCGCTGTGGTTTTGCTCGGGCGCGATCACCGTGATGCGAGCCAGCGGCGCCAGCGCGGCATGTAGCGCGGCAAGCCCCGGCGCCAGGTAACCGTCATCGTTTGCGAGGAGGATATGCATGGGCGCGATTGTACCTGACAAGGCTGCTGCGAGCGCCCTGTCCGTACCGCAAATCGTGCTGCCGACCGACCGCCGAAGATGGCCACTGGTGCGCAACAGAACGATCGTGCTATTTTTGCGCTACACTTGCCCGGGCCTGTCTGGCGCAACGCGCATGGACCTCGCGTTCACCCATTTGCGCCATACTCTGCCGGGCATCGAACATATCACCGGAGACATGATGAAAGCCGTACTTTGCAAAGCCTGGGGCCCGCCTGATTCGCTGGTTCTTGAAACCCTGCCCGACCTGGCGCCCGGCGCGGGCGAAGTGGTCATCGACGTGAAGGCGGCCGGCGTGAATTTCCCCGACGTCCTCATCATCCAGAACAAATACCAGGCCAAGCCGCAACTGCCCTTCTCGCCCGGCTCGGAGCTGGCCGGCGTGGTCAACGCGGTGGGAGAAGGCGTGACGCACGTCAAACCCGGCGACAATGTCATCGCCTATCTCGGCAACGGCGCTTTTGCCTCGCAAGCCAAGGCGCCCGCCAGCGCGGTGGTGCCGATGCCGCCGGGCATCGACTTCGAAACCGCCGCGGCATTCACCCTCACTTACGGCACCTCGCACCACGCGGTGATCGACCGCGGCGAGTTGAAGGCCGGCCAGACCATGCTGGTACTCGGTGCCGCCGGCGGCGTGGGCCTGGCCGCGATCGAGATCGGCAAGGCCATCGGCGCGCGCGTGATCGCGGCAGCTTCCACCGACGAGAAGCTCGCGGTATGCAAGGACCATGGCGCCGATGCGCTGATCAACTACAGCACCGAAGACCTGCGCGAGCGCGTCAAGGCGCTGACCGAAGGACGCGGACCCGACGTGATTTACGATCCGGTCGGCGGCATCTACGCCGAGCCGGCGTTCCGCTCGATCGGCTGGCGCGGCCGCTACCTGGTGGTGGGTTTCGCCAATGGCGAAATCCCCAAGCTCCCGCTGAACCTCGCGCTGCTCAAGGGCGCCTCGCTGGTGGGCGTGTTCTGGGGCGATTTCGCACGGCGCGAACCCAAGGCGAACCAGGCCAATATGGCGCAGATGCTGGGATGGATGAAGGAAGGCAAGATCCGCCCGCATATCTCCGCGCGCTATCCGCTGGAGCAGGCGCCGCAGGCCCTGAAGGACATGGAAGCACGCAAGGTCACCGGCAAGATCGTCATCGTGCCCTGACCGCGCGCGCCTTCGGCGCGGTGCAAAAGAAAAAACGCCTGGCACCTTGGTGCCAGGCGTTTTTTTGCGCCGTCGATCTTCACGTCACCATGGCGGCGGCGCCCCGCCCCGCCGTTCAGAAGCGATGCTGCAGACCGGCGGTCACGCCCACCTGGTTGTTCGCATAGCCAATGAAATCACGCGACAGGCTCACGTTCTGGCCGTTGCGGGCCTTGGCGTAGCCGCCCGACAGGTAAGCCGTGGTGCGCTTGGACAGCGCGTACTGGGCCCGCACCGAGAACAGAATCGGATCGGCGTCGCTGCCACCCTTGATGTTCTGCTTGTAGACGGCACCATACAGCGTGAAGGCCGGTGTGAAATCGTACGAAGCACCCCCCCAGTACATGTCGCTGCGCTGGGATGCTGCGGCGGTGGTAAAGGCGCGCTTGTAGTTGCGGTAGCCGGCATAGAGTCTCAGGTCGCCGAAGGCGTAGCTGGCGCCGGCGTGAATGCCCTGGATGTAATCCGTCGCGTCGGCCGGCGTGGTGCTGGTGCCGGCGCCGTTCTGGCGATCCCAGGTGGCGGCCGCGGCGAAGCCGCCCGCGCTGTAGCCCACGCCGAGGTCGTATTTGGACAAGCTTTTGAAACTGCCGGCCACTTCGCCCAGCGCTACCGTGGCGCCCAGCTTCACGCCGCCGAAATTGCCGTCATAGCGGATCGCGTTGGACGCGCGCGAGAACAAGCCGTCCTTGCGATCGCCGGTCGCCGTGGACGAAGTCGCCCAGGAGTAGTTCGGCGCGTACCCCATCGGGTCGAACGGCAGCATGAAATCGTAGGTGGTGGTAAAGGTGCGGCCCAGCACAACCTGCCCGTACTTGTTGCTGGACAAGCCGACGATGGCGCGGCGGTCGAACAGCGTGCCCTCGGAGTCCAGCCTTCCGGTATCGATGGCGATGCCGCTTTCCAGCTGGAACAACGCCTTCAGGCCGCCGCCCAGGTCCTCGACGCCGCGCATGCCCCAGCGCGACGTGTTCTTGCCGCCCGAGACCAGCTTCGTTACCGAGCCGTCCGGGCCGGCGTGGCTGGCGTATTCGATGCCGGCATCCATGATGCCGTACAGGGTCACGCTGGATTGCGCCGCGGCGGTACCGGCCAGGCTCATGCCCAGTGCTGCCAGCGCGATCGATTTCAACTTCATGACGTCTCCTCTTGTCGTAGTCGTGGTGCGTTGTTGTTTGGTGCCGGGGCAGCCCCCCGGGATGGCACGCATGGTATGGCAGGCGCACTTTCAGTTCGCTTTCGAAATTCGACGGATTTCATCGGCCCACGGGCGTTGGGGGTTGGGAGTTTCCCTAGCTTCAAAGTCGGGCCGGATGCCTGTATTCCTCTGCGGCTGCCGATTTCGCCGTTGCGGTGGCGCGCGCTGACTTTTCCGCTTTTCAAGGGGGCCCTGCCCTCGCCTAAACCATGCGAATCCTGCTTGTTGAAGACAATGTGATGCTGGCCAATGCGCTGGTCGAAGCGCTGACCCAGGCCGGCTTCGCCGTCGACTGCATGCACGACGGGCGGGCCGCCGATCACCTGCTGGCGACGCAGGACTACGCGCTGCTCATCCTCGACCTTGACCTGCCCAAGCTCGATGGGCTCGAGGTGCTGCGGCGCCTGCGACAACGGCGCAATGCCTTGCCCGTACTGATCCTGACCGCGCACGGATCCGTCGAGGACCGGGTAAAGGGGCTCAATCTCGGCGCCGACGACTACCTGTCCAAGCCGTTCGACCTGTCCGAGCTGGAAGCCCGCGCCCGCGCGCTGATACGCCGCAGCCACGGGCACGAGAGCACGCAATTGCAATGCGGCACGCTGTGCTATGACGGGATCAGCCGCGCGTTTACGCTGAACGGCGAAACGCTGGCACTGACCCGGCGGGAGCGCGCGGTGCTCGAAGTGTTGATGCTGCGCGACGGACGCGCCGTCAACAAGGAGGCCATGTCGGAGAAAATCTTCGGCATCGACGAGTCGGTCAACCCCGATGCCATCGAGATCTACGTGCACCGCCTGCGCAAGAAGCTGGATGGCAGCGGCGTGGCCATCGTCACCCTGCGCGGGCTGGGCTACCTGCTCGATGCGGGCGCCCAGGCTGGCGCGGCCCTGCCCGCCGCGCGATGAAAGTACCGAGCCTGCGCCTGCAGCTGTCGCTCTGGCTGCTGCTGCCGTTGCTGATGTTGCTGGCGCTCGACGCATGGATGACTTACCACCGCGCCATGGATGCCGCCCACGTGGCATTCGACCGCACGCTGGAAGCCTCGCTCAAGTCGATGCGCGAAGGCATCCGCCTGCATGAAGGCCGCTTCGCCATCGACGTGCCCTACCTGGCGCTGGAGATTTTCGAGTCCGAGGCCGGCAGCCGCATCTATTACGTGATTCGCGATGAAAAAGGTGCCACGCTGACCGGCTACGACGACCTCCCGATGCCTGCCGCGCCCAAGCCCCAACTCTACAAGACCGTTTTCTACGATGCCCGTTTCCGGGGAGAGCCGGTGCGCATGGCGGCCCAGCCACTGCCGGTGCGCGACACGCCGTCGGGACAGACGCGGCTGGTCTGGGTACTGATCGGCGAGACCATCGAGCCGCGCCAGATGCTGGCGCGCGATATCCTGACCGGTTCGCTGCAGCAGGAACTGGTGCTGGTGACGCTGGCACTGGGTATCGTCTGGCTTGGCGTGCGGCGCGGCCTGCGGCCGCTGCACCGGCTCAGCGGCACGGTGGCCGCGCGCGGCGCCGATGACCTGGCGCCGCTGGAACATCGGCACCTGCCCGCCGAGATGCAACCGCTGGTCGAGGCCATCAACCAATATGTCGCGCGCCTGCACCGCATGCTGCTCGCGCGCAAGCGCTTCTTTGCCGACGCGGCCCACCAGTTGAAGACCCCGCTGGCGATCATGCAGGCACAGTCCGAGCTCGCGCTGCGCGAGCACGATGGCGAACGCATTCGCCGCCACCTGCGTCCGCTGCACGATACCGTGCGCCAGGCGGCCAGAGGCGTACAACAATTGCTGTCGCTATCGCGCCTGGAACCGGACAGCGGCTATGCGCCGGCACTGCAGCCCCTGCGCCTCGACCTGCTCGCCAGGGACGCTGCGCTCGAATGGACAGCGGTGGCGCGCGCCGGCCGGGTCGACCTGGGCTTCGAGGCCCAGGCGCCGGTACACGCGATGGGACAGGCAGAACTGCTGCAGGAGCTGGTCGGCAACCTGGTAGACAACGCGATCCGCTATGCCGGCCATGGCGCGCAGGTGACGGTCCACGTGGCCGCGCGGGGAAAACAGCCGTTGCTGCAGGTGATCGACAACGGTCCCGGCGTTGCAGACGAGGAGCGCGACAAGGTATTCCGGCGTTTCTATCGTGGCGAATCCACCCAGGCGCAGCAAGGCAGCGGCCTTGGCCTGCCGATCGTGCGCGAGATTGCACGCACCCATGGCGCCACGGTAACGCTCGAGCAAACGCCGGGTGGCGGCCTGACGGTCAGCGTACGCTTTGCGCCGGTGGCGGCTGCGAGTGCCGCCACCTGACCCGCATCGCGTTGCCTTCGACGGTGCCGCTAAGGCGGGCAATTGGTCGGCACGGCAAGCTCCTGGCGAAAAGGATCGACCTTCAGGCTGGGGTCCTTCGCGCGCAGGCAGTAGGTTCCCGCTGCGCCCCGCACTCGCGCGGTGCGATTCACACCCGCCTGCCCTTCGCCGAGATCCGCGCCCGGTGCCGCGGCAGCAATGCCCGCGGCAAGCCGGCGCGCGGGCGACGCCACCGCATCCGAGGCTGCGCGCTCGAAGCTCGCCCCGCCCCGCTGCCTGCTGCGGGCGATATTGTCCAGTGCGGCGCCGGGGACTGGCGGCGCGTCGCCGGAGGCAGGCGGTTCCAGCCGCAACATGGGTACCGTGGCGGCACCGGAGGGTGCCGCACGCGTAGGGTGCGCAGAGACCGTTGCCGCGGCAGGCGGCTGCACGGGCTGCTCAGCCCGTGCAGCGGGGCGCGCTCCGACTGCAGGCTGGCCACGCGTGGTCGCGGCAAGTGGCGCGTGTGCTGGCATGACAGGGATTGGCGGCGCCGCGGAAGGCATGACGGTGACCCATTGCAAGGCCTTCGCGCCGGCTTCGTCCCGCCGCTGCGGTTCGGAAAGCAACTGCCGGGCAGGCCAGGGCACCGGCGCCAACACCAGGACATGCGCCGCCAGCACCAGTGCGGCCACGATCAGGCGCTGGCTGCGGGCGCCGCGGCCGGCAGTCGGTATCGGGTACGTCAATGGCATCGGTGGCTTGCCTGCGCATCCCGGCGCCTCGGCGCTGGAACGCGCAGCATGTCTCGGGCAATGGAAATCAGGTCCCGATTCTAGGTGAAAATAATTGTCTTAAACACAAAACATTACGCCCGACAATTGCGCCCTACCCCCGTCGACAGTGCCAGATGAAGCGGCACCAGGGCAGGCTACGCAATTACCTCGMAAAATAAAAACGGCCGGAGGAAAGTCATCCTCCGGCCGCTCCTATTGCCACGCGCGATCGCCGCCGCGCCATGCCGATGCCAGTCTTACAAGCGCTCGGTCTCCCCGCTACGCGGTTGCCACTTCATCAATCGCTTCTCCACGATGCCCACCAGCGTGTCGAGCACCAGCGCCGCCGCGGTCAGCACCACGATGCCGGCGAACACGGTGTTGATGTCGAAAGTGCCTTCGGCCTGCAGGATCAGGTAACCCACGCCCCGCGCCGAGCCCAGGTATTCGCCCACCACCGCGCCCACGAAAGCCAGGCCAACCGAGGTATGCAGCGAGGAGAAGACCCAGCTGGTCGCGCTCGGCAGGTAGACATGGCGCAGCAGCTGTTTCTGGTTTGCGCCCAGCATGCGCACATTGGCCAGCACCACCGGGCTGACTTCCTTGACGCCCTGGTAGACGTTGAAGAACACGATAAAGAACACCAGCGTCACCGCCAGCGCCACCTTGGACCAGATGCCCAGACCGAACCACACGGCGAAGATCGGCGCCAGAATCACACGCGGCATCGAGTTCATGGCCTTGATGTAGGGATCGAGGATGGCGGACGTCAGCGGGCTGAGCGCCAGCCACAGGCCAACGCCGAGCCCCGCCGCCGTGCCGATGCCGAAAGCCAGCAGCGTCTCGATCAGGGTCACGCCGAGGTGGATATAAATATCGCGCTCGACCACGAACCAGTTCCAGATACGCTGGGCCACCATCAGCGGTTCGCCGAAGAAGAAGGCAACTTGTTGCGAGCGCGTGGCGATATGCCAGGCGCCGAGGATCACCACGAGGACGAGCAACTGCCAGAATCGCAGCATGCCCTTGGAGTCGGGACGGAAAGCCATGGGAATCGGAGTTCGAATTTAAATCAGACAGGATTGAGTGGGAAGCGGGCGGGCCGGGCCATCGTGGCGACCGGCGCGCTCGCGGAGTTCGTTGCGCGCAATGCGCCGCGCGAAGTGACGGTAGTCAACTCACGCAACCTTGCGCTGCTGCGCATAGCCCTTGAGGACTTCCTCGCGCAGCACATCCCAGATCGCGGCGTGCAGTTCGACAAAACGCGGGTGATTGCGTATCTCGGCGACATCGCGCGGACGCGGCAGGTCGATGGCGAATTCGCCGATCGGGTGCGTGCCCGGCCCCGCCGACAGCACCACCACGCGATCGCTCATGGCGATGGCCTCATCGAGATCGTGGGTGATGAACAGGACCGCCTTGCGCTTGGCCGCCCACAGGTCGAGCACTTCGTTTTCCATCAGCTGACGGGTCTGGATGTCGAGCGCGGAGAACGGTTCATCCATCAGGATGATGTCCGGATCGAGCACCAGGGTCTGGGCCAGGCTGACGCGCTTGCGCATGCCACCCGAGAGCTGGTGCGGATAGCGGTCGCCAAAACCGCCCAGGCCAACGCGGCGCAGCCAGGCCTCGCCCTCTTGCTCTGCCTGGGCGCGCGCCATGCCGCGGAATTCCAGCCCGGCGATCACGTTGTCGAGTGCGCTGCGCCAAGGCATCAGGGCCTCGGCCTGGAACATGTAGCCGGCGCGGGTGTTGATGCCCCGCAGCGGCTCGCCGAACACGCGCACCTCGCCAATCGAGGGCTGCAGCAAACCCGCCCCCACATTAAGCAAGGTGGACTTGCCGCAGCCGGTCGGCCCCACCACGGAGACGAATTCACCCGGCTGGATATCCAGGGTGACATCCTTGACGGCGGTATAGCGCTGGCTGCGGTCTTCGCGCGAGACGAAGGTGCAGGTGACGTTGTCGAGGGAAAGTGCGGCAGTGCTCATGGCAGGCTCTTGGCGGATACGGTGCTGAATAACGCTGACTGCGCGAACGGTGCGAACCGTGCAAGCGATACGGACAGCGCAGTACCGCGTGACAGGAATAACGTGGAAGGCAAGTTCAAGGCGGCGTGCCCGATGCCATGGCCGGCATCGGCGCTTGCCAATGCAAAGGCCCGCTGCACGCAGCGGGCCGCCGGCACCCTGGGCGCGGGCGATGCCTTATTTGTACTTGGCGTTTGCCTTCTGCACGAAGCTGTTGGTGAAGGTGTTTTCCAGCTTGATGGTCTTGCCCTTCAGGTCCGGATCGAACTGTTGCAGCGCGCTCAGCGCGGTCTTGGGGCCGTCGGCGGGCATGCTGCCGTCCGGCGAGATGGCTTCCTTGACCTTTTCCCAGGCAGCCAGGTAGAGCGCGCGGTCGCCCAGCAGGTAGCTTTCAGGCACGGTCTTGACGATGTCCGACGGACCGGCCTTCTGCAGCCACTTGAGCGCGCGCACCATGGCGTTGGTGAGCGCCTGCGTGGTGTTCGGGTTCTGCTGGATAAACGCCACCGATGCATAGAGGCAGCCCGACGGCATATTGCCGCCGAACACGGCCTGGGTGTCCTTCAGCGTGCGGGTATCCGAGGCGATGCGGACTTCGTTCTTCTGGGTCAGCATCGACACCACCGGATCGAGGTTGGCCATCGCGTCGATCTGGCCGGAGCGCATTGCCGCCACCGCGCCGGCGCTGGCGCCGACACCGATGAAGGAAACGTCCGACGCCTTCAGCCCTGCCTTGGCCAGAACGAAGTTGGCCATCATATTGGTCGACGAACCCGGCGCGGTCACGCCGATCTTCTTGCCCTTCAGGTCGGCCACCGACTTGAAGTCGGGCATGGTCTTGTTGGAAACCATCAGCACGATCTGCGGGGCACGGCCCTGCAGCACGAACTCCTGGTACTGCTGGCCCTTGGCCTGCAGGTTGATGGTGTGCTCGTAGGCGCCGGAAACCACGTCGGCGCTGCCGCCCACCACCGCCTGCAATGCCTTGGCACCGCCGGCGAAGTCGACGATCTCGACGTCGAGGCCTTCATCCTTGAAGTAGCCAAGGCGCTCGGCGATGGTCAGCGGCAGGTAGTAGAACAGGTTCTTGCCACCCACGGCGATGGTGATCTTGGCCTTCTCGGGCTTGCCTTGCGCCTGGGCGTAGCCACCGAACGTGAACCAACCCGCAAGGAACAGCGCCAGCGCGAGCAGCGCCTGCTTCCAGAACTTCTTGTTATACATTTTTCTCTCTCCTACCTGTTGTACCCGGCTGCCGGCCGGCGGCATGCACCGTTGCGTGCCATCCGCCGACGCCAGCCGCCGATCTCGCGCTCATGCGTGCCACGGCGTGCCACGGATTCCGTGGTGCCGCGAAGCGGCAAGTTGCGATGCTAGCCGATGCCGCGCCGGGTCGCATCGGGATCAACACCTACAGTGCGGCTCCGCATGGCGGCATGCGGGGCACTAACAATACAGGTCGTGCCTTTCGACCGCCTTACTGACCGGCTTTACTCGATGGCCTTGCGGAATCGCCCTGACGGCCAGCCCGACGCGCGCCTCATTCCGCGTGGATATCGGCCGACTTGATGACCTTGCCCCAGCGCGCCAGTTCGTTGCGCTGATACGTGGCGAGCTGCTGCGGCCCCATGAACTTCGCCTCGGCGCCGAGTTCTTCGGCCTTCTTGCGGAAGGCCTCGGTCTGCATGATGCGTTCGATCTCGCCCGCGAGCTTGTCGATGACCGGCTTGGGCGTGCCGGCCGGCGCGTACATGGCGAACCACGAAGACACGTCGAGGTCGGGGTACCCGGCTTCCGGCGCGGACGGCACGTCCTTCAGGCTGGGCAGGCGCTGCTTGCTGGTCACCACCAGCGGGCGCAGCTTGCCGCCCTGGATATGGCCCATCAACGGCGGCGGCGTGGTGATGGTGAGATCGACCGAGCCGCCAAGCAGGTCGGTCATGGCCGGGCCGGTGCCTTTGTATGGAACATGGGTGATCTGGATGCCGGCCATCTGGTTCAGCAACTCGGTGGAAACGTGCTGCAGCGAGCCGTTCCCCGACGACGCGTAGTTGAGCTTGTTGGGATTGGCCTTGGCATACGCCACCAGTTCCTTGAGCGTCTTGACCGGCAGGCTCGGGCGCACCACCAGCACTTGCGGCGCCGACAGAAGGTTGGCGACCGGCGCGAAGTCCTTCACCGGGTCCCACGAGGTCTTCGTCAGCAGCGGCGTGATGACCTGGAAGCCAGAGTACTGCACCAGCAGCGTATAGCCGTCCGGCTTGGCACGCGCCACGGTCTGCGCGGCAATGCCGCCTGAACCACCGGGCCGGTTGTCCACCACCACCGGCTGGCCGAGGGCCTTGGACAGCGGCTCGGAGATCATCCGTGCGGCCAGGTCGGTGGTGCCGCCGGCGGCGGCGGAGACCACCAGCGTGACAGGCCGGTTCGGATAGCTGCTGTCCTGGGCCCAGGCGGAAGTACCCGCAAGGCTGGCGGCTGCCAGCGCCACGGCGGCGAGTGTCTTGCGGCGCGCCGGCGATACGGACAGGGAAGAATGCGGACGTGCGTTGGCAAATGCCGGGATGCGAGGCATGGAGCGTCTCCTGCTTGGTGCTTGTTGATCTTGGTCTTTTACAGCGCCCGCGCCAGCCCTCGCCGCGCGGTGCGCAACCGTTCTTCGGGATTCGGTATGGCCGTGCGGCGTCAGTGCTGCCCGCCGAAATGTTCGGCCAGCCAGGCCGGCGGCTGATGCGTGCGCAGGCGCGGCCCCGCGCGCAGCAACTGACTGGCGGTGTCGCGCTGGACCAGCGCCGGCAGCCCGGCCACCACATCGAGCAGGCGCCCCAGGTCCACTCCGGTATCCACGCCCATTGCCGCGAACATGTGCACCAGCTCTTCGGTGCTGACATTGCCGCTCGCACCCGGCGCGAACGGGCAGCCGCCCAGGCCGCCCGCGGCGGCGTCGAAACGCGTCACCCCCGTTTGCCAGGCGGCCAGCGCGTTCGCCAGGCCCATGCCGCGGGTGTTATGCAGGTGAATGGTCAGGCCGGCTTGCGGCAGGCCTTGCTGGAAGCGCTCGCACAGCGAGGCGACCTGGCTGGGATAGGCCATGCCGGTGGTATCGCACAGCGTGATGCCGGCCGCGCCGGCGCTGGCGAAGGATTCGGCCAGCGCCATCACGGCATCGGGATCCACCTCGCCTTCGAAGGGACAGCCGAACACCGTGGACAGCGAAACATTGACCGGCACGCCAGCCGCGTTGGCGGCCTCGGTCATCGCCAGCAACTGGGCTTGCGACTGGACACGCGTCATACGCAGGTTGGCGCGGTTATGGGTCTCGCTGGCGGACATCACCAGGTTGAGCTCATCGGGCCGGCACGACAGCGCACGCTCCAGGCCGCGCAGGTTGGGCACCAGCGCGGTATAGCGCACGCCCGCGGCGCGCGCCATGCGATGCATCACGGCCTCGGCGTCGGCCAGCGCCGGGATAGCCTTCGCCGATGTGAAGGACGTGGCCTCGATGCGGGCGAAGCCGCAGGCCGACAAGGCGTCCAGGAATGCGACCTTGGCGTCGGTGGGCACCACCACCGGTTCGATCTGCAGGCCATCGCGGGGCGCCACTTCGTTGATCTCGATGCGGCCCGGTCCGCGCAGGCGGGTGGAAATGGCGGCGCTCATGCGACCACTCCGCGCGCGCGCAGCTCGGCGATGGTGGCGGCGTCGAAACCGGCGGCCTCCAGCACGCTATCGGTGTGCTCCCCCAGCGTAGGGGCGCGATCGTGAATGGCGCCGGGGCTTGCCGAGAGCTTCGGCATGATGCCCGGCACCTCGACCGTCAGGCCGCTGGCCGCAGTCACGCTTTCGATCACGCCGCGCGCGCGGTAGTGCGGATCTTCCGAGATGTCCTTGACGGTGTAGATGCGGCCCGATGGCACTTCGGCCTGCTTGAGCACCGCCAGCGCGTCTTCCACGCCTTGTGTCCGTGTCCACGCCGTGATCGCCGCATCGATCTCGTCGACACGGCTGACGCGGCCGTCGTTGCGCGCGAGCGCCGGATCTTCAGCCAGATCGGCGCGGCCGATGGCATGCATCAGCCGCTTGAAGATGGCGTCGCCGTTGGCCGCCACCAGCACGTATTCACCGCTGGCGCAGGGATAGGCGTTGGACGGCGCGATGCCCGGCAACGCGCCGCCGGCCGGCTGGCGCACCGCGCCGAAGGCCGAGTATTCCGGCAACAGGCTCTCGCTCAGGTTGAACAGCGACTCGTACAGCGCGACATCGATCACCTGCCCTTCGCCGCCACGCGCATCGCGCTCATACAGCGCCAGCAGCACGCCCAGCGCGCCATGCAGGCCGGCAATGGTGTCGCCCAGCGACAGGCCCGCGCGCACCGGGGCACGCCCCGGCTCGCCGGTGAGATAGCGCAGGCCGCCCATGGCCTCGGCTACCGCCGCAAAACCGGGCTCGTCCCTCTTCGGGCCGGTCTGGCCATAGCCGGACACGCGCACCATGATCAGTCCGGGGTTCTCCGCGCGGAGCGCCTCGTAGCCCAGGCCCCATTTTTCCATGGTGCCCGGACGGAAATTCTCGATCAGCACGTCGGCCTCGGCCGCCAGCTTGCGCACCACCTCCTGGCCCTCGGGATTGCGCAGGTCAATGCAGATCGACTGCTTGTTGCGCGACTGCGCTTCCCACCAGACCGAGGTGTCCTCGTAGAGCATGCGCCATTTGCGCAGGGGATCGCCCTGCCCCGGCGGCTCCACCTTGACCACGTGGGCGCCGAAATCGGCAAGGGTCTTGGCGGCGAAGGGGCCGGCTATCAGTTGCCCGAGTTCCAGGACCCGGATGCCTTCGAGGATCTGTCGCGCCATGATGGGGGTGTCTCCGTGCGATGTCGCAATGTCGATTGGGGCTGGCGTGTGGCCGTTGCCGGCACCACGCCTTGTTTCGACGCAGTGTGCCCCAGCCGCGCGGCTGGCGGAATCGGCATTCGGAGAAGCGGGCTTTCTCGGAACGCGAAAGCCCTCGGGGGTTCAGAATGGCGCGCGGTCGCCGCAGAGGTGGGTAATGAGCAGCCGCGCCGACACCGTCAGGCCAGCCGGATCGCGCATGCCGATGAGCAGGGAACGGCGCGCCCAGGCGTCCTGCAACCCCACCAGCGACAAGCCCATCGACTGCACATGCGGCTCGGCCGCGATGCGCGGCAGCACGCCCACGCCCAGCCCCGCCATCACCATGCGGCACATGGCGTCAAAGCTGCGTACCTGGATGCGCAGGCGGAACGGCCGGTCCAGCCGGCTGCTTTCCTCCAGCAGGCGGGCCGCCAGCGAAGTAACCTGCGGCAAGCTGACGAAATCGTATTCGAGGGTGTCCGCATAGCGCACCGGCCCGCGCTCGGAGAGCGGATGGCCTGGCGGTGTCACCAGCACCAGTTCGTCCTGCCGGTACTCCACCGTGACCAGGCCCGCGCTGGGCGTGCGGTCGGCAAAGATGCCCACATCCGCCCGGTTCTCCACCAGGGCGGCGACGATCTCGCTGCTGTTCTGCTCCTCGAGCTCGATACGGATGGTGGGATGCAGCGCCATGAAGGTCGCCAGGTCGTCGGGCAGGAACTGCGTGATGGCCGACGTATTGGCGCAGACGCGCACCTGGCCGCGCACGCCACTGGCATAGTCCGACATCACGCCAGCCATGCGCTCCACGTCCTGCAGGATGGTCAGCGCGTGATGGAAGCATGCCTGACCGGCCTCGGTCAGCTGCACGCCGGCCGCGTGGCGGAAGAACAGCGGCGCCCCGACCGCGGTCTCCAGATCCGAGATGCGCTTGCTGGCCGCCGCCACCGCCAGGTGGGACTGGCGCGCACCGGCGGAGATACTGCCCTGGCGCGCCACGGCGACGAACAGGCCGAGCGTGACGAGGTCGAAGCGGGCGAGATTCATGCGGTTGCGTTCAAGCGCACGGCCGGATACAGGGCGAGGCAGTCCGGCACGGCTAGACCGAGCGCCGGTCCATCACCGCGCGGGCGATGGTGCCGGCATCCACGTATTCGAGTTCGCCACCCACCGGCACGCCGCGCGCCAGGCGCGACACCTTGAGCCCGCGCGCCTTCAGCATCTCGCCGACATAGTGCGCGGTGGCCTCGCCTTCGCTGGTGAAATTGGTGGCGACGATCACCTCCGACACGGGTCCGCCCATGGCGGGATCCGTGGCGCGCGCCAGCAGCCGGTCCAGGTGGATCTCGCGCGGGCCGATGCCGTCGAGTGGCGAGAGCCGGCCCATCAGCACGAAATACTGGCCACGATAGGTCAGCGTCTGCTCGATCATGATCTGGTCGGACGGGGTTTCCACCACGCACAGCAGCGAGGCATCGCGCCGTTCGTCCAGGCAGGTCGAGCAGATTTCCTGCTCGGTGAAGGTATTGCAGCGCGAGCAATGCTTGATGCCATCGGCCGCGCCGCGCAACGCGTCACCCAGCTTGCGGGCGCCCTCTCGGTCGTGCTGCAGCAGGTGGTAAGCCATGCGCTGGGCCGATTTCGGGCCTACGCCGGGCAACACCCGCAACGCCTCGATCAGCGCCTGCAGCGAGGTCGGGGGGGCGCCTTTCACGCTGCGTCTCCCAGGGCCGGCGCCGTCATGCTCACCACCGGCGTGTGATGCAGTACGGTGGGGAACGGCTCGTAGAAATGATGCAACAGGGCTTTCCATTGCTGGTATTGAAGCGAACCGCGAAATCCCACGGTGTGGTCTTCCAGCGTGCGCCAGCGTACCGTCAGCAGGTAAGCGGACGGTTGTTCGATGCCGCGATGCAACTCAAGCCCGAGGAAACCCGGCATGCCCGCGATGATATGGCGCGCCTGCCCGAAGGCCGCCTCGAAGGCGGCTTCCTGGCCCGGGCGCACCGGCAACACTGCGGATTCGAGAATCATGCGCGAGCTCCGTAACTGGCTCAGAACGGCAACTTGAAGCCCGGCGGCAGCGGCAGGCCGGAAGTCATCGAACCCATCTTTTCCTGCGAAGTGGCTTCGGCCTTGCGCACGGCGTCGTTGAAGGCAGCCGCGACCAGGTCTTCCAGCAGTTCCTTGTCCTCGCCCTCGGCGAGCAGGCTGGGGTCGATGGACACGCGCTTGACGTCGTTCTTGCAGGTCATGGTCACCTTGACCAGGCCGGCGCCGGACTGGCCCTCGACCTCGATCAGCGCGAGCTGCTCCTGCATCTTCTTCATGTTTTCCTGCATCTGCTGGGCTTGCTTCATCAGCCCGGCCAGTTGGCCCTTCATCATGGAATGCTCCTGATTAGCGATTGGATAGAAGTTACGGGCCGCCGCGCGTCATGGGCGCCGGCGGCCTTGCAAAAATAAGCGGCGCTCAGGCGGCGCGCGGCTGGATCGATCCTTCCAGGATCGTGCCGCCGAACTCGCGCAGCAAACCCTGCACGAAAGGATCCCCTGCGATCGTGGCTTCGGCCTCGCGCTGGCGCTCGGCACGGGCCCGGGCATCCGCGGCGGCGGCGGTATCGGCCACCGCGCCAATTTCGCACTGCACCCGCACGTCGACGCCGAGATGCTCGGCCAGCGTCTGTTGCAGGCGTTCGACGACGCCAGCCTCGGTAATCGGTGCCACCGGCGCGCGCAAGTGGAAAGTACGGCCTACCACCTGTACCAGTTCGCTCTGGTAGGCAAGCTGCTGCGCCAGGCCCTTGAGGGGCAGGCTGGCAGCCAGCTCCGGCCAGGCGCCGGTAAAGGCCGGCGGCGAGCCATCCTCGCCTGCCACCGGCGGTTTCGGCGGCGTGATCCGCACGGGCTCGGCGGGTTCGGCCGGCGCGGCCTGGACCGGTGCGCGGGCAACCGGCGCGGGCCGCGTGGCGGTTTCGCTGCGCGGCGCGGGCTGGCGCGCCGGCATCGGTTCGGGATCGCTGTCATACGGCCCGATCATGGGCAGGTCCGGCGGGAGGTCCTCCCACGGCGGTACGTCGCTGCTGCCCGCGTTTTCCCACGGCGGCACGTCATTGCCCGGGCCGGCGTCATTGGCTTCCATGGCGGCCGGCCGTGACGGCGGCGCTTCCCGGCGCGCGGGCGTTGTTGCAGCCGGAGCGGGTGCCGCCGGCCGTGACACTGTCGCAGGCGGACCAGGCGGACGCAAAGGCTGGGCCGAGGGCTGGCGCGCAGCCGGCGGTGGCGCCGGCGCGGCGGCAGGCGGCGGCAGGCGCGAGCCGCCTCCGCCACGCGCGGCGGAGGCC
>NZ_JBFTOX010000026.1:0-115384 GCF_056398185.1 Cupriavidus sp. 05L310
CCGACAGGATCGGATTGCTCGGGGCCCTGCAGGTGGTTCCGCTGATCTCGCTGGTCGCAGCCGCCGTGTTCTTCATCGCCAGGCCGCGCTACCTGCGCGACCTGCGGCTTGCCGAAGCGCGCAATGAGGCAGAGCGCGCCGGCGCCTGACTCCTCCTTCACCCGCTGAGTAAACAACAAGATGCATCACATTGAATTACCCCCGATCGTCATCGTCCCCGGCCTGCGCGACCATGTCGCGGATCACTGGCAAACCTTGCTGGCCGACAAGTTGCGCGCCGACGGGCGCCAGGTCAGCATCGTGCCTCCGCTGGAGCACAACAAGCTTGACTGCGCCGTGCGCGTCGCTGCGCTGGAACGCACGCTGGCGAGCCTGCGTGAGCCGGCCTTGCTGGTGGCCCACAGCGCCGGCGTCATGATTACGGTGCACTGGGCGCGCCGTTCCGCGCGCGCCGTGCGCGGCGCGCTGCTGGCCGCGCCGCCCGATTTCGATCATCCGTTGCCTGAAGGCTATCCGGACGAAGATGCGCTGCGCCTGAACGGCTGGACACCAGCACCGCGCGCGGCCTTGCGCTTCCCAAGCATCGTCGCGGCCAGCCGCAACGATCCGCTTGCCCGTTTCGAGGAAGTCGCCGCGCTGGCCAGCGCCTGGGGCAGCCGCCTGGTCGACCTCGGCAACGTCGGCCACCTCAACCCAGCCGCCGGCTACGGCCAATGGCCGCGCGCCGAGCCGCTCATTCAGGAACTCTCCGAAATGACTGAACTGATTGGCCAGGGCAAGCAGCGGACGGCTTGACAGTCCAACGCCCCCTCAGGTCATGGCAGGACGCACCGCGACGCCTGGCTGCACTCGCTGTTGGTGCCTTCCATTTCGAAGACCTGATCGCAAGCCACCTCGGCCCCGGCCAGTAGCACGTTCATGTGGCCAGGCATGCGGCCTGCCGCCGCGAGGATCGCGTACTTCACCGCCACCCCCTTCCCTACCCGCTTCCCGGTCAGTTCCTGACAAAGCGGCGATTTGCCGCCAAACGAATCTCGACCTCGCGCTGTCAGCGGCAGTGCGGGGCGGGCCACTTCGATCCGGAAGCACCGCGCACAGGTAGCGTCTCCCCGACCCCACCAGCCCTGCGTTATCAATACGCATCGCGCGGGCCGCCTTTCCCGTCACCTTCAGCTTCCTTTGCTTCCCTTTGACAAGCCCTGACCCGCTACCGAACCCCCGTCGTCCATTTGCACCCATGCGCAGAAAATCTCTTGGTATCCGGAGAATCCCGCCCCCCTGCCATTGGGGGGCGCACGGCGCCCAATTCTTTGCATGATGACGGCGTCAATAACAGACGTAAACATGGATATGAGGAGGACAGGTAGTGAAATCGTCTAGGAAACTGAGCAAGCTTAATCTTGCACTCATTGCTTCGGGCGCAATCTGCGCCGGCAGCGCCCACGCACAGAGCAGCGTGACGCTGTATGGCGTGGCGGATATGAACGTTGAGTTCGCCAACCATGTCGGCGCCGTTCCCACCGCTGCCAACAAGTTCAATGCGGGCCCGTCCAACAACGTCTACCGCGCGAACTCCGGGGGCCTGTCCGGCTCGCGTTGGGGCTTGCGCGGTGCGGAGGATCTCGGCAATGGCGTGAAATCCGTTTTCGTTCTGGAAAGCGGCTTTAACCTGGATACCGGCACATCGCAGCAAAGCGGCCGCCTGTTCGGTCGCCAGGCATACGTAGGCCTGCAGAGTACGCAGTTCGGCCAGGTGACCTTCGGCCGCCAGTACACTTCGATGTTCGAGAGCATCGCGAACTTCGTGCCGGCAGCCTTTGCCACCCAGTATGAACCGATCGTGATGCTGACCGGCGCCAACTTCCGCGAGGACAACACCATCAAGTACTCCGGCCAGTTCGGTCCGGTGTCCGCACTGGCGCACTGGTCCTTCGGTACCGGCCTGGCGTTGCCGACGACGGTAGCCAACGGCCCGCTCCTCGGCGGTAACGGCGAAGTGCCGGGCCAGTTCCGCCGCGATACCGCCTATGGCGCGGCGCTGACCTACATTGCCGGCCCTGTCGGTGTGGCCGTTGCCTACGACCAGTTCAACCCGACCATTTCCAACCCGGCGACCGCGGCTGCCCTCGGCAGCGGCAGCTTCAAGAAGGCGACAATCGCGGGAAGCTATGCGTTCGGCCCGGCAAAGATCATGGGCGGCTACCGCTGGGGTCAGAACAAGGACCAGAATGGCAGCCTGATCGAGCGCGACGACTTCTACTGGATCGGCGCCAACTACCAGGTGACGTCGGCGCTTAGCCTGACGCTCGAATACGACTACGACAACGTCAAGAGCTTCTTCGCCAACAAGTCGGTGCCGAACCCATGGCAAGTTGCCTTTATCGCGGACTACACGCTTTCCAAGCGGACTGATGTCTACCTGACCACGGCATATTCAAAGAATGCGGGTCTGGGACTGGATTCCCCGATGATTGGCTTTGCTAACAGCCTTTCCCTTGGCAATAGCTACGCGCTTGCCAGCGGCCAAAGCAACATGCTCGGTGTCGCCGTAGGTATTCGCCACAAGTTCTGACGATAGTTCAACGGTATGTGACAAGGCCATATTTGCGCAGTGGTGCGGGCAGTCCCGCAGGGAAGCTCGCGTGCATCCAGCCCCACCCATGCTCTTTGTGCCGCTTCGGCGGCATTTTTTTTGGGTTCGGAGGTTCCTCGAAGTGCGCGATGGGGACCAGGGAAGAACCGGGCGAATAGCGATAGCCAGTGACAGCTCAGATCAAATCAGACGCCAAAGGCACGCATATCGCGATACCAACGGGAGCCACACCAGGATCATCGAGAGGACGGTTAGGCAGCGCAAGGGATGCGCTCCGATCAAAGACGGATGTCGCGTTACGCGAACACTTTCAGGCCCCTCAGCACGGCAGGCCTACGCGCAACCTCCCGATACCAGCGAGCAAGTTCTGGATGCTCGCTCCATTCGATGGCGTCGTGAAATGCGCGTGCAATGGTGAATGCCGCGATGTCGGCAACCGAAAACGACTCGCCTGCCATAAAAGCGGAAAATGCCAGGAACCGGCCGCCGTCAAGTAGTGCGGATACGGCGAGTTCGTTGATGGATTTCGCCTGGTCGGACGCTCCGATCTGTTGGAGCTTGAATGCCCCATGGCTCACCGCAATGACGTCGGTCAAAAAATAGAAGAACCGCTCGTACACCTTGGCCCGCGCGACTGGATCGGCCGGCAGCAGAGTGGTCGGAGAGGACTCTGCCGCGAACAAGATGATGGCGTTGGACTGCGCGAGGACAAACCCGGCGCCAGAGGCACGTTGGACAAGAACCGGAACCTTGCCGAAGGGGTTCAACGACCGTAGCTCCTGCCCCTGGTGCTCTCCAGTTGCCAAGTTGACGGGTCTTGCGGAATAGGCAATACCAGCCTCTTCCAGCGCGATGGCGGCACGGATGCAATTCCCGGTTTGGGCCCCGTACAACTCCAGTGCATTCTGCATATAGGCCCCTCTCTCCCTGCGATCATCACTAGATTGCCGCTCTGGAGTGTATATGAGATCCGGAACAAGGGCAGGGTCATCCATATGCCACCTCATGCCTGGCTGCGAATGCCATCAGGTTTCGATACGGTTCCGCGGCTTTCCCGTCGGCATCCCCGGCAAGTGGAACCGGCATTCCCATTCGTTTCCATTTTCGATGCCTGGCACGAGACGACAGGACCTTCATTCGCCCCCTCGATATCGATGAAATGTTCGTGGCGATCACGGTCCCGGCGCGCGCCATCGACTCAATCTGGCGTCTTCATGACAAACGCCGCCCCAGCGTTTCGGGCACCATCGCGAGTCCGATCAGCGAGACAACCCCGCAGCCAATGACATAGAGAGCCGGCGCGTTGGGGTTGCCCGTGACCTGCATCAGCATGGTCGAGAACAACTGCGCGAAGCCGCCGAACAGCGCGATCGCCACGTAATAGGTCACCGACATGCCGGTTGCGCGCAGCCGCTGCGGCAGCACCTCGCTGACCAGCACCATCGTGGCAGGAGACGTCATCGCCATCGGTACGGCCAGCAGCCCTACCACGATCAGCAGGCAGGTCAGGGATGGAATGCGGTTAAGGAGCGAGAAGGCCGGATAGATCATGACGAGCAGCGCCACCCGGGACCACCACACGACTTTCCGGCGCCCGACGCGATCGCAGAGCCAGCCGGACAGCGGTGCGAACACCGCCAGCACCAGGGAGGCGACGAAGCCTGCCCAGATGGCATCGCCGCGCGAGATGTGCAGCTGGAAGGTCGCGTAGTTGGCCAGGTAGAAGGCGATGACGTGGATCGAGGCCGCGAGGCCGATCATCAGCAGGACGCTCGCCACCAATTCGCGCCAATGCGCCCTCATCAGCTGGCGGCCGGCGCCCTTCTTCGACGCCTTCTTCGGCTCCGGCACCAGCGTCTCCTCCAGGCGGCGCCGGATGACCTGACCGATCGGAATCACCAGAATGCCAATCAGGAAGGCGACGCGCCACCCCCACGACTCAAGCGCGGAAGGCGGCAGCGCATTACTCAGCACCAGTGCGACCAAGGCAGCGAACACAGCGGCAACGCCCTGGCTGGATGCCTGCCAGCTAGTGTAGAAGCCGCGCGAGCGCTCATCCGCATACTCGAGCAGCATCGCGCTGGCGGAGCCCATCTCGCCGCCAATGGCGAAGCCCTGGATCAGGCGGGCGAGGATCATCAGCACGGGGGCAAGGACGCCGAGTTGGGCATAGGGCGGCGTCAGCACCAGAATCAGCGCGCTGAAGGCCATCAGCCACATCGAGAGCACCACTGCCGGCTTGCGGCCGACGCGGTCGGCATACGCACCGATCACCAGTCCGCCCAGTGGCCGCATCAGGTAACCGGCCCCGAACGTGCCGAAGGACAGCAGCAGCTGGCCGAGCGGATTGCCGACGGGAAAATACAGGGGAACGATCAGCAGGGCGAAGAAGTTGTAGACACCCGAGTCATACAATTCCAGGGCGCCGCCAATGGTAATGGCCGAAACGGCCGAAACCTTGGATAGCGGCTTGGGTGCCGTCGCGTTAGGCGTGGCGCATCGGGATGTGGCTCCCATCGCGGTTGGATCAGAGGGCATTGGTGTCTCCTGCCTTGCGGCGGTGGATCAGCGAGTACATGGCTCGCCGTCGGTAGTCGTTGCTGAGCGGATGGCAATCTCAGAGTCGAAGATTCAGTTGCCTGACCAGGCTTGCCCAACTCACCTGCTCCGCCCCGATCAGCGCGGAGAACTGCTCGGCCGTGCCGCCGGCGGGTTCAAAACCCTTGTTGGCGAGGCGCGCATGCACATCCGGCATATTCAGGGCTTTCACAATCTCGCCATTGAGCCGCGCCACGATGTTCTTCGGTGTCCCGGCTGGCGCGACCACGCCATACCATTCGGTTGAATCGACGCCCGGGAATCCCGCTTCCGCCATGGTCGGCACGTCCGGCAGCAGCGCCAGACGCCGTTTGCCGACCACCGCGAGTGCCTTGAGTTGCCCGGACTTGAGCAGTGGCTGGACCACCGGGAGGCCAGGGAACATCATCTGGATATGGCCGCCGATCATGTCCGTCAGCGCCGGCGGCGCACCCTTGTAAGGCACGTGCACGATATCGATGCCAGCCTGCTGCCTGAATGCTTCGCCGAGCAGGTGCAGCTGGGTTCCGGGCCCGGACGACGCGTAGCTGATCTGCCCCGGGCGGGCCTTGGCTTGCACGACCAGCTCCTTGACCGAGCTGGCCACGGCCGGGTTCACCACCAGCACATAGTTCAGCGTGACCAGCAAGCTCACCGGCGCGAAGCTCTTGACCGTGTCAAAAGGCAGGCCGCCATAGAGGCTCTGGTTGATGAGCATCGGGGTGGTCGCCACCAGCAGCGTATAGCCATCGGGCGCGGCCTTGGCGCCGGCCGCCGCGCCAATATTCCCGCCTGCCCCGGGCCGGTTGTCGACTATGACCTGCTGCCCGAGGCTGAGTGTCAGTTTCTCCGCAACAATCCGCGTGGCGACATCGACACTGCCTCCGGCCGGCCAGGGTACGATCATCCGGATCGGACGGCTGGGAAAGCCGTCCTGCGCCCAGGCCGGGGACAGGCTTGCCGCAAGCGTGATGACGCACAGAGCGCGCTGCGCGAGACGCCGTACGAATCTCATATGGATTCCCTGTATGTTGTTTCCATGAGGTAGCAACCCCGAAGGCAATGGCTCTGCGCTTCCGCACAGGTATCCGCTAATCCAGGCGCACCCCGGATTGCTTGACCACGATGGCCCACTTCTTCTGCTCGGCAGCGATAAACGTGCTGAACTGCTCGGGGGTGTTGCTGGCCGGTTCATAGCCTCTGCCGATCAACTGATCGCGGACACTTGGCATGTTCAGGGCTTTCCCGATCTCCGTGCTGAGACGAACCACGATCTCCTTCGGCGTCCCGGCAGGCGCCACCAGGCCATACCATTCGCTCGCCTCGATACCGGGAAACCCCGCTTCCGCCATGGTCGGCACATCCGGCAGCAAGGCCAGGCGCTGCTTGCTGGCGACCGCGATGGCTCTGAGCTGGCCGGATTTCATGAACGGCAACACCGCGGGAAGGCCGTGAAACATCATCTGGATATGGCCGCCTACCATGTCGGTCAGCGCCTGCGGCCCCCCCTTGTAAGGGGCGTGGATGACCTTGATGTGGGCGGCTTCCTTGAATGACTCTCCGATCAGGTGCTGTTGCGTCCCCGGCCCTGGCGATGCATAGCTCATCCGCCCCGGCTCCGACCTGGCGCGGGCCACCAGTTCCGTCACCGATTTCGCCACCGCCGGATTCACCACCAGCACATAGGGTGAACTGGCCAGCAGGCTGAGCGGTGCAAAATCCTTGCTCGTGTCGAAGGGCAGGTTGCTGTAGAGGCTCGGGTTGATCGTCATCGGCGCGCTTGCCACCAGCAGCGTATAGCCATCCGGCGCCGCCTTTGCGCCCATGCCCGCGCCGATATTGCCGGTGGCGCCGGGCCGGTTGTCCACCAGGACCTGCTGGCCAAGGCTGATGGAGAGCTTTTCCGCAACCGTACGGGTGACGGAGTCGACGCCGCCGCCAGCGGGCCACGGTACGATGATGCGAATCGGCTTGTTTGGGTACCCACCCTGCGCCCACGCGCCGGGGACAGTAGCAGCCAGTGCTATGGCGGACAGAAGCAGGCCTGCACGGCGCAGTACGAAGTTCATCACGGTCTCCAGTCTTTATAGTGTTTTGATGATGCTCTACACACAAATCTGCCTATGGGCACGCTGCCTTTAGCTCAGGCATTGGCCTTGCGCTTCGGCCCGGCTTCGCTCGGGGCGCCCTGCGCGTCATGCCACTGCGCCATCAGGCGCTCCCATCTGGCCCGCACAGCCACGAGATTGCGTGCCTTGACATGGCCATAGCCGCGGATGTCTTCCGGAAGGCGTGCGATTTCCAGTGCCAGATCGAGATTCTGTTGCGACAGCGTCGGCAGAAGCGCTTCGATGCTCTTGCGGTACTCGCCAATCAGTGCTCGCTCCACCTTGCGTTCCCCGGTGTAGCCGAAGGCGTCGAACGGGGTACCCCGCAGGCCTTTCATCTGGGCCATCACGCGGAACGCAGTGCGCATCCACGAACCAAATGGCCGCTTGACGAGTTCGCCCTTCTCGTTCTTCCTGGCCATCATCGGCGGTGCGAGATGGTGGACCAGCTTGAAGTCGCCTTCGAACATCGCGGCAACCTTCCCGATGAAGGCCGGGTCGGTATGCAGCCGCGCCACCTCGTACTCATCCTTGTAGGCCATCAGCTTGAACAGGTAGCGTGCGACCGCTTCGGTGACCTTGCTGCTGCCGAGGCGCGACTCCACCGCCTGCACCCTGGCGACAAAATCTTCATACTGCGCGGCATAGGCGCGGTTCTGGTAGCTGACGAGGAACTCGGCGCGCTTGTCGATGAAATCGCCGAGCGATGGCTTCCTGACGAACTGAACCACCTGGGCATCGGCGGATCGCACCGGCACCTTGGCCAGATCGTGCGCGCAGTGCCGGCCCCACTCAAAGGCCGCCTTGTTGTTGTCGACCTGCACGGCGTTGAGTTCGATCGCGCGCATCAGCGCTTCACGCGACAGCGGCACCCTGCCCTTCTGCCAGGCGTAGCCGAGCAGCATCAGGTTGGAGTAGATCGACTGGCCGAGCAATTGCGTCGCCACTTGCTCGGCATCGAAGATGCCGAAATGGCCTGCCTCGACGCCTTGCGCGATCGCCGCAATGGCCTGGTCGCTGTGAGACTGCCAGTCCGGATCGCGGACAAAGGCCGAAGTCGGCGTCACGTGGCTGTTGAGCACGACAAAGGTGCGGCCCTGCGACAGGGTCGCCAGCGTTGCCTTGCTGGCGCCGACCACCGTATCGGAGGCGATCACCAGGTCAGCCATGGCGACATCGACGCGCGTTGCGTGCAGGGCGTCGGGCCCGTCGGCAATCTGGATGTGGCTCCAGGTCGCGCCACCCATCTGCGCCATGCCGGTGGCATCCTGCGTGATCACGCTCTTGCCTTCCAGGTGGGCCGCCATGCCGAGTACCTGGCCGATGGTGACGATCCCCGTCCCGCCGACGCCCGCCACCACGATGCGCTGGGCCTTGGCGGCATCCGGCAGCTTCGGCTCGGGCAGTACCGGCATATCGGAGAGCTTCGCCTTGCGCGCCGCTTCCGGCTTCTTGAGCTTGCCGCCCTCCACCGTGACGAAACTCGGGCAGAAACCCTTGACGCAGGAAAAGTCCTTGTTGCAGGTGTTCTGGTTGATCTCCCGCTTGCGGCCGAACTCGGTTTCGAGCGGCTGTACCGCTACGCAGTTGCTCTCGACCGAACAATCCCCGCAGCCTTCGCAAACCAGCTCATTGATGATGACCCGCTTGTCCGGATCGACCATCGTGCCGCGCTTGCGTTCCCGCCGCTTCTTGGTGGCGCACGCCTGGTCGTAGATGATCACGGTGGCACCCTCGACCACCCGCAACTCGCGCTGCACGGCATCGAGCTCATCGCGGTGGCGTATGGTGACGCCCGGCGCCAGGTCCTTGACGACGGCATATTTCTGCGGCTCGTCGGTCACCACGACAATGCGCTTCGCTCCCTCCGACGCCAGTTCGCGCGTCATGCCCGGCACGTCCAGTTGCCCGTCGACCGGTTGCCCGCCCGTCATGGCAACGGCGCTGTTGTAGAGGATCTTGTAGGTGATATTGACGCCGGCATTGATCGATTGCCGCACCGCCAGCGATCCGGAGTGGTTGTACGTGCCGTCGCCAAGATTGGCGAACATGTGCGCGCGCTTGCTGAACGGCGCCTGCCCCATCCAGGGCACGCCCTCGCCGCCCATCTGCGTCCACGACGTGGTCGAACGGTCCATCCAGACCACCATGCCGTGGCATCCGATCCCGGCCATGGCGATCGATCCTTCCGGCACGCGCGTGCTGGTGTTATGCGGGCAACCGGGGCAGAACCACGGGAGACGGTCGGTGCCGCGGCTGTCGCCCTGGGGGAACTGGCGATCCTTGGCCTCGATTTGCGCCAGGCGCACGTCCATCCGCGCGGCGATATCCGGGGGCACGCCCAGCTTCTTCAACCGGCCCGCGATGGCCTTGGCGATCAGCGCGGGGGTCAGGTCGGCCTTGGCGCGCAGCAGCCAGTTTTCCGCCGGCTTGCGGTGACTCCATTCACCGCCGGCGCCTTCACCGTCGGCCGGTTCGTACTTGCCGATCACGGCAGGCCGCGCGTCGGCGCGATAGTGGTACAGCTCATCCTTCAACTGCTGCTCGATGATCGGGCGCTTCTCCTCGACCACGAGGATTTCGCGCAGGCCGTGCGCGAACTCGCGCACGCCCGCCGGCTCGAGCGGCCACACCACGCCCACCTTATGGAGCCGCACGCCGATGGCGCGGCACAAGGCATCGTCCAGGCCAAGGTCGGCCAGCGCCTGCCGGGTATCGCTGTAGGCCTTGCCGCTGGCAATGATGCCGAGACGGTCGTTCGGCCCTTCAATCACATTGCGGTTAAGCCGGTTGGCGCGGATATAGGCAAGCGCCGCCGGCCACTTGATCTCCATCATCCGCGCTTCCGCCGCCAGCGGATCGTCGGGCCAGCGGATATGCAAGCCGCCCTCCGGCCTGGCAAAGTCCTCGGGCAGCAGGATGCGCACCCGGTCGGCATCGGTCACCACCGATGCGCCCGCCTCCACCACCTCCTGCACGGTCTTCATGCCGGCCCACAAGCCACTGAAGCGGCTCATGGCGAAGGCATGCACGCCCAGGTCCAGAATGTCCTGCACGCTGGCGGGAAAGAACACCGGCAGCCCGCAAGCGATGAACGTATGGTCGCTCTGGTGCGCGAGCGTGCTGCTCTTGGACACATGGTCGTCCCCGGCCAGTGCGATCACACCACCCAGCGGCGCCGTGCCCGCCAGATTGGCGTGCTTGAGCGCGTCGCCGCTGCGGTCCACCCCCGGGCCCTTGCCGTACCAGATGCCAAAGACGCCGTCGTACTTCTTGCTCTCGGCATCGAACTCGAGTTGCTGCGAGCCCCACACCGCGGTTACGCCGAGTTCCTCGTTGACGCCGGGCTTGAAGACGACATGATTGTCCGCGAGGTGCTTCTTGGCCTGCCACAACGCCTGGTCATATCCGCCAAGCGGAGAGCCCCGGTAGCCGGAAATGAATGCGGCGGTATTGTGGCCGGCCAGGGTATCGCGCTTGCGCTGCAGCAGCGGCAGGCGCACCAGTGCCTGGACGCCGCTCATGAAAGCGCGCCCCGTGTCCAGTGCGTACTTGTCGTCGAGCGTGACGATTTCCATGGCCTTGCGTGAGGCGTCTGAGAGAGGAGCATTCATAGGACTGGTACTCGCCAATTATGTTGTGGGGAGGGCGGCCAGCGCCCGCCGGGCTCGCAAGGACCCGGTAAGTCTGGCGCTTCTGTGCTTATGCTGATGCTGATGTCGGAAACCGCACGCCGAGCCGTTCGCCAAGCGCGCCTAACTCCTGCGCGATCGCGGCGGGCAGCGCAATACCATGCTCGCGTGCCTCGCGCTCCAGGGCATCGCCACGATTGCCAGGCAGCCGCGCGTCGTCGCCGCCCGCGCAAAGGTAGGTGTCGGTCCACTGCTTCATATAGTCGCCAAAGGGCGCCTGCCCGGCGAAGGATTCCGGCTTTACCATCCACAGGAATCCGTCCTGCATGGCGGCGGCACGGCCATGCGGACTATTGCCCGGCGCCGGTGCGTGAGGCGCCGCGGTGGCCGCCAGGGCACCGGCGAGGCACTCCACCATCATGGCAATGCCGATGCCCTTGTGCCCGCCCATGGGCAGCAGTGACCCGCCCAGCGCGCGCTTTGCATCGGTGGTGGGCCGGCCGTCCGCATCCAGCGCCCACCCTTCCGGGATCGGCTTTCCCTCACGCGCCGCGAGCAGGATATGGCCGCGCGCGGCCACGCTGCACGCCACATCGAATACGATCGGCGCTTGCCCCGGCAGCGGGCAACCGAACGCAATCGGGTTGTGCCCGATCGCCGCGCGCGGGAATCCCTCCATCGCGAGCGCCGGCGGCGTGCGTTGCCCGATCATGGAGAAGGCTCCGGCCTCCGCCGCCAGCAGGGCGTGGATGCCGAGCGCCCCCAGATGGCCGCACGATTGCAGCACGATCAGTACGGAAGCGCTGGTCTCCAGGGCTTCCAGTCCCAGGCGCACCGCATAAGGACCGGCGATCTGCCCCATGGCGCCATCGGCCTGCAGCACGATGCCGCCGGGGAAGGATCGGTATGCCATCACCGGCCCGGGATTGAACTCGTTCGCCCGCAGCCGCTCCACATAAGACGCCAGGCGGGTCATGCCGTGCGTCTTGTAGCCCCGCAACTCGCTGCGTACCAGGATCGCGGCGGCTTCGGCCGCTTGCTCCGGCGGCACGCCGCAGCCTTCGAATACCCGGGTCGTCCATTGCTCCAGCGCCTGAACGTTCCAATGCGTGCTCATGAGGCCTTCTCCCGCACCACCATGAGGCGCTCTGAAAACGGGCCGGCATAGACCGTCTGGTAATACAGGGGGCGGTCACGCAGCGTATAGCCACGCAGTTCCATGACGAAGCCCGGCTGCCCGGCTTCGAGGCCAAGCTCGCGGGCCGCTACCGACGGGATTTCGTCGAATCGCACCCACTGGTCCACGCGCAGCGTCGGTAGCGCCAGGCGCTGCCCGAGCAGTTCCCGCAGATTCTTTTCGAGTTCGTCGCGTTCAACGCCGCCCAGTTGCGCGAATTCCTCCTCGCGCAGCCAGAACTCGCTGTACAGGTCGAAGCGCCCGCCCACATTGATGATGCGTTCAATGCGAACGAAGGCTTCGCCATCGAGAAACTCCGACCACGGCCCTTTGCGCTTGAGCCGCTTGACCGAGCGCGCATGGACGTAGGAAGGCAGCTCGTTTCCCTCGGCATCGCGAAAGCGCAGGTAGCGCACATCGGCAGGCGCGACCCTGGCGCCCGAGACGAAGGTGCCGCGGCCCTGCTCGCGGGTGATCAGTCCGGAGTTCGAAAGGCGCGCCAGCGCCTTCTGGATGGTGCCCACGCTGACGCCGTGCGCCGTGGCAAGCTCGCCCTCGGAAGGCAACCTGTCGCCCTCGCGCAGCGCGCCGGATTCAATGGAACGGATAATGGCGTCGGAGACGCTGATCAGCTTTGTCATGTTGACTCAGAGGCTAAGTGCAAATCGACTGATTGCGGTTTCCCTGATGTCGAGTATCTCGCTGCTGAGACGGGTGCCGGACGCCACATCCATGGCGTAGGCATACAGCCGATCGCCCACATCCGAGATCTTCTGTCCCTTCTCGAGGATCCCGCTTGCGTCGAAATCAATGTTATCGGCCATGGTTTCCAGCGTATTGACGTTGCCGCAAACCTTGACCGTCGGCGCGACCATGCTGCCGATCGGATTGCCGACCCCCGTACCAAAGAAGGTGAGCTGGCAACCGCCGGCGGCAAGTGCACTGAGATTTTCCACTGCCGCCGCCGGAGCGTCCATGAAATGCAGGCCTTTTTTTACCGGGGCCTCGCCGTAGCGCAGCACGCCGACCAGTGGGCTCGACCCGGCCTTGGCCATCGCGCCCAGCGCCTTCTCCTCAACCGTGGTCAGCCCGCCGCGCTTGTTGTCGGGCGAGGGCTGGGATTCGCGCATGTCGACGCCGCGCTCGATCGCGAGGTTCTCCATGCCGCGGACCGCCTTGACGAAGGCATCCCTCACCGAATCGTCGACGGCGCGTTCCGCGAAGAGGTGCTCCGCGCCGATGAACTCGGACGTCTCGGAAATAATGATGGTGCCGCCTGCTTCGATCACACGGTCGGCCAGACGGCCGATCGTCGGATTGCAGCTCAGGCCGGAGGTGGTATCCGAACCGCCGCACTCGACGCCCAGTACCAGGGCCGAAACCGGGCAGGGTTCGCGCCTGGCACGCGAGGCCGCAAGCGAGAGCTTCAAGGCCTTGCGGGTGCCGGCGGCAATGCAGTCGATCGTGCCATTCGGTTGCAGATGCACCGTTTCCACGGGTTTCCCCGTAGTCCGGATACGGCGCGCCACCTCCTCCGTCGACGAATCTTCAAGTCCCACCAGCAGGACTGCGGCGACATTGGGATTGCGTCCCAGTCCTGCCAGCGACTCATAAGCGAAATCCAGGTCCGCGCCGAACTGCCCACGCACGAACAAGGTGGTGACGGGAATGCAGCCGCTGACGGTTTGCGCAATGGTGCGCGTGACCGGGTTGCAGTTGTCCATCACGGAAATCACCGCTACCCAGTTGCGTACGCCAACTGCGTCGTTCTCGCGGCGGTAGCCAAGGAATGTCATTGCCATTTTCTTACCTCTTTTCCAGATCGCCGCGGGCGCGGGTCGACTCGATGTTGTGCACGTGCATGTGTTCACCAGCCTTCAGGTTCCGGCTGGCCCGCCCGATGACCTGGCCGTACTTCAGGACATTGGCGCTCTGCGGGGTATCCGCGATACAGACCTTATGGCCGAACGGCACATCCTGGAGCAGGGTCATCTGGCCCGATACCTCTCCTTGCAAGGTGCAGGGCTCGCCGGCACGGCCGGCATCGAGCAGCGTGGCGACGTTGTCCGCCTGGTTGAGTACGATGGCACGTGGCATTTTCTGGATTCCTATATAGGTGTTTGATGTACTGTAGTTAACGGAAAGCCAGCATGTCAAGGCTTACTGGGGGAATCCACTAGTCCAAAAGTCAAAGTCCTATATAGAAGTTC
The DNA here is from genome assembly GCF_056398185.1 of Cupriavidus sp. 05L310. Classification (NCBI taxonomy): domain Bacteria; kingdom Pseudomonadati; phylum Pseudomonadota; class Betaproteobacteria; order Burkholderiales; family Burkholderiaceae; genus Cupriavidus; species Cupriavidus sp. 05L310. The sequence goes on from NZ_JBFTOX010000026.1 coordinate 14,298, forward strand.
TTGACAGCAAGGCGCGCTGTGCCTATCTTCACAACAAGGGCGGCACAGCAGTGCCCGCCAATTCAGGAGACAAGGCATGAAGGTGGCTTCCCACATGGAGAAGATTGCGAAACTCGAAGCATTGCGCGAACGCCTCGATCCCCTACAGGACTTCGAGCTGTGGTTCTGGACCGGGATGACGGCTGGCACGCACGCCGTCAATGCAGCACTCCATCATGCCGCCGTCACGCTGGACGACGACGTGTTCCCGACGCAGCCAGGCGCCTACCTGGTGCCACAGCCGGACGGCTCGCTGCGTGCGGCATTCGGCCCGCTCGGCGATGTGCTGCACGTGGGCAGGCCGAAGATCGATGCACCGGTCCCGGAGGATGTGGCGGCGATGATGCATGAGATGGAGATCGTCGAACGCCATCGGGATCCCTGCCTGCGCGAGGGGGTGGCGCCCACGGCGGCCATTGCCGGGGAATGCGATGCAGCCCTTGCCCGTTGCCTGCGGCTGCTGGCCTGCCGGATGCAAGGAGAAAAAGATGCACGTTGAAGCCCACATCGCCATCGCGCGCCGGATCGAGCGCTCGCTGCAGAAGTGCGGCCCAGCCGACTACGAGATCAAGATCGAGGCCGCCATGCTGGCGGGCACGCACTGGTTGAACGCCGCGCTGCATCGCCTGCGTGCGAACCAGCCGGATAGCGACGTCTTTCACACTTACCTGCTGACCATCAACGAGTTCCGACGGCTCAGCATCGCGGACGGCGAGTTGATGCAGATGCTGGCCGAAATCGAGGATATCCGGCCGCCCTTTGTCCGCGGCAACCTGGCGGGCGGCGAGCGCGCCGCCGAGCGCGCCCTTGAATTGCTGGCGCTGATCCGCGCGAAGGCCCGCGCCAGCGAGTGATCAATCTACTGCAGCACCATATGAAAAGGAGACCGCAGTGAAAGCAGTACGAGTCATACCGAGCCCTACTGGCGGCAAAGTGGAAATACAGGACATCCCGGCTCCGGTTGCTGGCGCCGGCCAGGTTCTGGTCAGGGTGCGTGCCGCCGGTCTGAACCGGGGCGAAATCAACCAGGCCCGCGAATTGCGCACGGGCAACACGATCACCGCGGGCGTCGAGTTTGCGGGCGAGGTGGAAGCGGTCGGCGAAGGCGTGCACGGGTGGCGCGAGGGGGATCGGGTCATGGGCCACGGCCGTGCGTGCCAGGCCGAGTATGTGATTGCCGATCCACTGGCGCTGATGGCCGTGCCCGATGGTCTTTCCTGGATCGATGCCGCGGCGTTCCCCAATGTCTTCATCACGGCCCACGACGCCGTGGTGACCAATGGCCAGTTGCGCGCCGGCCAGGCAGTACTGATCAATGGCGCGTCCGGCGGCGTGGCCATGGCCGCGATCCAGATCGCTTCGCTGATGGGCGCCAAGCCGGTGATCGCCACATCGCGGTCGGCCGCCAAGCTCGATCGCCTGAGCCAGTTCGGTGTCGATGTGGGCATCAATTCATCGAGCGAATCCCAGGTCGACGCCGTCATGGCGGCCACCGACAATCGCGGGGTGGATCTCATAATCGACACCGTGGGCGGCCCGGTCTTCGAAGACAACATGAAGAGCCTCGCGGTCAAGGGACGGCTGGTCAATATTGCCCGCTTGGGTTCGAACACGGCCCAGATCGACCTGAGCCTGCTCTGGCTCAAGCGCCTCACGCTGGTTGGCGTGACATTCCGTACCCGCTCCGAGCAGGAACGCCTGGAATGCATCCAGGCCTGTGCGCGCGACATGCTGCCCTTCCTGGCGGCTGGGCGGATCCGCCTGCCGATCGACCGTACCTTCCCGATGACTGCCATTGGCGAAGCGCACGCCTATATGCAGCAAGACCAGCACGTCGGCAAGATCGTTCTTGTCGTCGAGTAATCCAGTCTTCCAGAATTCCCATACAGATTCGAGAAACGAACAGGAGACATCCATGAGTATCCAGATCACACCGCTCACCGGCTCGGTTGGCGCGTCGGTGGAAGGCGTCAATCTGAACGAACCGGTGAGCGATGCGGCCTTCGAAGTGCTGCATCGGGGGTTCCTTGAATACGGCGTGCTGGTCTACCGCGGCCAAAACCTTCAGCCCGCGGCGCAGATTGCCTTCGCCCGGCGCTGGGGCAAGCCCGTGCAGGGTAACCCGCTGCTGAAAGGCCTCTCGGACTTCCCGGAGCTCGCCCAGGTCACCAAGATTCCCAAGGAGACGGCATCCACCGAGGCCTGGCACTCCGACTCCATCTATACCGAGGTGCCGCCCAAGATCTCCATTCTTTCCGCGGTGGTGGTCCCGCGCGGCGGAGACACGATGTGGTGCAATCAATATCTGGCCTATGAGCGTCTTTCGCCCGCAATGCAACGCATGCTCGAAGGCCTGCGCGTGCGTTTCACGGGACTGCGGCTCGCCAGGATGACGGGATCGGATGCGGTGCCCTCGGCGGTCCACCCGCTGGTTCGCACCCATCCGGAGACACGCCGCAAGGCGCTCTATGTGGGGCATCCCGATACGGCTCACTCCATCGAGGGCATGACGCCCGCCGAAAGCCGGCCTTTGCTCGACTTTCTCTACGAACACTCGACCAGCCCCGATAACGTCTACCGCCATATGTGGCAGGAAGGCGATGTCGTGATGTGGGACAACCGGTGCACCATGCACTACGCCGTACACGACTACGGCGAGGCCGAGCGCATCCTGAACCGGGTGACGCTCGAAGGCGAAGTCCCCTGTTGACCGTTTGACCTGTTGACCTGTTGACAAGCAGCGGGCCCGGCGGCGGTGCATTCGCCGCCGGTGCCCATGCTGTCGGCGGTTTCTTTCCAGCAAGTCCGGATCGAGACCCTGTCCCCAGATGCTAGCAACGGCTTCACGCGAGCCACGCGGGTTCTCCATGATCCGCCAGGGCTCTGCGTGGGGAAGCGCTTCTTGAACTGAAGGCGCCCGGCAGTCCGGTCACGAGGCCGCGCGACGGCAAGACAAGAGCATAGGAGAATACACAATGCAGATGGGTATCCCGACAGAAGTGCGGGCAGGCGAAGCACGCGTTGCCGCCACCCCGGAGACAGTCAAGAAATATGTAGCACAGGGCCACCAGGTTATCGTGCAAGCCGGTGCGGGATTGCGCGCCAGCCAGCCCGACGCTGCCTACGAGGCGGCCGGTGCCCGCATCGGCAGCGCCGCCGACGCCTTGGGCGCGCAGTTGGTGCTCAAGGTCCGCGCCCCGACCCCGGCCGAACTGGACCGGATGAACGAAGGCGCTGTGCTGGTCGGCATGCTCAACCCTTTCGATGCGGAAAACAAAGCCCGCATGTCTGCCGCCGGCATTATCGGCTTCGCGCTCGAGGCGGCGCCGCGCACCACCCGCGCGCAGAGCATGGACGTGCTCTCCTCCCAGGCCAATATCGCAGGCTACAAGGCCGTGCTGGTCGCCGCCCACCACTACCAGCGCTTCATGCCGATGCTGATGACCGCCGCCGGCACCGTCAAGGCGGCGCGCGTGCTGGTCCTCGGCGCCGGCGTGGCCGGCCTGCAGGCCATCGCCACCGCCAAGCGGCTGGGCGCGGTGATCGAAGCATCCGACGTGCGCCCCGCCGTCAAGGAACAGATCGAATCGCTGGGTGGCAAATTCCTCGATGTGCCCTTCGTCACCGACGAAGAGCGCGAGATCGCGCAGGGCGTGGGCGGCTATGCCCGCCCCATGCCACCCGACTGGATGCGGCGCCAGGCCGAACTGGTGCACGAGCGCGCCAAGGCCGCCGACATCGTCATCACTACCGCGCTGATCCCGGGCCGCCAGGCGCCGGTGCTGCTCAAGGAGGAGACCGTGAAGGCGATGAAGCCGGGCTCGGTGGTGGTCGACCTGGCCGCGGCGCAGGGCGGCAACTGCCCGCTGACGGTGGCCGACGAAGTGGTGGAGCGCCATGGCGTCACGCTGATCGGCCACACCAACCTGGCCGGCATGGTTGCGGCGGACGCCTCCGCGCTCTACGCGCGCAACGTGCTGGACTTCCTCAAGCTGATCACCGACAAGGATGGCAAGCTTGCCATCGATATGAAAGACGACATCGTAGCGGCTTGCCTGATGACCAAGAGCCGTGAACTGGAACTGACAAGCTGAGGAGAAGTCGATGGAAATGGTGAACCACACGGTGATCAACCTGATCATCTTCGTACTGGCGATCTACGTGGGCTACCACGTGGTCTGGACGGTCACACCGGCCCTGCACACCCCGCTGATGGCGGTGACCAACGCAATCTCGGCCATCATCATCGTCGGCGCCATGCTGGCGGCCGGCCTGACCGAGGGGCCCGTGGGCCGCACCATGGGCGCGCTGGCGGTGGCGCTCGCCGCGGTCAACGTGTTCGGCGGCTTTCTGGTGACGCAGCGCATGCTGGAGATGTTCAAGAAGAAGGAACCCAAGGCCAAGCCCGCGGGCGCCCATGGCAAGGAGGCCGCGGCATGAGCAATCTCGTGAGCATGAACCTCGTCACCCTGCTCTACCTGCTGGCCTCGGTGTGTTTCATCCAGGCGCTCAAGGGCCTCTCGCATCCCAGTTCCGCACGGCGCGGCAACGCCTTCGGCATGACCGGCATGGCCATCGCGGCGGTAACCACGCTGGTGTTGATCGCCAAACTGAGGAACGACTTCATGGCGGCAAGCGCCGCCCAGTCGTCGGTCGCCGAAGGCCTGGCATTGATCTTCGGCGCGCTGGTGGTCGGCGGCGGCATCGGTGCCTACGTGGCGAAGAAGGTCGAGATGACCAAGATGCCCGAACTGGTGGCCGCCATGCATTCGCTGATCGGCCTGGCCGCCGTCTTCATCGCGGTGGCCGCGGTGGCTGAGCCAGCCGCCTTCGGCATTGCGCCCGCGGGCTCGCATGACATCCCGCTGGGCAACCGCATCGAGCTGTTCATCGGCTGCTTCGTCGGCGCCATTACCTTCTCGGGTTCGGTGATCGCCTTCGGCAAGCTGGCCGGGCGCTACAAGTTCCGGCTGTTCCAGGGCGCGCCGGTGTCCTTCGCCGGCCAACACATGCTCAACCTGCTGCTGGCGGTGGCGATGATCGGCTTCGGCGTGGCCTTCTTCCTGTCGCAGGCCTGGATGCCCTTCCTGCTGATGCTGGCGATCGCCTTCGTGCTGGGCGTGCTGATCATCATCCCGATCGGGGGCGCCGACATGCCCGTGGTGGTGTCGATGCTGAACTCATACTCGGGCTGGGCGGCCGCCGGCATTGGCTTCTCGCTCAACAACCCGATGCTGATCATCGCCGGCTCGCTGGTTGGCTCCTCCGGCGCCATCCTCTCGTACATCATGTGCCGCGCGATGAACCGCTCGTTCTTCAACGTGCTGCTCGGCGGCTTTGGCAACACCGCGGCGGCCGCCACGGCAGGCGGTGCGGAACAGCGCAATGTCAAGGCCGGCTCGGCCGACGACGCGGCCTTCCTGATGAGCAATGCCGAGACCGTGATCATCGTCCCTGGCTACGGCCTGGCGGTGGCGCGCGCGCAGCACGCGCTCAAGGAACTCACCGAAAAGCTGGTCGAGAAGGGGGTGACGGTGAAGTACGCCATCCACCCGGTGGCGGGCCGCATGCCGGGCCATATGAACGTACTGCTGGCCGAGGCCGAGGTCCCTTACGACCAGGTCTTCGAGATGGAAGACATCAACAGCGAGTTCGGCCAGGCCGACGTGGTGCTGGTGCTGGGCGCCAACGACGTGGTGAACCCGGCCGCCAAGACCGATCCCGGCTCGCCGATTGCCGGCATGCCGATCCTGGAAGCCTACAAGGCCAAGACCATCATCGTGAACAAGCGCTCGATGGCGGCTGGCTACGCGGGCCTGGATAACGAACTGTTCTACATGGACAAGACCATGATGGTGTTCGGCGACGCCAAGAAGGTGGTCGAAGACATGGGCAAGGCAGCCTGAGGCAGCATAGGCTGGCCGCCTTTGCCCGCAGGCGACGGGTGGCCGGGCAACACCGGCATCCATTCTGGCAATCAAAGGAGATTTTGCATGAAAGCGCATCCCGCCCCTAACCTGTTTGCCGACCTGGAGGGCAAGGTCGCGCTGGTGACCGGCGCATTCGGCGGCCTGGGCCGGCACTTCGCCCTGACCCTGGCGCGTGCCGGATGCCGGGTTGCACTGGCCGGACGGCGCGTCGGCGAAGGCGAGGCACTGCTTGCCGCGCTCCGCGAGGAAGGCGCTGAAGGCTGCGTGGTTTCGCTCGACGTCAGGGACCCGGCCTCGGTGGCGTCGGCCTTCGCGGCCGCGGCCAGCGCGTTGGGCACGGTCGACATCGTGGTCAACAGCGCAGGCATTGCTGTCACGCGTCCCGCCATCGAGGTGGCGGAGGACGAATGGCAAAGCGTGATCGACACCAACCTGAGCGGCGCGTGGCGGGTGGCACAGCATGCGGCGCAGATGATGCGCGATGGCGGCAAGGGCGGCAGCATCGTCAACATCGCCTCGATCCTTGGTATGCGCGTTGCCCAGCAAGTGCCCGCCTATGCCGCGGCCAAGGCTGGACTGATTCACCTGACACGGTCGCTCGCGCTGGAATGGGCGCGGTATGGTATCCGCGTCAATGCGCTGGCACCGGGGTATTTCGAAACCGACATCAACCGGAGCTTCTTCGAGACCGACAGCGGCCAGGCACTGGTCAAACGGATCCCGCAACGCCGGCTTGGACAGCCGGAGCAACTCGACGGCGCGCTGCTCCTGCTGGCATCGAACGCTTCGGATTACATCACCGGCGCCGTATTGCCGGTGGATGGCGGGCACATGGTCAGCACGCTTTAGCCCGAAGCGAACGACACAACCAATCGAAGAGACCCCGTAGTGGATCGGGGCACAGGGAGACAGACACGATGACGCATGCCAGCGCGCAACGCGAGACCGCCCCGGCGGATAAACACCCGCCGGATCTGGATTGCACCAGGCTGGCGGCCTTGCTGCACGGCCAGGGCCTGATCGAGCGGCCCTCGCTCATGGCGCAACGGCTGGCCGGCGGCCAGTCCAATCCCACCTATCGGATCTGGTGCGAAGGGCGGCAATATGTACTGCGCACCAAACCGCCCGGCAAGCTGTTGTCGTCCGCCCATGCCATTGACCGCGAATATCGCGTAATGCATGCACTGCGGGACAGCGAAGTGCCCGTCCCGCAACTGTTCCTCTACAGCGAGGATACGTCGATCCTGGGCAGCCCCTTCTACGTCATGGAGTTCCTGCAAGGCAGGGTCATGTTCGACCAGTCGCTGCCCGGCCTGTCGCGTGAGGAACGCACGGCGATCTACCGGGAAATGAACCGGGTGATAGCGGCATTGCATCGGGTGGACTATCAAAAGGCAGGTCTCGCCGACTATGGCAAAAGCGGAAACTACATCGCACGGCAAGTGAGCCGCTGGGCACGCCAGTGCCAGGACACCGGCACGGACGGCAATACCGCGCTGGAGGCCCTGGCCGACTGGCTTCCACGCCATCTTCCGCCGGAACACCAGACCAGCCTTGTCCACGGCGACTTCCGCATGGACAACCTGCTCTTTCATCCAACCGAGCCGCGCGTACTCGGTGTCCTGGATTGGGAATTATCGACGCTGGGCCACCCGGTGGCCGACCTTGCCTATCAGTGCATGGGTTGGCATATCCCGGCATCGCTCTGGCGCGGCATTGGCGGGCTGGACCTGCACGACCTGGGCATTCCGGACGAGGCCACCTACATTCGGTGGTATGGCGATGCCAACGGCATGCAGGAGATGGAACATTGGGATTTCTACCTCGCCTATAACTTCTTCAGGCTGGCCGCCATCATGAACGGCATTGCGCGGCGCGCGGAAGGTGGCAATGCGGCGGCCGCGGATGCGCTGGAAACCGGCCGCAAGGCAAGGCCGCTTGCAGAACTGGGCTGGGAATATGCGACCCGCTACGGGGCAACGCGGTCAGTCGGCGGCAAGTGCGCCTGAAGTGTCGTTTTCCCGGCGCATGAAGCGGCCTGATGGTGCCAGCCCGCTTGCAGGCCAGCGGGTAGCCGGGCGCTTCGCCCGGCCAGCCCCGGCTGGCCTCCCCCTCACGCCACCTTCGGGAAATCCACCACGGTATCGTTGACGCGATTGACCATATTGGTGAACAGGATCGCACTGACCGCCTGGATGGCCTCGATGATCTGGCGGTCGGTATAGCCGGCTTCGCGCACATTGGCGACAGCGCTGGCGGGCAACGTGCCGGCGGTCTTCACCAGGGCCAGCGCAAAGCGGACCAGGGCGTCGATCTTGCTGTCTTCCGGGTAGCTGCCGGCGCGCAGTTCGCGTGTCTGCTCCGCGCTGTAGCCCGCCATCTTGCCGGTCATGGTGTGCGCGGCGACACAGTAATCACAAGCCGAGGCTTCGCTGACAGAGAGATTGATGGCCTCCAGCTCGCGGGCGCTGAGGGTGGCGTTCTTCAGCAACGCCCCGGTTTGCAGCACGTTGGCAAGCACCTCGGGGGCATTGCTGCCGATAACCAGGTAGGCGTTGGGCACCTTGCCGACGGCGCCCTTGATCGCAGCGAACAACTGGGCGGTCTGGCCGGTGGCTTCAGTGGCGTTGATGGTGTGAAGACGGGACATGATGGACTCCGGTTAGTTTGGTCGATGGATCGCGCCGTGTTTGTTGCGCTGCTTCCATGGACTGAAGTCTAGGCGTCCATCTTGTCATTTACCGCATACAATAGTCGCAATCTCTTGCTCCATCGTCTCAACATCCCGTCATGGACGCCTTGACCGAACTGGTGCGCATGCTGGCTCCCGCCGGCACCGTGGACCTGCACTGCCACTTCGCCGGCAACTGGCGCGTGGACAACGCGGCGGCGCCGCCCGGGCACCTTCGCTATCACATCATCCTGGGCGGGCAGGCGCGCGCGCTGGTGGAGCAGGACGCGATCTCGCTTGGCGCGGGTGATGTGCTGCTGTTTCCCCATGGCACCGCGCACACGCTGCGCAGCCTGCCGGACGGCGCAGCGCCCGCCGGCGCGGACATGCCGGCCCACCGGACGCGCTTCAACGGCTTGCTGACGGAAGTGACAGTGCCGGGCGACGAGCGTCCGCTGGATATGTTGTGCGGCACTTTTGTGCTGGGCTTGCCGGGCACCATGCTGTTGCGCAACCTGCCCCCCGTGCTGCGCATCGCCACCGCCGAACGCGCCGATTGCGCCTGGCTGGATGCCTTGATCGACATGATGCGCAACGAGGCCCAGGCGCCCGAGCCCGGCGGCATGGCGGTCATCGCGCAGCTTTCCACCGCCTTGCTGACCTTGCTGCTGCGCGCCCTGATCGCCCAGGGCGGGGTCACGCACAGCCTGCTGGCGCTGATGGCCGATGCGCGCATGTCCAGGGCGATCGATGCCGTGCTGCGCGCACCCGCCGAGCCGTGGTCGGTGGCGTCGCTGGCCGAGGCATGCAATATGTCGCGGGCGACCTTTGCCCGGCGCTTTACGCAACTCAGCGGCGAGACGCCGCTGCAGCTGGTCACCACCTTGCGCATGGAAATGGCCGCCCGCCTGCTGACGCAAGACCGCGATTCCGCGGCCAGCATCGGCGAGCATTGCGGCTATGCCTCCGAGGCGGCATTCGGGCGGGCCTTCAAGGCGTATTTCGGCATGGGGCCAGGCGCGTTCCGGCGCCAGGCGCGGGAACGCCGCGCAGCCGCCGCCGTGACGGCGGACACCAGGGGCTAGGCGGCGGCGCGCTGGGCCTCGTAGACCTGCAGGTGGGCATAGGCGATGCGCGCCAGCGGCGCGTCATGTCCCAGCCGCGCGGCGCGCTGCGCCATGTCGCCGACGATGTCCAACGCCTCCAGGCGGGGCGCGCCTTGTCCGATGTCGCGCATCATCGAGGCGGCCCACGTCGAGGTCTCGTCCAGCAGCCGCGCGGCCATCGCATCGGCCACCGGCTCGGGCAAGGCATGCCCGGACAAGCGCGCCACCGCCGCGCACTCGTCCATGGCCTGGCGCATCAGCGCCCGTCCGTCGGCCGTCCTGACGATCTCGCCGACGGTGCCGCGCATCAGGCACGTCATCAGCGCACCGGCCGAGATCATCACCCACTTGTTCCACAGCGCCTGGTCGATCGCCGGCGACAGTTCGCGCATGCCAGGCGTGCTCGCGGCGAGTGCATGAAATGCGCCGGCCAGGGCTTGCGCCGGTTCGGCACGGGCGCCCACGACGAGTCTGTCGACCGCCCCCTGGTGCACCACCGCGCCGGAAGCGTCCAGCGTGGTCGCGATGTAAGAGACACCGCCGAGCACCCTTTCCCGGCCGTAGCGCGCATCCAGCGTCTCATACGCGCGCAGGCCATTGACCAGCGGCAGGATCGCCGCGCCCTTGCCGTGGGTGCCGTCCAGCGCCGGGTCCAGCGCTTGCATCGCGCTGGCCAGGTCATAGGTCTTGCAGGCCAGCAGGACGAGGTCGTAGTCCGCCCTGACCGCGCCGGAGAGCACGGTCTTTACGGCAGTATGGATATCGCCAAGCTCGCTGCGCACGACCAGGCCGTCCCTGGCCAGCACCTCGGCGCGCCGTGGCCGCACCAGGAACGTGACATCGGCGCCCGCCTGCATCAGCCGTCCGCCGTAGTAACCGCCCATGGCGCCAGCGCCCAGGACCAGAATCTTCATGACGTTCCCCGCTTCGATGGATGGGATAAATAAAAAAAAAGCCTATGAGGCGCCGCTCCCGGCAAGCTCGTCGCCTGCCTCCGCCGCGTCCTCGCCGCCCGACAAGAAGCCGGCAGCGGATTCGAGCCGCCGGCGCATGCCGTCTCCGGCGGCGGGACCGGGCACCAGCGCGTGCCGCGCGAAACTCAGGCGCTCCCCCGTGCCGGCGTCCACCAGCACCGGTTCGACGACCTTGCCGGTTTCCTTGTCGAGCAACTCCACGCTGGGGCCTTCCGGCGCGAAGTGCTTATTGCCCCAGGCCAGCATGGCCAGCAGCACGGGCAGGAAGTCGCGCCCGCACTGGGTCAGGACATACTCATAGCGCGGCGGCTTCTCGGAGTACTGGCGGCGCTCCAGCAAACCCTCCTCCACCAGCGCGGTCAGGCGGCGCGTGAGCATGTTGGGCGCGATATCCAGGTTCTTCTGGAAGTCGTCGAAACGCCGTGCGCCATAGAACGCCTCGCGCATCAGCAGCATGCTCCACCACTCGCCAACCCGTTCCAGGCCACGGGCGATGGGGCATTGCATGTTCCTGAAGGTCTTTCTTTGCATGGTCGAGGGCTCCAATCCGGCATCTTGATACTTTCAACATGATAGCTGGATTGAAATGTCCCGATGCCGGAAAACCCGCCCTGCCAGTGCTGCTTAATCCAGGATTTCGAGCGCCAGCGCGATGCCCTGCCCACCCCCGATGCACAGCGTCACGATGCCCCGGCGTATCCCGTCCATGCGCATCGAATAGAGCAGGCGCGTGGTCAGCACCGCGCCGGTCGCGCCGATCGGGTGGCCATGCGCGATGGCGCCGCCATCCACGTTGATGATGTCGAGCGGCAGCCCGAGTTCGCCCGCGACCGCCAGCGGCACCGCCGCGAAGGCCTCATTGATCTCGATCCGCTCGATATCGCCCAGCGTCCATTGCGCGCGCTGCAGCGCCTGACGCACGGCGGGCACGGGGCCAAGGCCGAACAGACCCGGCTCGACCGCGCCGACGCCGTAGGCCACCAGCCGCGCCATCGGTGCCAGGCCCTGGCTCTCGGCCAGGGCGCGTTCGGCGACGAGCATGGCAGCCGCGCCGCTATTGAGCCCCGGCGCATTGCCCGCGGTGATGGTGCCATCCTTGCGGAACGCGGGGCGAAGCTTGCTGAGAATCTCGAATGTGGTGTCCGGCCGGTTTGCCTCGTCCACGCCGAACATCGCCGTCCCGCCCTTCGCCTTCACCGGAACGCCAACGATCTGCTCCACGAAACGGCCTTGTTCCTGCGCGTGGGCAAAGCGGCTCTGCGAGCGCTCCGCCCAGCGGTCCTGTTCATCGCGGCCAATCTTGTTGCGGGTCACCAGATCCTCGGTATGCCAGCCCGAGTGCTCGCCCGAGAAGGCATCCACCAGCCCGTCGCGCAGCATGCTGTCCTGCAGCACCGCGTCGCCCATGCGGCTGCCCCAGCGGCCGGCGGGCATCAGGTAGGGGGCCTGGTCCATGTTCTCCATGCCGCCGGCAACCGCTGCATCGACATGGCCAAGCCAGATTTCATCGGCGGCGCTGGCGATGGCCTGCGCGCCGGACCCGCACACGCGGTTGACGGTCATCGCGGGCAACGACACCGGCAGGCCCGCGCCGATGGCGGCCTGCCGCGCCGGGTTCATCCGGTTGCCCGCCTGGATCACATTGCCGAACACCACGCTGCCGATCCGTTCCGGGTCCAGCCCGGAGCGGCGGACCGTCTCGCGGATGACGGCCGCCCCCAGTTCGGTCGCCGGCGTGGCCTTGAGCGAACCGTTATAGGCGCCTATGGCGGTGCGAACGGGGTGGCATAACACGACTTCCCTGGCTTTCATCACAGACTCCCTGGCTTGGTGGACGAGGATGGCCACGCGGTCGCGGACCATTCCGCTTGGGCTTCGCCGGCGGGAACACCGCGCGGCGCCTTGCAGTAGCGGTTATCGGCACGGGCGCATCCCACGCCGCTGTCGCGCGGGCGCTCCGTAGCCGCATGGACGGGCTGGGCCGCCATGCCGGCAAACAGTGCGGCGCTGGCTAAGGCGCTGGCCAGCGCGTTGGCTAAAATGGCTTTCATCATGCATCTCCCGATTGAAGGTCTCAATGCGCGTCGGCCGACGGCGCTTTCGGCGCCGCCACCTTGCGCATCAGCGGCACCATCGCGGTGGTGATCACAAAGCAGACCATGATGACCAGGAAGGCATCGCCAAAGGTCTGCGTCTGCGCCTCGCGCCACGCCAGCGCCCACAGTTGCCTGAGCGCCGCGCTCTGCGCGTCGACAATGTCGTTGCCCCACGCGGCCATATTGCTGCCGACGGCCTGCAGCAGCGCGCCCATCGCCTCGTTGCGGTAGTTCAGGTGCTCGGCGATGCGCTGGAAATGCAGGTTGGTGCGGTCGTTCAGGATCGTCGCGCAACCAGCGATGCCGATCGCGCCGCCCAGGTTGCGCATCAGGTTGAACAGGCCGGACGCCAGCTTGAGCCGCTCCGGCGACAGCGCCCCGAGCGTGAGCGTGACCGCCGGCGCCACCGCGAACTGCTGCGCCATGCCGCGAAACGCCTGCGGCAGCAGCAATTCCTGCGCGCCCCAGTCATGCGTGATGGGCGCGAACTGCCACATCGAGAACGCAAAGCAGCCCAGCCCGAACATCATCAGCCAGCGCAGGTCCACACGGTTGGCGAAGAAAGCGTACACGGGGATCGACATGACCTGGAACACGCCGGTGGAAAACACCGCCAACCCGATCTGCAACGCGCTGAAGCCGCGCACGCGGCCAAGGAACAGCGGCGTGAGATAGATGGTGGCGAAAATGCCCACGCCGGCCATGAAGGAAAAGAAGCAGCCCAGCGCGAAGTTGCGGTCCTTGAGCGCGCGCAAATCCACCACCGGCTGCGCATAGGTCAGGCTGCGCCAGACAAAGCCCACGCCCGCGATGCCCGAGATCCAAGCCGTGGCGCGAATCACGTCGTCGCCGAACCAGTCCCAGCGCGGGCCTTCCTCCAGCGTGTATTGCAGGCAGCCGAGGAACAGCGCCATCAAGGTCATGCCGAGGTAGTCGGCGCCGCGTATCAGGGACCAGTTGGGCCGGTCCACGCGCACCAGCATGGGCACGGCTACGGTGACGAAGATACCGGGAACCAGGTTGATGAAGAACAGCCAGTGCCAGGAGTAGTGGTCGGTGATCCAGCCCCCCACGGTGGGTCCGAGCGTAGGCGCCAGCGAAGCCAGGGCCCCGATGGTGGCGGCGGCAATGACGCGCTGCTTGCCGCCGAAGAACGCAAAGGCGGTGGTGAACACCAGCGGGATCATCGAGCCGCCCAGGAAGCCCTGCATGGCGCGAAAGGCGATCATGCTCTGGATGTTCCAGGCAATGCCGCACAGCAGGCTGGTCAGCGTGAACCCGGCCGCCGACGCGGCAAACAGCCAGCGCGTGGACATTACCCGAGACAGCCAGCCCGACAACGGGATGACGATGATCTCGGCGATCAGGTAGCTGGTCTGCACCCACACGGTTTCATCGGTGCCCGCCGAGAGCCCGCCGCCGATATCGCGCAGCGAGGCCGAGACAATCTGGATATCCAGCAAGGCGATAAACATGCCCACGCACATGGTGGCAAAGGCGAACACCTTGGCGCCCGTGGTCATGGAGGCCGCGGAAAATGCCGGGGGTGAAGGCTTGGTCTCGGCCGGCTGCGCGCCCTGCCCGGGCGCGGCGAGGACACCGGTGCTCATGGCTGCACCTGCGCATCCGCGCGGGAATCGACTTCGGCGACCACGGACAGGCCGGGCCGGAGCATGGCCAGCGTGGCCTCGTTCTCCTCCAGCATGATGCGCACCGGCACGCGCTGGACAATCTTGGTGAAGTTGCCGGTGGCGTTCTCCGGCGGCAGCACGCTGAACTGCGCGCCGGTGGCCGGCGCCAGGCTGGTCACGCGGCCGTGGAAAACACGCCCCGGCAGCACATCGGCCTCCACGGTGGCGCGCATGCCCGGCCGCAGATGCGCAAGCTGCCCTTCCTTGAAGTTGGCATCGACCCACAGGCCGCGCGCCGGCACGATCGAGAGCAATTGCGTGCCGCCGGCGGCGTAGGCGCCCACGCGGGCGCGGCGGTTGCCGACAGTGCCGTCGATGGGCGCTCGCAACTCCGTGTAGCCAAGGTTCAGTTTGGCGATATCGCGCTCCGCGGTGGCCTGCGCGAGCGCCGCCTGGGCCTGCAGCTTCTGCGTGGCGATCACGTCGACCTGGCGCTGCGCGGCGAGCAGGCTGGCCTGCGCCTTCTGCGTGTTGGCCAGCGACTGCTTGTAATCGGAGTCTGCCTTTTGCGAGCTCTGGATCGATACGGCCGACTTGGCCGCCAGGCTCTGGTAACGCGCCTGGTCATCGCGGGCTCGCGCGGTGTCGGCATCCACCGCCGTCACCGCCGCCCGGGCCTGGCTGATCACGGCCTCCTGCAGGGACCGGGTGGCGTCGAGATTGGCCAGCAGCGCCTGCTGGGCGGCCACCGCGCCTTCCGCCTTGGCCAGCGCGGCGCGGTAGTCGCGATCGTCGATGCGGGCCAGCAAGTCGCCTGCGCGTACCTGCTGGTTGTCGGTCACCGTGACTTCGGCCAGGTAGCCCGGCACCTTCGGCGCGATCACCGTCACCTCCCCGCCCACATAGGCATCGTCGGTGCTTTGCAGGAAACGGCCGTGCGACCACCAGTGCTGGCCGTAAGCCGCGGCGCCCAGGCCGGCGGCGACGAGCGCGCCGGTCATCAGCAGGCGCCTGGGGCTGAGCCGGGGTTTAGAGACGGGAACGGGCTCCGAGCCAGCACGCTCGGCGGCGATGTCGCTTGTCATGACGCTTCCTCTTGCTTTCGTATTGACGCTTTCAGATGTGGCCCGCTGCGTGCGGGACGTTCGGGGTGGCGGCCGCGCGCGCGGCTGCCGATTTGTGAAGCTTGGCGCGCAAGCGCTCGCTGGCGGCCGGTCCGGGCACGACCATGTGATCCGCTTCGGTGATGGGATGCCCGGTCGCCGCATCCACCAGGACCGGCGTGACGGTGGCGCCGGTATGCCGGTCCACCAGTTGCACGCTCTCGCCCTCGGGCGAGAAGTGGCGGTTGCCCCAGGCCAGCAGCACCAGCATCACCGGCCGGAATTCGCGGCCCCGCGCGGTCAGCAGGTATTCGAAGCGCGGCGGCCGCTCGCAATACTGGCGCCGCTCCAGCAGGTCCTCGCGCACCAGCGTCTCCAGGCGGCGGGCCAGCATATTGGGCGCGATGCCCAGTTGCTTCTGGAAGTCGTCGAAGCGGCTCGCGCCATAGAACGCCTCCCGCAGGATCAGGATGCTCCACGGCTCGCCCACCCGCGCCAGGCTGCGGGCGATGGGACAAGGCGCATTGTCGAGCGGCTTTTTCTGCATGTTCGCGACCTCCGGAAATCAGGTTGCTATCAAGATGAAAGTTAGTATAGAGTTGTGGATATCATCATGCAAGTAACTTGTTAAACAAAGTCTTTGCGGCGGCGGACACGCCGCTTCCGGAATAACCGAAGGAGATGGAAATGAGTCGTACCCCGCCCCGCACCGAAACCGCCCCGGCGCATCCGCGCATCCGCACGCTTGCGACCCGGGCCACGGCGCTCGCAGCGGCAACGCTGGCAGCGGTGGGCCTGGCTGCCTGCGCGGCGGTAGGCCCGGATTACCGGGTGCCCGCCACCGACACGGCGGCAAGCTACCCGCATGCCGATACGCTGGCCGCGCGCGAGGCGCAACGGCCCGCCCCCGCGCTGGATAGCTGGTGGACGGGCTTCGACGATCCCGCGCTGACGCGCATCGTCCAGCGCGCGCTGGACCAGAACCTGGACTTGGCCGCCGCGTTGGCCCGCGTGCAGCAGGCGCGCGCCGTTGCCGCCGAAGCAGGCGCGCAGTTGCTGCCGCAGGGCAGCCTGTCGGCGCAGGCAGTCAAGGAACGGCAATCGCTGGAAAGCCCGCTGGGCAAGATCGGCAGCCAGTTCCCGGGCTATAACCGGAATTTCGCGCTCTACGATGTGGGCGCCGGCGCAAGCTGGGAGATCGATTTGTTCGGCGGCCTGCGGCGTGGCGCGGAAGCGGCCGACGCCGAAGCGCAGGCCGCGCAGGCCGACCAGTTCGGGGTGCGCATCTCGGTCGCGGCCGAAGCCGCCGATGCCTATTTCCGGGTACGCGGCGCGCAGCAGCGCATCGCCATTGCGCAGGACCAGGTTGCGACCAACGCCAGGCTGTTGGAGCTGGTGCGCCTGCGCTTGCGCGACGGCCTGTCGTCCAGCCGCGAAGTGGCGCAGGCGGAAGCGCTGGTGGCTCAGGCGCGCGTAACCATCCCGCCGCTGCGCATCGAGCTGCAAACCCAGTTGAACCGGCTCGATGTGCTGATGGGCGCCCAGCCCGGCACCTACGCCGCGGAGCTTGGCCCGCTGCAGGAGGGCGTGGCGGTGCCTGCCATCTCCGTGGCCCAGGGGCCCGCCGACCTCCTGCGCCGCCGCCCGGACGTGATCGCCGCGGAACGCAGGCTGGCGGCCAGCAGCGCCCGCATCGGGGCGGCCACCGCCGAGTACTATCCCAAGCTGTCGTTGTCGGCCCTGCTCGGCTTCGAGAGCCTGAGCGCCGGCAAGCTGTTTTCCGCTGCAGCGTTCCAGCCGCTGGCGGCGGCTGGTTTGCGCTGGCGCCTGTTCGATTTCGGCCGCGTCGATGCCGAGGTGGCGCAGGCCAAGGGCGCCAATGCCGAAGCGCTGGTCAATTACCGCAAGGCCATGTTGCGCGCCACGGAAGACGTGGAGAACGCCATCGTCACCCTCACTGAACTGGAGTCGCAAGGCAAGGAACTGTCCACCGAGATCGACGCCCACGTGCGGGCGCGTGGCGCCTCCGAAGACGCCTACAAGGGTGGTGCCGTCAGCCTGTTCGAGGTGCTGGACGAGGAGCGCCAGTTGCTGGCCGCGCGCGACCAGCAGGCCCGCGTGCATGCCGACAACGCGCGCGCTGCGGTGGCCACGTTCCGCGCCCTTGGCGGCGGCTGGTGACATGCGTGGCTGGTGGTGGCGCCCCTGGCGCCGCGCCACCACAGACATCCACGCACCATTCCCGTGCCGCCGCACTCCCCCGGCACAAAGGCGCGCACAACTGGTGCGTACGCCTGGCCGTTGACCGGCCCATTGCGTACAAAACATGCGCACCACGCTTGTATATCAGGCTGGCATACCTCTTGCCTCATAGCCTGCCATGACCTTCTCCATCCCATCCTTTACCGATGCCTCCGGCCCCATGCGCGGCAGCACATCCGCCGGGATCGCCGAGCGCATCACGCAATCGGTCCTGGCCCAGCGGCTGGCCCCCGGCACCCGGCTGGGCGAGCAGGCGCTGGCGGGACTGTTCGGCGTTAGCCGGACCCTGGTGCGCGAAGCGCTGACGCGGCTGGCGGCACGCGGCATCGTCACGGTGTCGGCCCGGCGCGGCTGGTTCGTGATCGAGCCGTCCCGGCAGGAGGCCAGCCAGGCGTTTGCCGCGCGGCGCGCGATCGAACTGGGCTTGCTGCGCTATGCGGCACCGGTCTCGGCGGCTGCCATTGACCGGCTGCAAGCGCATGTGGCGCAGGAACAGCGCGCGCTGCGCGGCGACGACACCGCCCTGCGCAGCTACCTGCTGGGCGACTTCCATGTGTGCCTGGGCGAGTGCGTGGGCAATGTGCTGCTGGCCGACACGCTGCGCGACCTGACCGCGCGCACCACGCTGATCGCCATGCGCTACCAGTCCAGCCACCAGGCCAGCGAATCCTGCGCCGAGCATGTGCGGATCGTGGCGGCGCTGGCCCGGGGCGACACCGAACGCGCCATTGCACTGATGGATGCGCATCTCGGCCACGTGGAGGCTGGCCTCAGCGCCGCCACGCCGGAAGTCCCGCCCGATCCGCTTCGCCAGGCGCTGCGCCCGCTGGGGCCGCGCGCCTGAAGCATCGACTCTCAATTCGTACCCCGCCAACCTCATCACCTAATCGCCTCAACGGCAAGCTTGCAAGGACCCTTTATGAAACTCTCGAAACTCCTCCTCGGCCTCGGTGCCGCCGCCCTCGCCTTCTCGATGCAGACCGCCGGCGCCGAAGCGCTCGATGACGTGATCAAGGCCGGCGTGCTCAAGGTCGCGGTACCGCAGGACTTCCCGCCCTTCGGCTCGGTCAACGCCGAGATGAAGCCGCAAGGGCTGGACATCGACGTGGCGGCGCTGATGGCCAAAAGGATGGGGGTGAAGCTGGAACTCGTGCCCGTGACCAGCACCAACCGCGTGCCCTACCTGCAGACGAAGAAGGTGGACCTGGTGATCTCCAGCATGGGCAAGAACCCCGAGCGCGAGAAGGCCATCGACTTCAGCGAAGCCTATGCGCCGTTCTATAACGGCGTGTTCGGCCCGGCCGACCAGAAAGTGACCGCCGCCGCCGACCTGGCCGGCAAGACCGTCGGCGTGACGCGCGGGGCGGTCGAGGACCTGGAGTTGAGCAAAATCGCCCCGCCCACCGCCACCATCAAGCGCTACGAAGACAACAACGGCACCATCAGCGCCTTCCTGTCCGGCCAGGTGCAACTGGTGGCGACGGGCAACGTGGTCGCGGCCGCCATCCTCGCCAAGAACCCGCCCAAGAAGCCGGAGCCCAAGTTCCTGATCAAGAACTCGCCTTGCTTCATCGGCCTGAACAAGGGCGAACCCAAGCTGCAGGCCAAGGTCAACGCGATCCTGGCGGACGTGAAGAAGGACGGGGAACTCAATGCGCTGACGGTGAAGTGGCTGGGCATGCCGCTGCCGGCCACGCTTTGATACGGATGCCCTGAAACGGAAAGCCGCGCCGGACGGACGACCGCTCCGGCACGGTGTACTGCGCCAGCCTCGCGCGCATGAGCGCACCCGCGGCGCGCCCCCAACAAACGCATTCGCATGTCCTATCAATTCGATTTCCTTTCAGCCTTCGACTATGCCGGCGTGTTCGCGCACGGCGTCGCCGTCACGGCTGAACTCACCGTCGTGGGCGGCGTGCTGGGGGTAGCCCTTGGCATTGCCTGTGCCTGGGCGCGCACCCAGGGCCCGGCCTGGCTGGCGGCCATCGCCGGAGGCTATGTGGAGCTGATCCGCAATACGCCTTTCCTGGTCCAGCTGTTCTTTATCTTCTTCGGCCTGCCGAGCGCGGGCGTGCAACTGGGCGAAATGCAGGCCGCCATCCTGGCCATGGTGATCAACCTCGGCGCCTACAGCGCGGAGATTGTCCGCGCGGGCATCGCGGCCGTGCCGCGCGGCCAGTTGGAGGCAGGCGCGAGCCTGGCGATGGCGCCCTTCCAGGTGTTCCGCCACGTGGTGCTGCGCCCGGCCCTGAAGAAGATCTGGCCTGCGCTATCCAGCCAGGTGGTGATCGTCATGCTGGGCTCGGCGGTGTGCTCGCAGATCGCCGCCGAGGACCTGACCTTTGCCGCCAACTTTGTCCAGGGGCGGAATTTCCGGGCCTTCGAGGTCTACCTGCTGACCACCGCCATCTACCTGCTGCTCGCCATCGGCCTGCGCCAGATACTGCGCGGCGTCGGCGGCATGCTGTTCCGGAGGGCGTCATGACCGAATTCTCAAGCTGGGACATCCTGCGCAACCTGCTGCTGGCGGCCCGCTGGACCGTGGTGCTGTCGCTGGTGGCCTTCGCCGGCGGCGCCGTGACCGGGCTGCTGGTACTGATGATGCGCATCAGCCGCCGCGCGCCGCTGCGCCGCGCGGCCTGGGGCTTTATCGAGGTCTTCCAGGGCACGCCGCTGCTGATGCAGCTGTTCCTTGCCTTTTTCGGGCTGGCGCTGTTCGGCGTGGAAATCCCGGCCTGGCTGGCCGCCGGGCTGGCGCTGTCGCTCTGGTCGGGCGCTTACCTGGCGGAGATCTGGCGCGGCTGCGTGGAGGCCATCCCCAAGGGCCAGTGGGAAGCCGCCGGCTGCCTCTCGCTGGGGCATCTGCAGCAGATGCGCTACGTGATCCTGCCGCAGGCGCTGCGCATCGCCGTCGCGCCCACGGTGGGCTTCGTGGTGCAGATCATCAAGGGCACGGCGCTGGCATCCATCATCGGTTTTGTCGAACTGTCCAAGGCCGGCACGGTGATCACCAACGCCACCTTCAGCCCCTTTACCGTCTATGCGCTGGTCGCGCTGATCTACTTCGCGCTGTGCTGGCCGCTATCCCGCTACAGCCGTTATCTGGAAAGGAAGCTCAATGTCGCTCATCGCCATTGAAAACGTAAAGAAGCGCTTTGGCGCCAACGAAGTGCTCAAAGGCATCGACCTGAAGGTGGAGCCGGGCGAGGTGATCGCCATCATCGGCAAGAGCGGTTCGGGCAAGAGCACGCTGCTGCGCTGCATCAACGGCCTAGAGAGCATTGACGAAGGCAATATCACCGTGGCCGGCGCCAAGCTGGGCAGCAGCGAGCTTGAGCTGCGCGCGCTGCGGCGCAAGGTGGGCATGATCTTCCAGCAGTTCAACCTGTTCCCGCATCTGAGCGCGGGACGCAACGTGATGCTGGCGCCGACCGTGGCGGGCGGCGTCAGCGAGTCCGAGGCGCTGGCCCGCGCGCGCGAGTGTCTGGCCAAGGTGGCGCTGGGGGAAAAGTTCGATAGCTATCCGGACCAGCTTTCCGGCGGGCAGCAGCAGCGCGTGGCGATCGCGCGGGCACTGGCCATGCAGCCGCGCGCGCTGCTGTGCGATGAGATTACCTCGGCGCTGGACCCGGAACTGGTGATGGAAGTGTTGAACGTGGTACGTCAACTGGCGAGCGAAGGCATGACGCTGTTGATGGTGACGCATGAAATGCGGTTTGCGCGGGAGGTGTGCAACCGCGTGGTGTTCATGCACCAGGGGCGCGTGCATGAAATCGGGCCACCGGAAGAGATCTTCGCCAATCCGGCCACGCCCGAGCTGCAGCAATTCCTGGGCATGGCGGCCTGACATCCGCCAGCCAGGAACCGCGCCGGCAGGCTGCCTGCGCGGTTTCCATCCTGGCGGTGGATCTTCGGCGGGAATTGCCGCGCGCCATCCGGCTCTCAGGCAAACGCGATGCGAGAGGATGGCAGCACCGTGCCGACCGATTGGGCAAAGCGCCCGACGATGCGATCGATATCCGCTTCCGTGCAGATGAACGGCGGCGCAAACAGCACGTGGTCGCCGTGCACGCCATCGACCGTGCCGCCCATCGGATAGATAAGAAGGCCGTTCTGCATCGCGGCCGACTTGAGCTTCGCGTGGACCTTCAGCGCCGGGTCCAGGGTCGCCTTGGATGCGCGGTCCTCCACGAACTCGACGCCAACGAACAAACCGCGCCCCCGGATGTCGCCAACGTTCGGATGATCGCCCAGCACTTCACGCAGCCTGGCGCGCAGTTGCTCGCCGCGTGCCAGCACATTGGCAAGCAGCCCCTCCTCGGCAATCGTGCGTTGCACGGCCAGCGCCGCGGCACAAGCCGTGGCGTGCCCGATGTAGGTGTGGCCATGCTGGAAGAACCCGCTGCCGCCCACGATGGCATCATAGATGCGGCTGGTCGCGAGCATGGCGCCGATCGGCTGGTAGCCCGCGCCCAGGCCCTTGGCAATGGTCACGATGTCCGGCACGACACCGTCTTCCTCGCAGGCAAAAAGATAACCGGTCCGTCCCATGCCGGACATGACCTCGTCGAGGATCAGCAATACGCCGTACTTGTCGCATACGGCACGGATGCGCTTGAGATAGTCGGCAACCGGCGCAACCGCGCCGGCGGTAGCGCCAACCACGGTCTCGGCCACGAACGCCGCCACGCTTTCCGGGCCAAGCTCCAGGACCTTGGTCTCGAGTTCGTCGGCGAGGCGCTGCGCGTACTGCGCGTCGGTCTCGCCGGCCGCCTGATCGCGGTAGGCATAGCAGGGCGACACATGATGCGCCGGCACCAGCAGCGGCAGGAAAGGCTCGCGCCGCCAGGCATTGCCGCCAATGGCCAGCGCCCCGAGCGTATTGCCGTGGTAGCTCTGGCGGCGGGCGATGAAATGCCGGCGTTCGGTCTGCCCGATTTCCACGAAGTATTGGCGAGCCAGCTTCAGCGCGGCCTCGACGGCCTCGGAACCGCCCGACACGAAGTAAACGTGGTCAAGGTCGCCTGGCGCGGCCTGTACCAGGGTATCGGCCAGCGTTTCGGACACCTCGGTGGTGAAGAACGAGGTGTGCGCGTAGGCGATCGTGTCGACCTGCGCCTTGATCGCCTCGATCACGCGGGGATGGCCATGACCAAGGCAAGATACTGCCGCTCCGCCCGAAGCATCGATGTAATGCTTGCCGTTGCTGTCGATGAGTTCGATGCCCTTGCCCCCGACGGCTACGGCGAGGGACTGGCGAGGATTGCGGTGGAATACGTTGGTCATGATGTGTGCTCACTTTACTGCGACTCGATGCCGGCCTGCGCAACGGCGGCCCGCTTCGCGGCGAACTTTACCTTCAAGGCTGCATCATCCCGGTCATACCGCATGCGCATTGACCTGAAGTATAAGAAGGCCACCCCCATATTGCAACACTTGTGTCTTTTATGATTTTTATGATTTATATGATTTATATGATTCCAATTTGAGGGCGACCCACCTGCGGACGGTAGCCGTGCATCCGGCGCTTGCCTGTGCAACAATCGTTACAGACACCCTGACCGCGACTGACCATGCCAATCGAATCCTCCGCGCCGCCGCAGCACCTGGACGAATTGCTCGCCCTGCTCCGGGAAAACTTCGCGGCGCTTAGCCCGCAATTCCAGGGGGGCGCCCGCTACCTGCTCGACCATCCCCAGGAGATACCCATCCTGTCCATGCGCAAGATTGCCTTGGACGCCGGAGTCCAGCCCGCAACGCTGGTACGCCTGGCGCAGTTTCTCGGGTTCGAGGGTTGGCAAGGACTGCGCGAGCTCTTCGTGGAGGCATTCCGCGGCGGCCCCCAGCCCTATGCAAAACGGGCCAAAAAGCTGGTCCGGGAAAGCGGTTCGAGCCGGATGCTCGCGGAGATGCTCGATACGCAGCACCGGAACCTCGACCTCACAGGCGCCAACAACGCGGAATCGATGCCACGTGCCGCAGAACTGCTCAGCGCCGCACCCAATGTCTACATTGCGGGTTTCCGCTCCTGCTATCCGATCGCCTTTACGTTTCACTACATCTATCGGCTGTTCCGCTCGTCGGCGCACCTGATCCACGGAGATGCCGGCACGCTGGAAATGGAACTGCGGGCCCTGGAGCCCAAGGATGCCGTCGTGGTTGCGAGTTTCGCTCCGTATTCGCAGGAGATCATTCGCGTCGCCGGCGCCGCGAAGCAAGCCGGCTGCCGCGTCATCGCCCTGACCGACAGCACGGTAGCGCCGATTGCACTGGAGGCGGACTGCACGTTGCTGTTCTCGGTCGACAGCCCTTCGTTCTTCCCCTCGATTACCGCCGGCGTGGCGGTCGTCGAAGCACTGGTCGAACAGCTTCTGGCCAAGAAGGGCAAGGGTGCAATCAAGGCGCTCGAACTTGCCGAAGGGCAATTGCACAAGACTGGCGCGTATGTGCGGGCGAAGCACGGCTAGCCAACGCGCCATGGTGCCAGGCGCGGGCAACCTGAACGGCAGAGGACTTACTCGAATGCCTCATCGCCCGGCTGCTCGTAAGCCTTCCTGACCTCTGCGCTCATCGGGAATTCGAAGTTGATGTTCTTTGGCGGGACGGGCTTGTTGAACCACTTGGCGTAGATGGCCTTGATCTCGCCGCTCTTCATCAGGCCAACGATCACGCCATCGACCAGTTTCTTGAACTCGGGATCGTCCTTGCGCATCATGAAGCCGTAGGCTTCGAAGGACTGCGGCATGCCGACCACCGTCCATTCGGTGGGGTTCGGCGACATGGTCCGCACGCCGGAAAGCAGGACGTCATCCATCATGAAGGCGGCCACCCGGCCAGACTGCAGGATCAGGAACGATTCGCCATAGTCCTTGGCGCTCTGAATCGTGATGTTCGCCTTCTTCTCGTCATTGAGTTTGCGCAGGATCCGTTCGGAGGTGGTGCCCGCGTTCGTCACCACCGCCTTTCCGGAAAGATCATGGAAGTCCTGGACCGGACTCCCCTTCTTGACCAGCAGGCGCGTGCCCGCAACAAAAAAGGTGGTAGAGAAGGCTACCTGCTGTTGCCGCGACTTCAGGTTCGTGGTGACGCCGCACTCCAGGTCGACCGTCCCGTTCTGCACCAGCGAGATCCGGTTTTGCGAGGTCACCGGGATCATGCGCACCTGCAGGTTTGCTACCGCCGTCTGCTTGCCGACCTCCGCAATGACCTTTTCGCAGAGGTCCTGCGAATACCCAATCACCTTCTGGTTGCTGTCGTAGTAGGAAAACGGGATCGACGAGGTCCGGTGTCCGATCGCGATGGTCCCCGACGCTTTGATCCTCCCCAGGGTCGGACTGGCGGCTGCGTCAATAGCCTGGGCGGCGCCCGCGCCAAGAATGGATCCAACCAGCGCCACTCCCAGGCAGGTGACTTTAACGGCTTTCATCTATCGCTCCTTGTTTAGCAAACACGCGATGGGCCATCGCGCTTGAATGCTAGTCACCGAGCAACATCTGTTCCATACTTGTTAACCATGAAACATTCGTATTTTCAAAGCCGGATGTGACGCAACAAGCTCTCCAACGGGAAAAGACAACGCAACATTTGGTGCAATCTCGCCTCAAGTTGAGGCACGCGGCCGGCTCCGCACCGCATGCGAGCGCCCGAGCAAGTCACGGGTGGATAGCACCGTCATAGGTGTACGCCGGCGGCTGCCGGGGAGCAGATCGGCCCGGCGGCGGACGCAAGCCAATGCCACGCTTCGTCCGGCGCCTGGATGTGCCGACGATAGCGATGGGGTGAATGCAGGGGGGAGATGACTACGGCAAGCGGCGCCCCAACCGGCACGGTGGGGCCCGACTTCAGTGATGAATACAACAGGGACCGGCGGACGTCTGCGTACAGCGTCTCACCGGCCATACACGCCGGGCGATTTCCGCAATGGCCTGTGGTGGAGGACTGCCGGCGGCCGTCCTCCGGTCCATCTCAACGCGCCAGCACGCCCCGGATCGTATCCGCGAGGTCCTTGGCCAGGAACTTCGACACATAGGCGTCGGCCCCGACCTTGCGCACATGGTCTTCGCTGGCGGTCCCCGACAGCGAGGAATGAATCACCACCGGGATCGACTTGAACCGCGCATCAGCCTTGATCTTGCGGGTCAGCGTGAAGCCGTCCATCTCGGGCATTTCCAGGTCGGTCAGCACCAGCGCGATCTCGTCCTGCACGGTCCGGCCGTTGGCGGCGGCGTGCTCGGCGATCTCGCCCAGTTGCTGCCAGGCTTCCTGGCCGGTCTTGGTCATCAGCACCGGCACGCCCATGGCCTTGAGGCCTTGCTCGATCAGGCTGCGGGCAAAGGCGGAGTCGTCGGCGGCCAGGATCTTGGTGCCGGGGCGCAGCGTGACCTGCGGTCCGACGGTCTTGGGATCGACTTCCGGCTGGCGCGTCGGCAGCACGTCGCGCAGGATCTGCTCGACGTCGAGCACCTGCACCAGGCGCGGGTTCTCGGTATCGGTATCGAGCTTGGCGATGCTGGTCACCATGTCGCCCTTGACGCTGGTCTCGGCCGAGACCACCTGGTTCCACTCCAGGCGCACGATCTCTTCCACCGCTTCCACGGCGAAGCCCTGGGTGGAACGCGCGTACTCCGTCACCAGCAGGATGTTGAGGCCGCTACGCGGCGTGCACCCGACCATCTTGGGCAGGTCGATCACCGGGATCACCTGGCCACGGATATCCGCCATGCCCAGCATGGCCGGGCCGCCTCCCACCACGGTGGTGACCTGGGGCATCACCAGGATTTCCCGGACCTTGAAGACGTTGATGCCGAACAGTTCGCTGTTCGCGGACTGGTCCGACTCGCCCAGGCGGAACAACAGCAACTCGAACTGGTTGTTGTTGGTCAGGTTGGTCCGTTCGTCGATGTCTCTCATCGAGCTGCTCATACGCTTCCTTTGTCCCCGCAAGGCGCGTGCTCGCCGCGCGGTGTTGATCGTTTCGCCGGGCCCGCCTGCCCTGCGAGGCGCCCGGGGCACTTGCCCCCAGGCGGCGGCGCTGCAATGACGGGCCACTGCTCCGGCTAACGGCCAATCTTTGGGGAAATTTAGCGGCAAAGCGGCGACAGGCATGCGATTTGGCGCCGCACACCGCTAAAGTGCGGAATGAGACAGGCCGGGGACAAGCTGACGGGTGTGCGACGACATGGCTGACACTTCCGGGCAATGAGCAACATGCCGCAGGAAGCACCTGAAAGAGAACGCCAGCCCAGCCGCTGGCGCTCATGCAACAGTAAATTCCGTGACCGATTTACACGAACTAAACAGCCGCTTAAAATCGCACGGCCAGCGCCGGCGACTATCGCATACGACCGCGCAGCCTTGATTTCACCGGCAGCTTCTGGGGACACACGCCGGCCAACCGCCTCCCTCGCCATGTCCCTGCCCATGCTGCCAGTCCATCGCCCACGCGCCACGGTTCCGGTCCGGCGCCTCGAGTAGCGCCCGCGTCATGCCGGGTTCCCCGGCTTCCCGCCTTGTATTCGCCCCAGGACGACAATTACCGCTGCGCGCCCGCGACGCGCCATGGTCCGTTGCCTGAGGCTGCCGCTTTGACCGCCAAGATATTCCGCCCCGCCCCACCATGTCCTCGAACAGCACGACGCTCGCCGCCCCGGATTCCGGGGAGCATCGGCAAGGCAGCATCAGCCGGCGCATCGTCGCCATCGTCTTCTTTAACTTCATTGCCTATCTCGCCGTCGGCCTGCCGCTGGCGGTGGTGCCCGGCTTCGTGCATGGCGACCTCGGCTATGGCACGGTCGTGGCCGGGCTGGCGGTCAGCATCCAGTACCTGGCGACGCTGCTCAGCCGGGCTTACGCGGGAACCCTGTGCGACCTGCAAGGCCCCAAGAAATCCGTCACCCTCGGGCTCATGCTATGCGCCGGCAGCGGCCTGCTGGCGGTGTTGTCCGCCCTGTTCGTGCAAACCGGCTGGCTCAGCCTGGCCTGGCTGTTCGCCGGCCGGCTGGTGCTCGGCGCGGGCGAGAGCCTCGTCACCACCGGCACCATCGCCTGGGGCATCGGCGACGTGGGATCCCGCCACACCGGCAAGGTGATCTCGTGGAACGGCATGACAACCTACGGCGCGCTGGCGCTGGGCGCACCGGTTGGCGTGCTGCTCGACGCCCGCTGGGGCCTTGCCTCGCTGGGCATCGTCACCACCATCATGGCCGCCGGCGCGTTCGCGCTGGCACGCCGCAAGGCAGCCGTGCCTACGGTGAAAGGCGCGCGCATGCCGTTTCGCACCGTGTTCCGCCATATGACGCCCTTCGGCCTGTGCCTGGCACTGGGCTCGGTGGGCTTCGGCGCCATCACGGCCTTTGTCACGCTGTACTACGCCAGTCACGGCTGGGACCACGCCGCGCTGGCGTTGACCAGCCTGGGTGTGAGCTTCATCCTGGCGCGCCTGCTGCTGGCCGACAGCATCGGGCGCTTTGGCGGCTATCCGGTGGCGCTGTGCTCCTTTGCGGTGGAAGCCGCCGGGCTGGCGCTGATCTGGCTGGCGCAGGGGCCAGCCCAGGCGCTGGCGGGCGCGGCGGTCACCGGTTTTGGCTTTGCCCTGGTGTTCCCTTCGCTGGGCATGGAGGCGGTCAAGCTGGTGCCCCCGAGCAACCGCGGCTCGGCGCTCGGCGCCTATGCGCTCTTTCTCGATCTTTCACTTGGGCTGACCGGCCCGGTGGCGGGGGTGATTGCCAGCCATGCGGGTTATGGCTCGGTGTTCCTGTTCTCGGCCGTGGCGGCGCTGGGCGGGCTGGGCTTGAGCCAGGTGCTGGCGGCGCGGGCACGGGCACGGCTGACGGATTGAGGCGCGGGCGCGGATATGCCGGCCGAGTACTCCCACGGCAAACGACCACACGATCAACGCGCGACAACGCCGCCTCGACCACACGGTCACGGCGTGCTCACACCTCATTGACCGGGGTACTCCATCTGCAGGCTTATCCAGTCCGCGGTCCGTTGGCCAAAGCTGGCGGCGATGCGACCGAGCGCCTCGTCGAGCGCGCGCAGCGGGCGTTCGGTCCGGGGTGCCGCCAGCATGCGGCGCGGCGCATCGACGTTCGCCACGCGGTCCGGCACGATCGTGACTCCGCGTTTGGTGACGATGGGCTCCCGGTTCTTCGACACCGTATAGATGGTCGACCGGAACGTGGTCGCGAAGGCGTCCGCTTCAAGCACCAGCGCGATCTCGTCCACGCCGGGCGCAACTGGAATGCCGATGTCCTCGTGCGACCAGAACGAAACATAGTTGCGGGCAATCGTCAGCATGGCCGGCAGCCCCAGGTGGAATCGTTCGCTCGGGTGCCCGGACGACCAGCGCTCAATGCCGAGCGACCTCGCCAGCGCCACCGCCCGCTCGCGCCCCCCGATCGCCTCGACCAGCGCAAACGAGACCGGGATCGTGGCCGTGACACCGGTCGTGGTCACCACCTTGCGATCCGCGACATAGCGCTTGCCGCGCACCCATTTGGTCCCGGGATACGCCTTACGCAGGTCGTCGAACGAGTACCAGTGGCCCGTGGCATTGCGCCCCTCGAGCAACCCCGCGCGCGCCAGCACCCAGACGCCGTCGCAGACGCCCACCACCGTGGCACCCTTGCGCGCCTGCGCGGCCACCCACGCCAGCAGCTTCGGATCCTCGTCGCGATGGACCGCCGGCACGATCACATAGTCGGCGCCTTCCGGGAAGCGACGGTCGAAGTCGTCGGTCGTCGCCTGCGGCGTGATTGTTAGGCTCGCGGGGAACATGCGGACTGAGCCCGGCTGGGTTGCGAGCGCATGCACGTCGGCTGCGTTCGATGCGGACAGAATGCCATAGGGCACCACGTAGTCAGACAGTTCCGTGTAGTAGTTCTCCGCCACCACGGCTACGAGGGGCTTGGCGCGGCCGAAGCGCGGCTCGTACGCCGGCAGCCGGTCCGGTTGCGGCTCGACCGCCTGCGGCACACCAGCGGTCGGGCCAGCGACGGCAGGCATTCCGGACGCCGCCCCCCAAGCAGCCTGTTCGACTATCAGGACAGATATCAGCAACACGATGAATCTACGCATGCATTCCTCTAATCTTCGGAGTCAATGCCACGACCATGTCGCTCCATGCCATGGCAAGACAAAGCGGCTTCTTGCATGACGCGGGTTGGTGCTGGCGCAATATCCCGCACCAGTCCGGCCAGGCTATGCAGCCCAAGGGGCCTGATGGGCGTCGCCGGATCACGGCGTCTCCCCCGCTGCTTCTGGTTTTCCCTTGAAATGGCGGCCAGGCTTCGACCGCGCACTTCGCGCCTGTCCCTGCGGCCTTCGTGACGCCTGCCGTCGCGCGCGTACAGCTTGCTCCGCCGTCACCTTGCCCGCAAACTCTCCGTTCAGGTCCAGGCGCGGTGCATCCTCGACCAGGCACGCCCAATAGCGGCTTCCCCGGCACCAGGTGGCAATGGCCTGCGTCAACTGCTCGTGCGTGATACCCAAACGCTCCAGATGTTGGGCTGCGTCCCCGAGGATGCCTAGTTTGAGGGGCACCTTGGGCGCAGGGTTGACAGGAAAGACAAGCGGAAAATATTTCTGCAAACGCCGGATCGCCTCCACTACCGGTTCGACCGACTCGCGCGCCTTCCTGCGGGTGGTGGCGGCCTTCGGCTTGGCTGGCTTGGCTTGTTCGGCTTGCGCCCGCAGGCGATTGCGCAATTCGGCTAATTGTTCAAAACCCATTTTGCACTTCACTGAAGGTGGTTCATCTTGCCGCGAGGTTACCCGATCAACGCCAGAGCCGCATTCAGAATGGTCTGAACGCGTTTGAAAACACGGAGATAGAACATGCCGGATTGCCCGTGGCAGCTTGCTCCGTACTGGCCTATATCTGGAGCCTCGATAAATGGCAAGAAGCCTGCCCATGCCAATGAATACCATCTGGTCGCGCCACCGCCAAAACCGCAGCCTCCCACTACGTGAGCAATGATGACCTTGGTTAGGCGTACCTGCATGGGAAGTCGGTCAATGGCTTGGCGCGCATCCGCCCGCCTGGAATACAAGTGAGCCTGCTCCTGAAGCGGGAACACCGAAAGAGCACCCGCCGCGAATTGAGGTTCTAACATGGCCAGCATGGCCCGACGACCGCCGTCCAAGATAAATGGGGTCAACGGGTAGTCCAGCGCCGCAGAGCCATCCGAACGAATCTTGACTTTTCCCGCGCTCGCTTGCTCACGGAGACCATCGCACACGAGCGCGGCCACGACGTGCATATTTACAAGTACATGGCGGGGCCATTTTGGCCAAGTGCGAACGGTAGCGGCCCTTGATATAAAGGAATTTTATTTCAGAATTAAAATTATTGTGACGAAAAGTAGGATTAATTAGATGGATTTTACCGAGAAGGTAGAGTAATTTCGCCCGGCATTCGTCCTTGTTCTAATAAGGACTAGCGAGAGAAATCTTGGATTTCTTGGCGCGCAAGGAAGTCTTTCTCAAAGGGCTCGGCTTGGGGTTGTCTGGCCTGAATTCCTCTAGATCGATAGAGCACTAGACCAATGTCCGGAATTCGGGCACGTCCTTGTGGACAGTGACCTCCCTCTCCTTGCATGTGGCTTGTTCGCTTGCCTGGGCGACAGAAAGCATCAGAGGGCGAATCAAAGTTTTCACTCACAGGTCATGCACTACATTTAATCGGAGCATTTTGAATGCAACTCAGACTATTTCGCCTCTTATTTAGACTGCTTGATGCTATTTCATCCAGCCTGGCGGCGCGGCTCGCTGTCGCGGTGTTCTACGCGCCGCGCAAGTTTCCGGCGGCTAGATGGTGAATACCACGGTCTTCACCCCCGCAGGCGGCCTCTACCTGCTCCTGGGCGTCCTGTTGTTTTGCGCGGGGACGATGCTGGGCATCCCCCACGGGCTAACGAAGCGCAGCGGAGATGCCAAAAGAACTGAGCTTTGGCGCATTGCCCACCTCTCGACCTGCGTTGGGGGCGTATCGATCATTGCGCTCACGGTGGCGTTGGAAAGACTGTTTGCGGCCGCTGCGGTCTATACCCTGGCGCCCTTCTCTGCGGCCGCGTACAGCTTTTTCCTGGCCTGCACGCTCAGTGGATTGTTGAATAAGGCGTGGGATGACGATCGAACACAGGCCAGTGCTGCGCTCATCTACGGCCTGCAGATCTTTGCCTCTGCACTGTCGGTCGTTGCGGTAGGCGGCTTTTTTGCCACCTTATTTTTGAAAGTCGCGTCATGACAGCAACCAATTCCTCGGGTTTTCTGACGTACCCCGAGAACGTTGGCCATGAGTATCAGGATCTTCGTTGCTCCATCGAAGCTGATGCACTGACCTCCTTGCTGCTGCCAGCATTCGAGCTAGAGCCGTGTGTCGAGATCATCGTGCAACGGCAACTTTCGAGACCGTATCTACCTGGTGACAGAGCACGCGAGGAGCGACGGATACGAGAGCGATTTCCAAAGTTCATGGCGTTGTCATGCGCCCGGTTTCGAAGCGATGCTGCGCCCGACAAAACCGCGTCGCAGATTGAGCGGTTTGTGCGCGGACGTAGCGTTCCCCTTGAGTAGGTACCCTTGGCCGCCCCAGCGGATACCATCGCCGACCTGCTCACGATGCTCGACTCTGCCGTGGACACTTCCGGCCCACCGGTCGCGGAGAAAAATAGTCCCGCGTCGGCCGCGCCGGAGTTGGAGTTGGAGCCTGCCACGGCTACGCAAGCACCAGCATCGCCATTTTTTTCAATTTTCCAGTGCATTTTCGTACATGTCCGATTGATATTTGGACAAGTAACGTTCTTTCACCCATCAACCTCCGTCAATCGCGTGTAATCGTCGACTTTCGCTTGACCCATTCAATTCGCGCCGCTACAGTACGCGGGTTATTAATTCCAGGGCTTGCCCAGTGAGCACTTGTTCCGACGACAGTAGTCGATCCAGGATCGGCACCTCCGCCTGACCGGAGCACGGTACCCTCAGCGACCGTGCCCCGCTTGCGGCATGGTGCTATCGAGGCCGGACGTCCTGTCCCGCCTCTCTTCTTGAATACGGCTTCACTCTTCTGACCCCGCATGCGTTGCAGCTTGCCGCTGCCCGCGTTTGCCCGTGTCATTGACAAGACTCACCGGATCTTCCTGATTGTTACGGGAGTTCTTATGGTGTGGCACGAATTCGCCCTGCGCTTGCTTGAAGCGCTCGCGCTGGGCGCGTGTATCGGTACCGAACGGCAGTTGCGCCAGCGCATGGCGGGGCTGCGCACCAACGCGCTGGTAGCCGCCGGCGCGGCCTTGTTCGTATCGGTTTCCGCCTTTACCTTCGATCCGCAAGGCCATGCGCGCATTGCCGCGCAGGTCGTTTCCGGCATCGGCTTTCTCGGTGCCGGCGTGATCATGCGCGACGGCCTGAACGTGCGCGGCCTGAATACCGCCGCCACGCTGTGGTGCTCCGCCGCCGTGGGCGTGCTCGCCGGCCTTGGCCACGCCGCGGAGGCCGCGATCGGCACCGCCTGCATCCTTTGCGCCAATTTCGGCCTGCGCATGCTGGGCCAGCGCATCAACCGCGGCGGCACGTCCATCACCCCCGAAGTGGAGATGGTCTACCGCATCACCACGGTCTGCACCGCGCAGGAAGAAATCCGTGTGCGCGGCTTGCTGTTGCATGCGCTGACGGAAATGCCGGCCTTGCTGTTGCAGTCCCTGCACAGCGAGGACACCGCCGCTGGCGGGCACATCGAAGTCCGCGCCGATGTGCTGGCCGCGCCCGGCAATGAAGGCAAGCTGGAGCAGATCGTCAGCCGCATCAGCATGGAGAAGAGTGTTTCCCTCGTGCGCTGGGCCATTCCGGCCGGCGCGCTCGAATAACCCCAAGGAGATAGAAAGGAGCTGGATATGCGTTTGTTCAACTGGATGCTCCCCCAGACCACCAACCGCCGTACCCCCCAGGCAAGCCGCGGCGCAACCGCCCAGCTGTTCCAGGTGGTACTGCTTTGCAAGGACGACTATGGCGCGGGCCTGGAGCAGCAGATTCGCCGTGAACTGGCGTCGCGCGAGCTCTCGCTGCAACGCCTGCGCATGCGGCAATGCGAGCGGCGCGAACTGATCGAGATGCGCGTGCTGGTGCACTGCCAGCCCGGCGGCAGGCCCGGCATGGTCAGCCTGGTGCAACGACTGGGCCTGGAACCGCTGGTCCGCGCGGTGCGCTGGGAAACCGTTCCGCAGCCCGAGCGCGCGCTCGCCGCGGCCTGAGCCCCCGATCCACCGATCCAAACCGATTGCCGGAGGAAGAACATGGACCCCGACCCTTCTAGCAGGCGGCGCCGAAGGCATGGCGCGATCCCGTTGGCCTGATTCCGCTTCCTGCTCCCTGCCGGAACCGCGAAACCCACCACCCGGATCCGCCAGGCTCCCTTTGCGTGACGCGGCATCCTGACTGCCCGCGCGCGGGATCCACCCCTTCCTTCCGCGCTGCCACCCACCCGTAAGCAACACGGGCGATTTCGCCCATCACCGGCTACCTGCGCGGACTTGCCCTCCCGTAGCGCCGGGGATGCGTCACGCCTGTCGATTCCTGTCGTCCGCGGATCCCGCCTTGATGCGATCCCGGCGACGAAGCACCGGCAACAAGCGGCGCGCTTGCCCTGGCGGCGGCGCCCACCCGAGGAGAAAACCAATGCAAACGCCCACCACTCGCCAACGCTTGCTCCTGCGCCGGCCGCCAGGCCTTGCGCTCGCCGCCGCCTGCGCGGCCTGCATCGTACTGGCCGGCTGCGATGCCAACAGCCTGTTCGGCGCGCATGCCAACACGCCCAGGCAGAGTACCGAACCGGTGCGCGAGGGCAACTTCATCACGGTGCCCGAGGCATCGCCGCTGCGCACCCAGCTGCAGGTGCAGACCATTGTCGAGCAGGTGCTGGAGCGTCCCATCGAGGTGCCCGGCTCGATCGAGGCCGACGCCGCCAAGCTGGTCAAGATCGTACCGCCGCTGGCCGGGCGCATCGTCCGGCTGCACGCCGCGCTGGGCGATGTCGTGCGCAAGGGCGATCCTCTCTTTACGCTGGATTCCGCCGAACTGAGCGCGGCCCAGGGTGAGGCCGGCAAGGCGCGCGCCGCCTTGCTCGAAGCGAAGCTGAACCTGGATCGCCAGCGCACGCTGTTCGAGGCGGAGATCGTGGCGCGCAAGGACTACGAGCAAGCCCAGCTTGCCTACTCGCAGGCAAGCAGCGACGCCGAGACCACGGCGGCCCATCTCGCGCAACTTGGCGCCGCCGGCACCGCGCCGTCGCATCGCCAATACACCATGACGGCGCCGCTGGCGGGCCGCGTCATCGAACTCGAGGGCGCGCAGGGCGGCTTCTGGAACGACACCGGCGCACCGGTCATGACCGTGGCCGACCTGTCCACCGTCTATCTCGCGGCCAGCGTGTCCGAGAAAGATATCGCTTCGATTTTCGTCGGCCAGCCCGCCGAAATCCTGCTCAATGCCTACCCCGGCAAGCCCGTGACCGGCCAGGTCCGCTACATCGGCGAGATCCTCGACCCCGACACCCGCACCGTCAAGGTCCGCGTGGCGGTCGACAACAAGGACGGACGCTATCGCCCCGGCCTGTTCGCCAAGGTGATCTTCGCGGGCGAAAAGCATCCGGCGCTGCTGGTGCCGCCGGCGGCACTGCTGCAAAGCGGGCTCTACACCCGCGTGCTGGTGGAAAAGGCGCCCTTCCGCTTCGAGCCGCGCGTGGTCACCACGGGCGCGCATGCCGACGGGCAAGTCGAGATCCTCGCCGGGCTCAAGGCGGGCGAGCGCATCGTCGTGAAGAACGGAGTCCTCCTCCATGATTGACCGCCTCGTTACCCTATGTTTCGACCGGCGTGCCATCGTCTGGCTGGTCTTCGCGCTGGTGGCGCTGTATGGCGCCTATAGCTGGAAACAACTGCCCGTCGAGGCCTATCCGGACATCGCCGACGTCACGTCGCAGATCGTTACCCAGGTGCCAGGCCTGGGCGCGGAGGAAATCGAGCAACAGATCACCATCCCGCTGGAGCGCGCGCTGCTGGCCACGCCCGGCATGCATGTGCTGCGCACCCGCAGCCTGTTTGCGCTGTCGCTGATCACCGTGGTGTTCGAGGACGGCACGGACGGCTACTGGGCGCGCCAGCGTTTGCAGGAACGCCTGAACGAGGTGGACCTGCCTTATGACGCCAAACCCGGGCTAGACCCCTACACCTCGCCAACGGGCGAGTTCTACCGCTACACGCTGGAGTCCGACACGCGCGACCTGCGCGAACTGTCGGAGCTGCAGGCCTGGACCGTGATACCGCGCCTGAAGAAAGTCCGCGGCGTGGTCGACGTGACCAACTTCGGCGGGCTCACCACGCAGTTCATGCTGGAACTCGACCCCGCGCGGCTGACCCAGTACAACCTGACGCTGGCGCAGGTGACCGATGCGCTCAACGCCAACAACGTCAACGCCGGCGGCAGCGTCATCGACCGCGGCGAGCAATCCTACGTGGTGCGCGGCGTGGGCCTGCTGCGCTCGCTCGACGACATGGGCAACGTGGTGGTCACGAGCAAGGGCGGCACGCCCGTGCTGGTCAAGGACCTCGGCACGCTGCGCTATGGCAATGTGGAGCGGCGCGGCATCCTGGGCAAGGACGACAACCCCGACACGATCTCCGGCATCACCCTGCTGCTCAAGGATTTCAACGCCTCGCAAGCGCTTGAAGGCGTGCACGAAGCCGTGCGCGACCTCAACGACAACCTGCTGCCCAAGGACGTGAAGGTCGTAGCCTATCTCGACCGCACCTCGCTGATCGACGCCACCATGCGCACCGTGGGCTTCACGCTCACGGAAGGCATGCTGCTGGTCGGCGTGGTGCTGCTGCTGTTCCTCGGCAGCCCCCGCGCCGCGCTGATCGTGGCGCTGACGATCCCGCTGTCGCTGCTGATCGCCTTTGTCTTCATGTATCACCTGCGCATTCCGGCCAACCTGCTGAGCCTGGGCGCGATCGACTTCGGCATCCTGGTGGACGGGGCCGTGGTGCTGGTGGAGAACATCCTGCGCCGGCGCGAACAGGAAAAAGACCGCGTGCTGACGCCGCGCGACGCCATCGATGCCACCTTGCAGGTGGCGCGGCCCATGTTCTTCGGCATGCTGGTGATCGTGGCGGCCTACCTGCCCTTGTTCTCCTTCGAGCGCATCGAGTACAAGCTGTTCTCGCCCATGGCCTTCGCGGTTGGCGCGGCGCTGATCGGCGCGTTGATCGTGGCCCTTGCGCTGGTGCCCGGGCTGGCGTGGATCGCCATGCGCAAGCCGCGCCGCATCTTCCACAATCCCGTGCTGGAATGGCTGGCGATGCGCTACCGCGCCGCGCTGGAACGCGGCATCGGCCGGGTGCGCTGGGTGGCCGCGAGCTGCGCCGTGGCCCTGGCCTGCGTGCTGGCGCTTGGCGCCAGCATCGGCCGCGATTTCCTGCCCTACCTGGACGAAGGCTCCCTGTGGCTGCAGGTGCAGATGCCGCCTGGCATCACCCTGGAGCGCGCCTCCGCGATGGCCAGCGAACTGCGCCGGGTCACGCGAGAGTTCCCGGAAGTGTCCTACATGGTGACGCAGACGGGCCGCAACGACGACGGCACCGACTACTGGACGCCCTCGCATATCGAAGCCAGCGTCGGCCTGCATCCGTACAAGACCTGGGCCTCCGGCATGACCAAGCAGCAACTGATCGACAAGCTGGCGGCGCGCTACGCGCAGATGCCGGGCTACACGGTCGGCTTCATGCAGCCGATGATCGATGGTGTGCAGGACAAGCTCTCCGGCGCCCATAGCGACCTGGTGGTCAAGGTGTTCGGCGACGACCTTCGCGACGTGCGCCGCATTGCCGGTGAAGTCGCCACCTCGCTGCGCGGCGTGCCCGGCGCGGCCGACGTGGCGATCGACGTGGAACCGCCGCTGCCCAACCTGAAGATCGACCTGGACCGCGCCGCCGCCGCGCGCCACGGCATCAACGCGGCCGACGTGGCCGAGCTGATCTCCACCGGCATTGGCGGCTCGCCGGTCGGCCAGCTCTATGTGGGCGAAAAGAGCTACGACATGACGGTGCGTTTCCCGGCGGTGGTGCGCTCCAGCGCGGATAACATCGGCGGCCTGATGCTGACGGCGGCCAACGGCGCCAAGGTGCCGCTGGCGGAAGTCGCGCGCATCACCACCGTCTCCGGCGAAAGCGTGATCGTGCGCGAAATGGCGCGCCGCCACATCATCGTGCGCCTGAATGTGCGCGACCGCGACCTGTCCAGCTTCCTGAAGGAGGCGCAGCCCGCCATCGAACGCGCCGTGTCCTATGACCACAAGCGCAACCAGATCGAATGGGGCGGCCAGTTCGAGAACCTGGAACGTGCGCAGGCGCGGCTGGCCATCATCCTGCCAATGACGCTGGCGCTGATGTTCGTGCTGCTGTTCGCCGAGTTCCGCAACCTGCGCCAGCCGGCGCTGGTACTGCTGGCGGTGCCGCTGGCCACCATCGGCGGACTCGCGGCGCTGCATCTGCGCGGCATGACGCTGAATGTGTCCAGCGCGGTCGGGTTTATCGCCCTCTTTGGCGTGGCGGTGCTCAACGGCGTGCTGATGATCGCGCAGATCAACCGGCTGCGCGCGCAGGACGGCATGGGTCTGCGGCAAGCGGTGATCGAAGGCGCGGCGAGCCGCATGCGGCCGGTGCTGATGACCGCCACCGTCGCCGCCATCGGGCTGACGCCCGCGATGCTGGCGGTCGGGCTCGGCAGCGACGTGCAGCGCCCGCTGGCCACCGTGGTCGTGGGTGGTCTCTTTACGGCCACCTTGCTGACCCTGCTGTTGCTGCCTGCCCTTTACTACCTGGTGGAAGCACGCGCCGAGCGCGCGGCCCAACGTGCCGGGGATTTGGAAACCGATGCCGAAGGCAACGCACCGGCGGCCAGCGCCGCGGGCCAGGCCTGAGGAGAACCCAATGCAAATCAAGAACAAGATCCACAAGAACCTGCAAGCTGCCCCCGCCCTGCGCAACACCCTGCTCGCCACACTGGTGCTGGCGGCATCCGCATCCTGGGCGCAGGACACCACCGCCACCGCTGCGGCGGCGGCCAGTGCGCCGGTACGCTTCGCCACCTATCTCGACGCGGTGGAGCGCCAGAACATCGGCCTGTCGGCGCAGCAGGAAACCATCCGCAGCGCCGAGGCCGGGATCTCGATCGCCGGCGTGCGCCCGGATCCGGTGCTCAAGTACGGCCGTGGCGACATCGAGACAAGCAGTGCGGTGTCGGCCAAGCCGCCGCGCACCCATGAATTCGAAGTTGAGATCCCGATCGAACTGGGCGGCAAGCGCAGCGCGCGCATCCGTGCCGCCAGGAGCAACCTGCGCCTGACCGAGGCCAACCTGCAGGGCTTCAAGCACGCGCTCTACGCGGATTCCGCCACGGCCTTCGTCGAGGCCTGCCGCAGCCGCGAAGCCCTGGTCCGGCAGGAATCGACGCTGGCCGCGCTGGCCAATGTGGTGCGCGCCAATGAGATCCGCCGCAAGGCCGGCGACATCGGCGGACTGGAGCTATCGCAGTCGCGCGTGGAACGCGACCGCTTCGGCGTCGAAGTGAAATCCGCCCGCGCCGCGGCGCAGGCCGCCTTGCAGAAGCTGTCGGTCCAACTCGGCGTGCGCGTTGCCGAGGCCTTCGGCAACGCGCCGCTGGCATGTGAATTCCAGGCGTACGACCCCGGCACCGACACCGGGGCGCTGATTGCCCGGGCGATGGAAGCGCGTGACGAGGTCCGCATCGCCCGCGCCACGCTGGATCATGCCCGCGACAACGCGGGGGTGGCGCGCGCCAATCGCTGGGTGGATCCCAGCATTGGCTTCAGCCTGACCCTGACCCCCGGCGTGCGCGCCGGCATGAACGAGGAAGGCGAGCCCACCGGCGACGGCACGCCACGCTCGCGCATGGTCGGCGTATCGGTGTCGATTCCCCTGCCCTTGTCGCGGCTGCAGCGCGGCGAGCTGATCCAGGCCGAGTCGGAGGTCACACAGGCCATGCTGGGCTTGCGCGAGGCGGAACTGAAAACCGAGGTCGACGTGCGCAACGCCTTCACCACGTTCCAGGCAGCGCGGGAAAACCTGCAACGCTATCGCGAGTCGGTGATTTCCGATGCCGACCGGGTGCTCGAAGGCATGCGCCAGTCCTATCGCCACGGCTCGGCGTCGCTGCTGGAGCTGCTCGATGCGCAGCGCACCGCGGACGAAACCTACCTCGACTACCTCCAGGCCCAGGCGGACCTGGCGGCGGCCACCGTGGAACTGCAACTCTCCACCGGCCTGAGGCCGGCCCTTTGATGACACCGGCAGCACGAACGCCACGCATGGCACCGGCATTGCCCAATGCCATGCGTAACAGGAGAAAAACATGAAAGCAGCCAACCATGCCCCATTCCAGCGGTGGCGCCTGTATCGCCTGAGCGTGATCGCGCGGCTGGACGATGTGCCCGATGCGCGCCAGGCGATGCGCTGTGCCGTCAGCGACTGCGGCCAGTACCCGCTCAACGAGCGGCAATTTCCGCTCGGCCTGCCACCGTGCAAGTCCATGCTGAGCTTCGAGGTACGCATGCCGCAGCAGCGGGCCGCGCAACTCCTGGTTGCGCTGGAACGCGCGTTGGCACCGGTTCCCATCGTGCTGCTGCGCCTGGAGGTGATGGGCGGCCATGCCGAGGCGCCCCACACGGGACGCTTCCGGCGCGGGGCCGGGCTGGTTAACGGAGCGGCGGCTTTGCCAGCCGCGGCCACGCCGGCGGCGGAACGCCAGAAAGCGGAGCCCGTGGCGGGGTGAAACCGGGCCCGCCCCGCGCGTGGCTGCGCGCGATGGGCCATTTCCATAAGCGCCTTTTTAATCACAAAACGAACTTGACACGTATATACCCGACTCCTACCATGTACATACCATGTGCATGTACATTGGAGTCCGGAATGGCCACTGCAACTGAACGGATTGTCGTACAGGTTACGGCGAGCCAGAAGCGCGCAATCGCAAATACCGCCAAGCGGCTTGGCCTCAACGTGAGTGAGCTGATGCGGCAAGCCGCGCAAGGCTTTACTCCCGCGAACGATGAGGAAGACATCAACGCCCTGCTTGAGCGCGTCAACATTTCCACCAAGGAGGCGAATGAAGCGCTGGACGATGCATTGTCATTCGTCGCTGAGTCCAACAAGCGTATCGCCGCGATGTCGAAAGGGAAGGCGTAATGGGTGTGACAGACAAAGTGTGGGACGCGCTCACGACCGTCATCAAGATGAACGAAAAGGTTGTCTCGCTGGCCGGCACGGTGAAGGAACAGCAGACAAGGATCGAGGGCCTGACAGAGCGCGTCATCCGGCTCGAAGCGACGCTTGACCTTCTGCTGCGCGCCAATGATGTGAAGAAGATCAAGGGCTAGGAATATCCCTTGAACAGTCACTTTAACCACTGAGCCCTCGAAAAGTGGCAACCCTCATGCCGGCCAAGGATGCCCCGCATCGGGCGGAACCGGATCGCAGCCACATCGACGAGGCGAGCGCCGGCACGGATTGTCCCGCGCGCCTGCCCGGCAAGATGCGGTTCTCGCTGTGGCGCGCAGCATGGATAGCGTTGCTGCTGATATTGCCAGCCCTGCCGTGGCCCATCCGCGCCGCGCCACTCCCCAGTTCCCAGCTACAAATCATCGACCGGGCCACCATTGGCGCCGGAGACGGTACACCGGCCACAGTCCCCCTGCCCTATTACTGGGACCGCTCCCGTCCCGGCGAGAGCGGCGGCGCCCGTTTCAGCCTGCGCTTCCCCGACCTGCCCGGCCGGCAGGGCATGGCAGCGCTCTATCTGGAACGTGCCGCCAACAGCTACGAGGTACGGCTCAACGGCAGCCTGCTCGCCCATGCGGGCAGCCTGTCGGCCCCGGTTCCCTATGCCGGGCAGCATCCGTTGCTGATCCCGGTGCCGGCAGACCTGCTGTGCCCGGAGAACGAACTGCTTGTCACCATCGCCGCCAGCGCCAGTTCGCGCGGGGGCCTGTCGCGGGTGGAATTCGGCCCGCCAGCGCTATTGGAGGCGCACTACGAGCGAGCGCTCTGGTTCAAGGTCATGGGACCCGTGCTCATCGCCGCGGTCAGCGTGCTGCTGACTTGCCTGTCGGCGCTGGTGTGGTGGCGGCAGCGCGACCCCCTGTTCGGCCTATATGCCATTTCCGAGCTCGGGTGGTCATTCGGGCTGGTGGAGTATTTCATTGCCGACGATGCCGGCGCGCGCGACGCCTGGCTCGCCGCGGTGCTGGCCGGGCGCGCAGTCTTCATGTACGCGACCGCCAGGTTCGCCATCCTGGTGACAGGCCTGGAGACGGGCTGGCTGCGGCGGATGCTGCAACTCTACCTGACCATCAAGATCCCGCTGATCGCGCTGATGGTGGCGGCGCACAGCACCCGCGCCATGGTGCTGGCCAACGTCATCGTCAATGTCGTGATGGCGCTGTCGATCGTTGCCATGCTGCTCCGCGCCGCCGTGACGCGCCCGGAGCGCGAACGCGTGGCGATTGCCGCCGCCCTTGGCCTGACCCTGCTTGTCTCGATGCTGGACCTGCTTCATGTCTGGTGGATCGGCGACTACTACTGGGATTCCTCGGTCACCCGCTACGTGTCGCTGATATTCAGCCTGACGATGGGTTGGCTGCTGGTCGACCGCTATACGCGCGCCACGCGCGGGCTGGCCGCGCTGAACCGCAGACTGGACAGTGCGGTCTCCCGCAAGGAACAGGAACTGTATGACCTGTACCGCCATTCACGCGAGATGGAGCGGGAGCAGGCCGCCCTGGAAGAACGCGGCAGGATCATGCGCGACATCCATGACGGGCTCGGCAGCCAGCTGGTTGGCATCCTGTCGATGCTGCGCTCGGGCCGCGCCAGCGCGCAAATGCTGGAACAACAGCTGCAACATGCGCTCGACGCACTGAAACTGTCCGTCGACGCGCTGCAGGACACCGGCGGCGATCTCGCGACCGTACTCGGCAACCTGCGCTACCGGCTTGGTCCGCGCCTGGAAGCAGCGGGACTGCGGGTGGACTGGCAGGTGGAGCGCCTGCCAACGCTGGACGGCCTGACGCCGCAGCGGGTACGGGAACTCCACTACCTGCTGCTGGAGGTCTTCTCCAATGCCATGCGGCATTCCGGCGGCAGCGTCGTACGCGTTTGCGCGCACAAGGATGCCCGCCAAAACGCGCTGGTCATCGAGATCCACGACAATGGGCGCGGCTTCGCGCCGGAGGCGGCCACGCCTGGGAAGGGACTGGGTAATATGCGCCGGCGTGCCGAGACCATCGGGGCAATGCTGGATCTGCGCTCAGCGCCGGATGGCACGACCGTACGCCTGGTGTTCGCGCTGGCGCCGGAAGCCGAAAGCGGCAACGGCGAACCCTCCGCCGGACGGGGCCACGCCGCCGATCGCGCCGGGAACGGAGCGATCGGCGCGACGGACCGCGCCTGATCAGTGCCGACCTGGCGCGGCCACCTCATATCACACCTTGATGTCGATATTCTGGCCAAGATGAGGAGGATTGCTGGCGGGGACGCCGACTTGCGGCACCGATTGCAGCAGGGCTGCCGCGCTCTGCCCTTGCATGTCGAGCGACTTGCGCAGCATCAGCAAGGCCACCGGATCGGTACCCGCGCTGCTCGCAGAGCTAATGATTGAAGTGTCCATGAATGGGTCTTCCTGATTGTGGTTAAGGTTTGGTTGAAGCTGAAAATGGCATTGAAACCAGCAGGAAGGCAGACCTTCCTGCATCTTGTGTTGTCGGCCTCCAGCCTGAAACCTTTAGCGCGGCGGCCGCCTGGCATCCGGAGCGTTTATGATGAGCGGCCCGGCCGCAGTGGACGGGAACAACCGGAGAGCCCGCGCAGCGGCCGAATCCGGCGAAACCAGCTACCAGAATTAAACATCATGGGTCGGGCGGCAAGGATTGCGGGAAACCTCGCTATTTCGTGTTTGGCTTTTGGCGCGCTTGGCATCTCCCTGGATTGCCTGGCGCTGGATTCAGCCGAACTTTATGAACGGGAATCGCCAAGCATCTGGGTGGTTTCCGTCTACGACGCGCAAGGCGTGCGCTTCGGCATGGGCAGCTCGGTCGTGATCGGGCCCGAGGAACTGGTCACCAACTGCCATGTGCTCAAGGGTGGCAGGTCCGTCAGCATACGGCGCGAGAAGATCACGCATGCTGCCAGCCTGCTGCATGCCGATG
The DNA here is from genome assembly GCF_056398185.1 of Cupriavidus sp. 05L310. NCBI lineage: Bacteria > Pseudomonadati > Pseudomonadota > Betaproteobacteria > Burkholderiales > Burkholderiaceae > Cupriavidus > Cupriavidus sp. 05L310. The sequence goes on from NZ_JBFTOX010000026.1 coordinate 58,385, forward strand.
CCGAGCGGGATCTCTGTATCCTGCGTGCCAAGGGCCTGACCGCCCCGGCCGTGAAGATCGCGCCGTTGTCCGCGCTCAAGGTCGGGCAGAAGGTCTATGCCATCGGCGCGCCGCGCGGCTATGAACTGACGCTCAGCGATGGCCTGCTCTCCTCCCTGAACAAGGATGAACGAGACCGCATCGTCCGCCTCCAGACCACCGCGCCGATCTCGCCCGGCTCCAGCGGCGGCGGGCTGTTCAATGCGCAAGGCCAACTCGTCGGCATCACCTACCTGATGCGGACCGACGCGCAAAATCTCAACTTCGCCATTCCCGCGCAGTGGATCGCCGAGGTGCCGGCGCGTTCCGCCCAGGCGCAGCAGTCCTCCCGGAACGAGATGGTTGCGATGGCTGTCCCCGCGACCACGGCGGCGTCCCCGCCACGCCCCGTTGCCGGCCCGCAGGGCAGGCCACTGACCGGCGCCGAGCTGGCGAGCCACTTTGCGCACCTCGGCCGGGTCGACGTCATCGCGCCCTCCGGCGCCACGCTCCGGATGCAAGTCCGGGAAAGTGGCAGCCTCGACGTCACCAATGCCCTCAGCCGAAGCTCGTCGCCGGGCCGTTATCGCGTCGATGTACAAGCGAACCAGGTCTGCCTGGACCTGGCCAACCCGAAGTTCAGCGCAATGCAGGCGTGCTATGGCGTGACCGAGGCCAACGGGCGCTTCGTCATGCGCTCCGCCTCAAGCCCCTTTTACTTCTCATACACGAAATAGCCGGGCGTGGGCCACGCCGCCTGCTGCCGGATTGGCATTGGCGGCAATGTGGGTGTTCGGCTGGCTTGCGCTGCGTGCGTTACCATGTCGGCGTACGTTTCGCATTGCGCATGCCTGCGCGCCGCCACTTGCGCAGGTTTTCAGCCCGGAGCCGCCGCGGCACGGGCTTGCGCTTCATCGCACCCTCGCTGCACCCACGCCGCGCCATCGCCGTCATCACCCAATCGCCATGACCTCCGCACTACTGCTTGAAAATATCCATGACACCGCCGTCGAGCGCTTCAAGGAAGCACAAGTCACAGTGGAACGCCGCGCCGGCGCTCTCGCCGGCGACGAACTCCATCGCGCTCCCGAAGGCCACCAGATCCTGGGCATCCGCTCGGCCACGCACCTGGGCGCCGCTGAAATCGAGGCTGCCAGGCACCTCATCGCGATCGGCTGCTTCTGCATCGGCACCTCGCAGGTAGACCTGGACGCCGCGGCCCGCGCCGGCATGCCGGTGTTCAACGCACCGTTCTCCAATACGCGCTCGGTGGCCGAACTGGTGATCGCCGAAGCAATCCTGCTGCTGCGCCGCGTTCCGGAGAAGAACACCCTGGCGCATGCCGGCAAGTGGGCAAAGGGCGCCACCGGATCGTTCGAGGCACGCGGCAAGACCATCGCCATCATCGGCTACGGCAATATCGGCTCGCAGGTTGGCGTGCTGGCCGAAGCCATGGGCATGCGCGTCGTGTACTACGATGTGCAGGCCAGGCTGTCGCTCGGTTCGGCGCGCGCGGCGCGCTCGCTGGCGGATGCGGTATCGCATGCCGACATCGTGACGCTGCATGTGCCGGCCACCGCGCAGACCAGGAAGATGATCGATGCGGAGGTGCTCGGCCAGTTCCGGCGTGGCGCTATCCTGATCAATGCCTCGCGCGGCACGGTGGTGGACATCGACGCGCTGCGCGCGGCGTGCGACGCGAACCACATCGCCGGCCTCGCGATCGACGTGTTCCCCGAGGAGCCCAAGACCAACGCGGACCGCTTCACCAGCCCGCTGCAAGGCGTGCCCAACGCGATCCTGACGCCGCATATCGGCGGCAGCACCGAAGAGGCGCAGGAGAATATCGGCACCGAAGTCGCCACCAAGCTGATCGCCTTCCTGCGGACCGGCGACACCGTCGGCGCGGTGAATTTCCCCGAGGTCAGCCCCGGCCCCCTGACGTCGCCGGCACGGCTGCTCAACGTGCACGGCAATGCGCCGGGCGCGCTTGCCGCGCTCAACACGCTGCTGGCGCGCGACGGGGTCAACATCGTGGCACAGCATCTGCAAACCAGTGGGCAGATGGGCTATGTGGTGACCGATCTGGACAAGGTCCCATCGCCGGAACTGATTGCCGCGCTGGACGCGGAACCGGCGTTTATCCGCTGCCGCACCCTGCTCAACCCGCAGGCCTGAACAACGGCGGCGGCAACCAGCCGCTGCCGTCAACTCACCCGGAAGTGCTCCACCGACTGGCCCGCGTTCACCGCGCGCAGCAGCCAGGCCGGCATGGGGCCTTCGCCATCCCAGACCTGTCCCTCGGCGTTGCGATAGCGGCGCGCGGGGGCGGCCGCAGGCGTCTGTGAAGCCGCAATGGCCGGCGCCGGTGCCGGCATCGCGCGTGCCGATGTTGCCGGAGCAGATGCCGGAGCCGGAGCCGCAACTGGCGCCCGTTTCACGATTGTTCCCGCTTTCGACGCGGGCACGGACATCGTCACCCGCGCCGGCAACGGCAACGGCAATGGCAACTGCACCGCTGCCGGGGCAGTTGCCAGCGCCGAAGCGGAAACAGGCGGCGTCACCGAATCTGCCACCGCCATCGCCACCGACGTTGAATCAGGCGCGGGCACGGGCGTTGCGGCGGCGATAGCCGCCGGCGCGGCTGCCGGCTGCGTTTGTACTGGCGCGGGATCCCGGGCCGGCCCGCGTTTGTGGGCTGCCACTCTGCGCGATGGCTTCGGCGCTACCGCCGGCGGTGCCGTCACGGGGCCGGCAGGCAAGAGCGCCGGCGGCAGCACCGGCTCCGCCACCACCGTGGCCGGGACGGGCGCGGCGGCCGGGGCCGGAGCCACCACCCCGTCGAAACAACCTGCCGCGTCAAGTTCGTCCATGGAGATGCCGAGCCGCTCTATCTGGACGCGAATCCAGACAATGGCAGCGACTTTTCTGACGTCGGCGGGAACTGAAGAAGGCATGGCGGAAGACACAATAGATGCGGGTAATGGGGGCGGGAAAATGGTCGAGGATGCGATGCTGGCCGCACACCGGTCATCCTGAAGCTCGCACATGATAGCCGAGCGCGGACTCCAGCCCCGCAACCCTCCAGATCAGCATACTTCCAACAAGCCAAAAGCCCCACTCCGGCCCCCTTCCAGACGCTGCAAACCGGCCTCCGGAGCGCCGCCGCCCGGTATCGCATCCAACCCGGGCAATCCGTCGCCCTATTCCAAAATCCACACAATTCAAATGAGAACGATTATCATATGCGTCTTTCGCAAGGCGCTTTCCGGGCATCCCGCCGGGCACCATGCGCAACTCGGCGCCGCCACGCACCGCCTTACCTTGAAAGGACGCATAGCCAATGCATCGCCTCATTACCTCCGCTCTCCTTTGCAGCGCCGCGCTTGCCGGCACCGCCCAGGCCCATCAGGTCTGGCTGGAACAGACGCCCGCGACAGCCCAGCTGTATTTCGGCGAGTTCAACGAGAACCTGCGCGAGGTTTCGCCGGGATTGCTTGACCGCTTCGTGCAGCCCACCGCCACCCTGGTGACCGCCAGGGGCGAGCAAGCGCTCAAGGCCGACAAGGCCGCCAACGGCTTCGTCCTGTCGGCGCGTGCCGGCGCTGGCGAGTCCATCGTCGCGCAGGATGCCGGCTATCCCGTGCGCGAACGCAAGGAGGGCGACAAGGTAATCCGCACCGCCTGGACGCCGGCGGCCCGCTTGCTCGGCGCCGGCAGCACCGCCGCGCTGGCCCCCAAGCTCGCGCTGGACATCGTGCCGACCGGCCGCGCCGGCGAGTACCAGGTGGTCTACGCCGGCCAGCCGCTGCCGAAGGCCAAGGTGGGCGTGGCGGTACAGTCGGGCTGGGGACGGGAGTTGCGCACCGACGACCGGGGGATCGTGCGCCTGGCGCAGCCGTGGCAGGGCACCTACGTGCTGGAAGTGCACCACGTCGACCAGACGCCCGGCGAGCGCAACGGCAAGCCGTATGACATCGCCAGCTACGTCACCACCCTGTCGCTGACGCAGACGGATGGCCTGGCCGCGCTACCCGCCGCACCGGCCGCCGCGCCGAACAAGTAAGGAAGGGGCCGACATGGGGCTGAGCCAGACCGGCCGCTATCGCCTGAGCGTTGTCTCGCGCGTGGTGGCCGCCATCGGGGGCGGTTACGTACTGGCGTCCGTAGCCACCGGCCTGCTGGCCGTGCTGCTGCCGCTGCCGCCCGCCGAGGCGGTGATGACCGCCACGCTGCTGTCGTTCTCGCTGTACGCGTGCGCGGTGCTATGGGTGTTCGCCGCCGGCAGCGCGTTGCGTGCATGGACCGGCGTGGCCGTGCCCGCGATCGTGTTTGGCGCGCTGCTGGCTGCCTTGCGGAGCGCATCGTGAAGGCCGGTTTGCGTCAGTCGATGGCATGGCTGCACAGCTGGTCCGGGCTGCTGGTGTGCTGGGTCCTGCTGCTGGTGTTCTGCGCCGGCACAGCGAGTTATTTCAAGGACGAGATCACGCTGTGGATGAAGCCTGAGCTGCATCGCCCGGCGGCCACGCCAGTGTCCAGCGCCGAAGCGGCGAGCCGCGCGGTGGCATTCCTGCAGCACAACGCAGCCGATTCGCCGCGCTGGCTCATCGACCTGCCGGACGAGCGCAACCCCGTGGTGCAGGTGCGCTGGATGCGTCCGCCCGGCGCCGCGGCCTCCGGCATCGCGGGCGGCCGCGGACGCTTCGAGAGCCGCACGCTGGACCCCGCCACCGGCGCCTTCCTGCAACAGGTGCGCGACACGCGCGGCGGCGAGTTCCTTTATCGCCTGCACTTCGACCTGTATTTCATGCAGGCGATCTGGGCGCGCTGGATCGTCGGCTTCTGCGCCATGTTCATGCTGGTCGCCATCCTCAGCGGCGTCATCACGCACCGGCGCATCTTCCAGGACTTCTTCACCTTCCGGCCGCGCAAGGGCCAGCGCTCCTGGCTCGACGCGCACAATGCCACGGCCGTGCTGGCCCTGCCCTTCCACCTGATGATCACCTACACCGGCCTGGTGACGCTGATGTTCATGTACATGCCGTGGGGCATCCAGACGGCATACCAGGGCAACCAGCAGGCCTTCTTCAACGATGCCTTCGGACGCGCGCCCCAGGCAAAGCCGAGCGGACAGGCGGCCCCGCTGGCACCGGTCGCGCCGCTGGTCGAGCGAGCCGCGCGCCACTGGGATGGCGCGCAGCCCGGCAGGATCGACATCACGCTGCCCGGCGACACAAATGCCGCCATCAGGGTGTCGCGCGGCGCGGGCAAATCACTGTCCTCCGACGAACCGTCGATGCGCTTCGATGGCGTCACGGGCGCCCTTGTCGCAACCGTAGGCGATACGCCCGCGGCCGCCAGCCAGACCCGCGGCGTGATGGTGGGCCTGCACGAGGCGCACTTCGCCGGCCCCCTGCTACGCGCGCTGTTCTTCCTGAGCGGCCTGGCGGGTTGCGCCATGGTCGCCACGGGCGCGCTGCTATGGGGCGTGAAGACGCGCCAGGGCCAGGCCAGGGCGCTGGCCGCGGGCGCGCGCCCAAGCTTCGGCCTGCGGCTGGTGGATGCACTCAACATTGGTGCCATCGCCGGCCTGCCGATCGCATTCGCCGCCTATTTCTGGGCCAACCGGCTGCTGCCGGTGTCGATGGCGCAGCGCCCCGACGCTGAGATCCATGCCTTCTTCATCGCCTGGGCCGCGGCCGCCGTGCTGGCACAGTTACGGCCAACGCGCGGAATGTGGCGTGCGCAACTGTGGGGCGGCGCGCTGATGCTCGCCGCCATACCGGTGCTCAACGCCGCCACCACCGATACCCACCTGGGCGTGACGCTGCTGCAAGGCCAGGGGCCCGCGGCCGTGGCGGGCTTCGACCTGACGGTACTGGCGCTGGGCATCGCGCTGGCCGCGGCAGCGTATATGCTGGGCCGCCGCTCGAAGGCGCGCACGCCCGCGCGGCGCGCGGCGCGAGCCGATGACGCGGGTCTGCAGGGCGGCGACGCGAAGGGGGTGGCATGAACGCCAGCCTTGGCTTTTTCACCGCGCTAGCCTTGACCTATAGCGGCTTCGCGGCGCTCAGCCAGACGCTTGACCGCCACTATGCCGATCGCCATGGCCGCGGCAGTTCCCCTGGCGCATCGGAGCGGCTGCGGCTGCATGGGCTGGGCTGGGCCGCGCTGGCCCTCGCCCTGGCCGCTTGCGTGCGGCACGAAGGCTGGCCGATGGGCACCGTCTCCTGGCTCGGCACGCTGACGCTCGGCGCGCTGCTGCTGGTGTTGCTGCTTTCCTACGCGCCTGCAATCGCCGTACGCGCGGCCCTGTGGACGGGGGCGCTGGGCGGATGCGGGCTACTAGTCCTGAGCGTGGCGGCCTGAGCCATGGCTACCGGCATTTCTTGTACGGCGCATACTCCTTGCCGTTCCAGCGCCAGACCGGGAAGCAAGTGCCCGGACCGCCCACCGCGATGTCGGGAAAGCCGAGATTCTTCGACTTCAACGCCTCCGGCTGCCCCGGAAAGCCGAACTGCGGCTTCCACTGTCCGTTGGCATCCTTGATGTACAACTGCATGAAGACCCCGGCCATGCCGCCCACGCAAGTGCCGTAGAGGTTGGTGAACACCTCCGGCTGGCCGTCGCCGTTCAGGTCGATCACGGTGGCGTCGTAATCCACGGATTCATTGCAGGCCTTGTCGAAGACCTTGCCCTTGAGCGCCTTGAGCTGGCCGTTGGTGGCCTCGACGACGATCCTGGCATCGGCGGTGGGCGCGGCCTGCACCACTGCGGGCGGGCCAAGCGCCCCGGCCAAGGCGAGCGCCACGCTCAGCATGCTGGCCAGGGACTGTGGATACCTGCGCATCGCGGTCTCCTTAGCTTAGGGGTGAGGGTATGCAACGCTGTTTCTACTTCCCCTTCACTCCGGAGCAGCGAACCTAGCCTTTCGATGATACGAAGAACCCGTGAAGGATGCCAGCCACGAATGCGGGGCTATCATTACGGCCATTCCAACTTATCGCCACCGGCCCGGTAGCCATGCCTGACAACACCCCCGCAAGCCAGCCCTACGCGCTGGAAAATCCCTTTCTCGAATCCCTGGATGTCGTCATCGAAGCGTGGCAGCCGGACCTGGTACGGATGTCGCTGGTGCCGCAGGCCGCGCACGTCAACAATACGGGCGTGGTACAAGGCGGCATCCTGGCCACGCTGCTGGACGCGGCGGGGGGCTACGCCGGCTTGTTCCCGGAGAACGGCGTGCGCCGCGCCGCCACGACCATCTCGCTGAACGTCAACTATGTCTCCTCCGCGCACGTGGAACCGCTGCTAGTGGTGGGCAGGCGCGTGGGCGGCGGGCGGCGGGTGTTCTTCTCCAACGCCGAGATCACGGATAGCCAGGGCAGGCTGATCGCCACCGCGCAGGCAGCATTCCGCCGGAAGGATACGGTCTCGGCATCCTAGACAACGTGAAACACTCCCGCGAAAGGGGACAGCGAGGCGAGCGCCAAGGGAATCAACCTGGCGTTCAGGCGCCATCCAGGAAGGGGCTGCGCATGCCGAGGCGCGTACCGAGGCTCGGGCCGAGCCAGCGCGACCGGTCCATATAGGCGGCTGAACCTACTTCGGGCTCCGGTTGCGCCACGGCGAAATCCTGGCGCGTCGACTGGTTTGCGCCTTGCGTGTAGGGATCGAACCTGTCGGGGCTGCGCGCACCGCCCGCATAGGGATCGGTGAGGCCGGTCCCGGTATTCGTCGCCGCACCCTGGCTGTACGGGTCGCGCGCGCCGGGCGCGGGTTGCGCCTGGGCCGAGAAAGCCACGACAGCGGCGCTGGCCAGCAGCAGGTTCCTGGCAAGATGATGTTTCATGAATATCTCCTTGGACGCCCTGAGGCGCTGGATTGAAAATGGGACAGCCTGTTGTGCAAAGCTGAACGCCTGCCTTGTGCAAGCGAGACACGTGCCAGTTCGACAACATCCGACAAGCGCCCGCCCGAGGCCATGGCAGGCATGCAGCATGGCGCGCAAACCGTGCCACGCCGCGTGGCCGGGACCAGCGCGAATCTCCCCGATTCAATGCACGCCTTACATGCCGGCCTTACAAAACACGCAAGGATGCGGCGTTAGCGCTGGCGGCATTCACTGTTTGCGCGCCGACAGCGGTGGCGCAATGTCCTCCAGTGGCCGCTGTTCCGCGCTGACGGCATAGCGCAAGGCGAACAGGCCCGCGCCAATCACCATCGCCGCACCAATGCCATAGCCGCCGGCCACCGCCGCGCGACTGCCGGTTTCGATCAGTGCGCCGAACAGCAAAGGCCCGATAAATCCCCCGCTGCCCGTCCCCACAGCATAGAAGACGGAAATGGCCAGCGCGCGCGTCTCCAGCGGAAAGACCTCGCTAACCGTCAGGTAGGCAGAACTGGCCGCGGCGGACGCCAGGAAAAACACGGCCGACCAGCACAGCGCCTGGCTGCGCGCATCGAGCCAGCCCTGCACGAAGGCCCATCCGGTCAACCCCAGGCCCACGCCTGACAGCACATAGGTAAGCCCGATCATGCGGCGCCGTCCCACGTGATCGAACAGCGGCCCCAACAGCAGCGGACCGAGCACGTTGCCCAGCGCGAAGGGGAAGATGTACAACCCTACGCGGTTGTCAGGCACGCCGTGAAACCGCGTCAGTACCAATGCATAGGTGAAGAAGATGGCGTTATAGAAAAACGCCTGCGAAATCATCAGCGCCAGGGCCACCGCGCTGCGCAGCCGGTAGCGCTTTAACAGCACATGCGCAACCTCGCCCAGGGTCGCCGCGCCGCACCGGGAAAACGTAACCGTGCCGGTTGCCGGTGGCAGCGTCCCGTACTGCGCGGTCACCTGCGCCTCGATCGCGGTGAGGATATGGCCGGCTTCCTCGCCACGCCCGTGCGAAAGCAGCCAGCGCGGGCTTTCCGGCACATCCCGGCGCACCATCAGGATGGCCACCGCCAGCACCGCGCCGAGCAGGAACGCGGCGCGCCAGCCCAGCGCCGGGCCCAGCACGCGCGGGTCCAGCAAGATCAGGCTCAGCCCCGCACCGAGCGCCGCGCCAACCCAGAAGCTGCCGTTGATGGCGAGATTGACTCGTCCGCGCAGGCGGGCCGGGATCAGTTCGTCGATCGCCGAGTTGATGGCCGCGTACTCCCCGCCTATGCCAACGCCCGTCAGGAAACGGCACACCGCGAAGAAGACAAAACCGGTGGAGAAAGCGGTGGCCAGGGTCGCGGCCATGTACACGGCAAGCGTCACCAGGAACAAAGTCTTGCGGCCCAGGCGATCGGCGAGCCGGCCGAACACCAGCGCGCCCAGCACCGCCCCGCCCACATACAGAGATCCAAGCCATCCCACCTGCGACGCATCCAGGCCCAGCCCGTCCGGGCGCTCCAGCACGCCGCCCAGCGAGCCCACCAGCGTGACTTCCAGCCCGTCCAGCACCCACGCCACCCCTAGCGCGGTCGCCACCCGCCAGTGCCAGCGCGACCACGGCAGGCGGTCCAGGCGGGCTGGGATATCGCTTTCGATGAGTGGCATAGGCAGTTCCCGGCCCCTGGAGCCGTGGGTGAGCAGGATGGCAGGCACGCCGCCGATGAGTCCGCTGCGGCGTGCAACATGGATGCCGCGGACGCCACAGGCGCAGACGCGCTCGATGACGAGAACGCACCAGCACGGCCATGCAGGCGCGGCCCCCTTTATATTCCTACTGGCCCGGCCCTTGCGTGCATCCGGATCACCTGAGCGCGCTTCAGGCTCGAAGCCCGCCTCCATCATAGGCAGATCCCGTGCAGAGTCGCGTGCATACCATTCTCGTAGTTGACGACGAACCTGGCGTAGCGGACGCCCTGGCCTGCGCGCTTGAGCAAGAAGGCTATGCCGTGGAAAAGGCGTCCGACGGGCTCAGCGCCTTTGCCCTCGCGCAACGCGTGCATCCCAGCGTGGTGGTGACCGACTGGGTCATGCCGCACGCCGACGGCGCGCTGTTGTGCCATCTGCTGCTGGGCGAGCAAGCGCTCAGTGCTACGCCTGTCGTGATCTCGACCAGCGCAAGGCCGGAACCCGCGATTGCCAATGCCACGGTGCGCTACTGCCCCAAGCCCTGCCACCCCGACGAAGTGGTGCGGCTCGTGCATGCCCTGACCGGCGATGCCGACACCCTTCGTGTGTACGACGCACCGCCTGCTTGAAATTCTTACCGCTTGCTTGCGCGCCTGCGGCCCGCGGCCGCAGGGCGCACGCCGGGTCGGTCATTGATGCGTTCGCCGCCACTCGTCAAACCCGACAGGCCTACAATGAATCATGGCCACCTCAAAGGAGCCGCCATGACAACCTATATGCTCTTCCTCGGGGCAATCGTCCTGCTCTACGCTTTCATTATTCGCGCCGGCTTTTTCCACAAATCCCTGCTCTATCCGGAACACGCCCATCCCTTCCACTACTGGTGGGACCGCATCGTCCATCACCAGAAGAAGACTGGTTAGCGCTCTCGCAACACGGAAGGCTCGCAAAGGCCTCCCCGCCCGCCACCCGGCGGGTTTCTTCATGCGCGGACAGGGCGCGAAGTCCGGCACCAACGGCGGAAGGCGGATCCAAGCGCCCCTTGCTGCTCATGCCAGCAACCCAGATGCTAAACTCGCGGCCTTCTCAATCAAGGCCCTCTCCTCCTGTTCATGCGCCTCACCCTATTCGCGTCGCTGTCGCTCTCCCTGGCATGCGCTAGCGCGCTGGCAACCCCGGCGGCCCCCACGCCGGCCCAGGTCACCGCCGCCATCCAGCAGTTCGAAGCCGAGCGTATCAAGCATTTGGAACAGACCGATCCGGCCGCCGCCGAACGCGCCCGCTCACCGGTTGTGGCCTCGCTGGTCGCCTCGATCAAGGCCCATGCGGTCAAGGGCTGCCTGCCGGCCAGCGCCGGCGAGATCGTTTGCATCGTAGGCGTCCAGGCCGGCCTGCGCGACGGCTATCGCGCACTGGCCTTTCGCGACAACCCCGAGCCGTGGGTGCTGGTGCGGCGTGAAACGCCCGACGTGAACGGGCCCGATGCCGCCCAGGCCACCGCCGCGATGCGCGAATTCGCCCGTGCGGAACTGAAGAAGAATCCGGCCGGCGAGCATGCCGCGGAACTGACTTCGATGGCCGAATCGCTGGTGGTCAAGCAACTGAACCACTGCGGCCTGAGCCGCGACAGCGGCAATCTTGGCTGCGACGCCATGATTTCGGTTGGCGGCGCACCGGAAAAGCGCGTCACCGGATTCGCTTTCGCGCTGGAACCCGCGGGTTGGCGCTTTCTGCCCCGCTCCACGGACTGAGCGCGCCGAGCCGCCAATGGCGAGGCCTTGCGGGGGCACAAGAAGTGCCCCTTAGCACACTAAGGCCAAATCAATAGTCTTTCGCGATTACCCCGACACGGGGGATCGTTCGCGCGTCGCGCGGGTGCACAATGCGGCCAGCCCGCTACATGCGGATCTGCCTATACCGCAATACCGTAATACCCGCCTTTGACCCTGACGCTTATGTTCCAGAATCCGAACGCAGATATCGCTGCAGCCCGACGCGCAAATATCTCGAACGAGGCGGGCACCGGCACGCTGCCGGCGTTGTCAGCACAGCCCGCGCAGGCGGGAGAAGCCACCGCTCAACAACTGGCGGAACGCCGGACGCGCGCGCTTGCCGATACGCTTGAAGAAGCCATCCGCAGCCGGCCGTCACGCGCCAGGGCTTCGCGCTGACATTGCGCTTCGTGCGGTGGCGGATGCCGCCGAGCGGCGGGCTTGCCGGTTTGCGCGGCCTGGTTCGCGGTAATCACGTTGCGTCGACGCTGGCCGGAAGCACAATGCCGGGCTCGGCCGATGGCACTGGGACTGCCGCCTCGTTCTCCAGTCCGTACTCTGTGGCGGTCGATGCTGCCGGCAATGTCTACGTTGCCGAGTTCGGAAGCAACACGATCCGCCTTGTCACGCCCGCGGGGGTGGTGACGACACTGGCAGGTTCCCCGGGAGTCGCGGGTTCGGTCGATGGTCCCGGTGCCACCGCGGCCTTCAATTCACCGCTAGGTGTCGCGGTCGACGCGAACGGCAATGTGTACGTGGTGGAGTTCCCGAACAATATGATCCGCAGGGTACGGGCGGCACCGTAAGCTATGGGGCGCACTGGCGTGCACTGGTGCTCTCCCCGTCCTGCTGTGCGCCGCGCCTGCCTGCCCCGGCGCGGCACGCATCGGCAAGCGCTGGACCCGGGGCCTGCACACCTGCCTGATCGCCGCCGGCCGCCGGAATCGCTGGATTTCGCCTCTTCCGACATCTAGAGTTACCAGCATCCTTCCCCACGCCCAGGCGCCCGGATGTCAGCCGGTGGCGGTGATGAGGTGACTTATGCAGAACGGAAAAGATGCCGCCCGCGACGCAACTGCCGCCAGCCCCTGGCAAGTGCCGGACCTGACGCCGGACCGGCTGTTGCAACTCGGCATGGGCTTCTGGGCCGCCAAGACACTCCTGAGCGCGGTGGAGCTTGGCGTGTTCACGCAACTGGCAAAGGCACCGCAGGACGCGGCGGCGCTGAGCGCCGTGCTTGGCCTGCATCCGCGTGGCGCGGTGGATTTTCTCGACGCGCTGGTGGCGTTGCACGCACTCGAACGCGAAGACGGCAAGACCGGCAATCTCTACCGCAACACGCCCGACGCCGGGCTGTTCCTCGACAAGGCCAAGCCCACCTACGTGGGCGGCTTGCTGGAAATGGCCAATGCGCGGCTGTACCCAAGCTGGGCGTCGCTCACCGACTCGCTGCGCTCCGGCCGCCCGCAAAGCGAGGCAGCCGAAGAGGGAGACCTCTTCGCGGCCATCTATCGCGACGAGCAGAGCCTGCGCGGATTCCTGCAAGCCATGACCGGCGTCAGCCTGGCCGCCGCCCAGGCCATGGCGCGCAAATTCCCGTGGGCGGAATGCCAGACCTTTGTCGACATCGGCGCCGCGCAGGGCGCGCTTCCGGTGCAGATCGCACTGGCCCACCCGCACCTGCGCGGCGGCGGCTTCGACCTGCCGGCGGTCGGCCCGGTGTTCCAGGAATATGTCGCCACGCACGGCCTGCAGGACCGCCTGCGCTTTTACCCCGGCGATTTCTTCACGGACCCTTGCCCGCAAGCGGATGTACTGATCATGGGCCACATCCTCCACGACTGGGATATCGAACAGAAGCTTTACCTGCTGGAGAAGTGCTACTCGGCACTGCCGGCCGGTGGGCGCCTGATTGTCTACGACGCCATGATCGACGATGCGCGCCGGCAAAATGCCTTCGGTTTGCTGATGAGCCTGAACATGCTGATCGAAACGCCGGGCGGCTTCGATTACACCGGCGCGCAGTGCTGCGCATGGGCCCGGCAGGTGGGTTTTGCGCAGGCGCGCGTGGAGCCGCTCAGCGGGCCGGATTCCATGATGATCGCAACCCGGCAATAGCAGCGCAGCATCGCAATGCCGACACGACGGGAAGGACCTGCCATGGCTGAAATGGAAAAAGACAAGGTGGTAAGCGTGCTCAACCGGATCCTCGAAGCCGAGCTTGCCGGGGTGGTCCGCTACACCCATTACTCGCTGCTGGTGTTCGGCTTTGGCCGCATCCCGATCGTTTCCTGGCTGCGCGAGCAGGCCGACGAATCGCTGCTGCATGCGCAGCAGGCCGGGGAATGGATCACCACGCTCGGCGCCTATCCGTCGCTGGCCATCGGCAAGCTGCTCGACAGCCATACCTTCGATACCGCGGCCATGCTGCGCGAATCGCTGGAGGCGGAGAACGCCGCCCTCAAGCTGTATCGCGAGTTGCTGGCGCTGGTGGAAGACCGCTCGGTGGCGCTGGAGGAGTTCGCGCGCCAGATGATCCAGATCGAAGAACTGCATGCGGGCGAGGTAGACAAGATGCTGCGCAAGCCAGGGCAATCCGCGGCCTTCGCGCCGCCACCTGCCTGACGCATCCGCCGGCCAGCGGTGAGTCGCTGGCCGACCTGCGGTGCCTCACCGGCGTGCCGACGTCGGGCGCAGTACTTTGCCCAGACCGCCCCGCGCCAGGCGCTGCGCGGCTATCCGGCCATTGCCGGCCCGGAAGCCCTGGCCCGCTTGCCCGATACGCTCTACCGTATTCTTCCTATGCCATGAGGCCGCCTTGCGCGCGCCGTCAGGGTCGCGCGCCTGGATGGCACATGGCCTAGCGCACCACCGTACCGCTCAAGCCGTATTTCTCGGTCATGAATTTCTCGATGGGCAGGCGCGCATCGATGGGGTAGGTGCCCTTGCGGATCCGGCTTGCGGGCAACTCGGTGATACGATCTGCCACGGCCATCGCGCTTGGCGGCTTCCCGGGCGCTGCGGCGCGCTTTGGCGCCCCCGCCGGTCAGGCCTTCCCGCGCCGGCGACTACCTGGAAATCAAAGACATCTGCGCCGGCGGCCCCGGCAAGCGCGCCGCAATACCCGGCACAAGAACGGAGACAGCATGAAGACAATCGGCATGATCGGCATCGGCATGATGGGCCATGGCATCGCCACCAATATCGCAAGGCACGGCCATCCGATGGTGCTGCTGGACCATCCCGGCAACCAGCCGCTGGACAACCTGCTGGCTGCCGGCGCCACCACGGCTGCCAGCCCGGCCGCGCTGGCGCGCGCGGTGGAGGTCGTGATCCTGTGTGTCACCGGCACGCCGGAAGTGGAAGACGTGCTGTTCCGCCCGGATGGCGTGATCGCCGGCCTGCGCCCGGGCGCCGTGGTGATCGACTGCTCCACCGCCATCCCCTCCTCCACCGAGCGCATTGCCGCCGCGGTGGCTGAGGCCGGCGGGCGCTTCCTCGATGCCCCCATGACGCGCACACCAAAGGAAGCCGCCGAAGGCCGCCTCAACCTGATCGTCGGCGGCGACCGCGCGCTGTTCGACGAATGCCGGCCACTGCTGGCCTGCTTCGCCGAGAACATTGTCTACGCCGGGCCGGCCGGCTCAGGCCACCGGCTAAAGCTGCTGCACAACTATGTATCGCTGGGCTTTTCCGCGGTGCTGGCCGAAGCCGCCGCCTGTGCCGGGCGCTCCGGCGTGGACCCGGCCGTGCTGGTGGAAGTGCTCGCCAAGGGCGGCGGCGACGGCGTCATCCTGAACCGCCTGCGCCCCTACATCGAGTCGCGGGACGACTCGGGCTTCCGTTTTTCGATCGCCAATGCGCTCAAGGACATGGGCTACTACACGACCATGGCGCGGGAACTGGGCGCGGCAAGCGCAACGGCAGAGGCAGTCCGGGATACTTACGAGCGCGCCAGCCGCAGCGAGCGGGCGCAGCCCACGGTGCCGGAGCTGATATCCATCCTGGGTGATCCGGCAGGAAAATCGCACTGAACTAAGCCCTGTCCTGGCCCCGGCCGAGGCGCCAGCAAAAAAACGCTGCAGGGCGGCAATCGATGCCACCCTGCACTGTTCGGCTTCGGGCCTTCAGCGCATGCGGTCAGATGCCAAGGATCTTCTTGGCCTCGCCGAGCGACTTCATCGACTCATCATGCTTGCCGGCCTTGTGATAGGCCTCGCCGTCGGCGCGCAGCTTGGCTACCTTGGCGGCGTCTTCCGGCGATAGCGCGGGCTTGGTGGCCAGCTTGGCGTCGATCGCCTTCATCTCGTTCGGGCAATTGTGGGCCAGCGCCAGGCTGCTTGTGCCTAGCAGGACAAGCGCGGCGAGAATGGAAAGGAACTTGCGCACGTCGGTCTCCTTCACGATGCAGGGCAAGTATTCAGCATAGTTCATCGGGAGCGTCGCGCGGCAGCGCTTGTCCGCCCACGATCAGCGTCCTGCCCGGGCTGGACGCCATCCGCCGTGCAGCGTCTAGATCGCCCGCAGGTCGGGCAACAGGCGATCGCACTCCCGCTTCACCACGGCATAGCACTCGCACACGCGCTGCTCCAGCCCTGGCCGATCAAGGACTTCGATATGCCCGTGCCGGTAGCGAATCAGGCCGGCATTCTGCAGTTTCAGCGCCGCCTCCGTCACCCCGGACCTTCGCACGCCGAGCATATTGGCGATCAGTTCCTGCGTCATCCGGAGTTCGTTGGTTGGCAAGCGGTCCATGCTCAGCAACAGCCAGCGGCAAAGCTGCTGCTCAATGGAATGATGCCGGTTGCAGACGGCGGTCTGCGCCATTTGCGTGATCAGGGCCTGCGTATAGCGCAGCAGAAGCCGCTGCATGGGGCCGGCCCGATTGAATTCTTCCTTCATCGCAACGCTGCTCAACCGATAGGCCCTACCGGCGCTTTGCACGATCGCGCGGCTTGGGGTGGTTTCGCCCCCCATGAACAGGGCGATCCCGACTATCCCTTCGTTACCGACGATGGCGATCTCGGCGGACGCGCCGTTCTCCATCACATAAAGCAGCGAGATAATCGACGTGGTTGGAAAATACACATGCTCGAGCCGGTCGCCCGACTCGTAGATAACCTGCCCCAGCGGCAAGTCGACTGGCACCAGTTGTGGCGTCAGGCGAGCCCATTCCGCTTCGGGCAGCACCGCCAACAGATGATTTGCCTTGGGATTTTCCTGCTTCTGCATGCGTCTGCCCTCTGGAATTCAGGATCTGCCTCCTGCAGGGCTTGCGACCGGCAAATTGCTGGTCAGGACCGCGCTCTGAGCCATAGTGTAAGCCAGCCGCGCGACGCCCATTCCGAAGCCCCTTCAATTCAGGGCCCGCCCGCCCGAGGGTGGAAAGAAATTCCAACACACTTGCACGTTAGCGTACCGACTTGCCCCGGGCGATCGCCTATTGTCGGGGCGGTGTGGATTCACCAGACAGCAGGGTTCAGCGGTCAAGAGAAAGACCGGCAACCGATCATCACCGCGCCGCGAAGCATACATCACACGGCCACAGGACTGATGTGCAGTGCGTGTTCTACCGCGGTCACCGTAAGCCTCCCCCTTGAGACGCACGGTAGGTAGTGGCAGTTAAGCCACTTATTGGCGAACGTTTTTTGGAGGGCTCATGCAAGCCCCACGCAATGGTCACAGTGTGATCGTCTATCCCGACATGATCGGTGGATGGTATTTCGCGGAAATCGACGGGAGAGCCGTCTATCGCTTCGGGCCACTCGAATCGCACAAGCTCCTCAGGGAGCTTGTCGGGATATTGTTTCCGGATATCCCCGTACTCGAACTCGTAGAACCGTCGTCGCTAATGGATGACAGCACCCTGATGATTCTGGGCAACGCGGAGCGAGTGGCAAAGATCACCGAAGAGCAGAAAACTGCCTGGCAGTAGACGCGGCTGCAAACTATTACAAAGGGTCAAGCAGCCGACCAGCGACGGCGGCGAAAGCAAGCTGCGCTGAAGCGTTACCACTTTTTGCCCTCGCCTTCGGGCCGAGGGCATTTTTTTCGTCATGCGCCATCGTGACTGGCGAAAACGGGCTCATCGCGCCGGGCACGCCATGCGGCTTGCCGCCTGTTTTCGTGTCCGCCACCGTACCGACGTTGCGGCAAATTGATGTCATTCTGGTTCTGTCGCGGCGCCGGCGCGCTCAACGAAGGCTGGCCGGAGTCTGGGCCTGGCCTCGGGGAGCCAAGGCAAACGCCATCATGCGCAGCCAGCTCTCTTCCCCCGGCTCCCGGCCCGAGCAACGCAACGATAGCGAGGTGACATCATGCGTAGCATCCTGTATTTCCGGCTCAGCGACATCGCTGCCGCAAGAAGCATTCAATCGAGGATGCGAGAGTTGCCCGTTTCCCCCGTGCATATCGGAGGGCCCTGGTTCATCCAGCGTGACGGCCAGCCCATGCAGGGCTTGCCTAATGCCGAGACCCGACAAACCACGTATCGCAACGAGTGGGCAATAGCAGGCGCTTTATGCGGCGCCGTGCTGGCAGTCTTTGCCACTTTGCACTTTGGCACCTCGGCCGGTACGTTCGCCAGCGCGCTGGCCTGCCTGGCTGGCGGCGCCTTTGGCGCCCTGGCCGGGTGGTGGCTGGGGGGAAAGCTTGGCGGACACATCCAGCGAGGCAAGGTCGCCCGGCAACGCGCACAGCTTGCGCAGGGAGAAATGCTGCTGGTCGCAAGCTGCTCCAAGGGGACCAGGGATTCCGTGCGGCTCATGGTCAGTGAATTGGGCGGTGTCAGCGTTTAGGAACACGGTGCCGTCCGGACCGGTTCCGCGCCTTGTCCAGTAGCGTAGCGACGCGCGGCCCTGGACGGCGCGATGATTGCTCAGCACCAACGGCTTGCCTGATTTATGTTCCGCCACCCTTGTTGATGCCCCGGAACGGCCGCCACGGCCTGTCCGTCTGCGGCGTCGCGCCTGCCGGCGATCGCGGACAGATGTACACCCCCGATCGCACGGGCGATAGCCGGGAGCGCGATTACTCACTGAGGAATGGATGGATGCAATAGGTGGTCTGACGGCGGGGCCAACCCACAGCCCTGACACGCGGATTCACTATGCAGGAGAGTGGCTGGACCGGACAGTCCGAATCACGTTCCGGATGTGACCGGCAGACAACCCAGCAGGGGCGTTACCAGCACTTCGCGCTCGGCAGCACCGCCGCCCGGCCACCCCGCATGGAAAAATACGGCCTCGCGCGGGTGCTATCATCCAGCCGCTCTACCCTTCCGCAATCGTGCCGATGACGCCCGACCCCACGCCAGAAAGACCCAAGACAACCACTGCACTCCCCGATATCCACCGCTTGCGCGCCCGTTTTGTCGCGATTTCCTGGCGCGACCTGGCCGTGTCCTTTGGTCCCGCGCTTGTATTCAGCCTGGCGGCGCTGTGGCTGGCGGTCTGGCTGGTGCAGCCGGCGCCGCCGAATACCATCTCCATCAGCGCAGGCCCCAAGGGCAGTTCCTTCCATGACGCGGCCGAGAAGTATGCAAAGATCCTTGCGCGCAATGGCATCACCTTGAATGTGCTGGCCTCCGAGGGCTCGCTGGACAATGTGCGGCGGCTGTCCGACGGCAAGCAGGCAGTCGACCTGGCACTGGTGCAGAGCGGCATCTCCAGCGAGGTGGACAAGGAGGGACTGGTCTCGCTGGGCGGCGTGTTCTATGCCCCGATCTCCGTGCTGTACCGTGGCAAGGAAATGCACAAGCTGTCCGACTTCCGCAAGTCGCGCATCGCCATCGGCCGCGAAGGCAGCGGCGCCCGCGTGCTGGCCCTGGCCTTGCTCAAGGCAAACGGCATCGAGCCTGGCGGCAGCGCCAGCCTCATCGCATACGATGGCGACGACGCCGCGCAAGCGCTGGTCGACGGCGAGATCGACGTGGCCATGCTCACCGGCGATTCCGCCACGGGCCCGACCATGCGCAAGCTGTTCCGCACGCCAGGAATCCGGCTGCTGGATTTCGCGCAGGCCGATGCGTATACCCGGCGCTTCCTTTACCTGCAGAAGCTGGTGCTGCCCACCGGCGTGTTCGACCTCGGCAAGAACCTGCCGGCGCATCCCATCCGTCTGATCAGCCCGACGGTGGAACTGGTGGCGCGCGACACCCTGCACCCCGCGCTGTCCGACCTGCTGATCGAAGCCGCGCGCGAGGTCCATGGCAAGGCCGGCCTGATGCAGAATGCCGGACAGTTTCCCTCCGCGACCGCGCATGAGTTCCCGCTGAGCGACGATGCCACCCGCTACTACGCATCGGGCAAGGGCTTCCTCTACCGGCATCTCCCGTTCTGGCTGGCGAGCCTGCTTGACCGCGCCCTGGTGGTGCTGGTGCCCATTATCGTGATCCTGATTCCGGCCTTCCGGCTGGTGCCGTCGCTGTACAGCTGGCGCGTCAAATCCCGCATCTATCGCTGGTACGGCGCCTTGATAGAAATCGAGCGCGTCGCGCTGGTGAACCCCACCGACGAGGAGAAGACGGAGCTGGCCGCGCGCCTCGACCAGATCGAGGAGGCGGTGAACAAGATGAAGATGCCACTCGCCTACGCCGACCAGTTCTACGTACTGCGCGAGCATATTGTCTTCGTCCGGCGCAGGCTGACCGGATCGTAATCAAGGTTATTCACCGGCTCGATCGATTCGATCGCGACCATGAAGCGCCGAATCTGGCTGTGCCTGGCAGGGCGATTTCTGGGACGCGCATTTGATTTAAGACATAGCATTGCTTGGTTGTCTGGCGCCTGTTGTAATTCGTTCTCGCGTCAGCCGGACATTAACAAAGTTTTACAACGAGACAGAGCGATCCAAACTATGCTCGGCACGCCAAGAGATTTACGAGGGGACATATCATGAACGCGACAACAATCGTCTCATCGCCATTGCGACTGCTTGCATTGAGCAGTGCACTCGCTCTTGCCGCCTGCGGCGGGGGCGGCGACGGCTCATCGAACAGCACCACCAGCAACAGTGCAGGCACCTTGAGTGTGTCGATGACCGATGCACCCGCCTGTGGCTTTGATCATGTCTTTGTCACGGTTGACAAAGTTCGGGTCCACACAGATCCCAACGCGGACATCAACGGCACCGGCTGGGTCGACGTCACTGTGAGCCCGGCACGGCGAATTGATCTGCTATCGCTTACAAATGGCGTACTCACCACCCTCGGTCAGACTCCGCTTCCGGCCGGCACTTACCAGCAGATCCGCCTGGTGCTCGTGGCCAATGGCGCCGGCGCGCTTGCCAATTCGGTGGTACCCACTGGCGCTGCCGAGCAAGCGCTCGACACACCCAGCGCCGTCCAGACCGGCATCAAGATCAACCGCCCCTTCACCGTGGCCCCTGATACGTTGACCGATCTGGTGCTGGACTTCGATGCTTGCAAGTCGATCGTCACACGCGGCAACAAAACCTATGGGCTCAAGCCGGTGGTTACCGCTTTACCAACGGTGGTGAGCGGCACTGTCGCCGGTGTGGTGGCCTCCGCGCCAGGCGCCCAGGTATTTGCTGAACGCAACGGCGTCGTGGTCAAGGCGACCGTGGCTGACGCCAGCGGCAACTTCACGCTGTCGCCGATCGAGCAGAGCAGTACCGCCGGCAATGTGGACGTTGTGGTTGTGCCGACCTCGGCCACCGGGCGCGGCACCGGCATCGTGCGAGGCGTGCCGGTCGTGGCACGCAGCAGCACTGTCGTCGCGACGGCTGCTGCACCGCTCAACCTGCCGGCCTCAACGTTTGGCAGAGTCTCCGGTACGATCACCCCCATCACTGCGGCGGGAACCGTCCGTGCCTTGCAGCAAACTGGCGGCGGTACCTTCGAGATTGCCGCCACCGCGGCGGCGTCGGATTCGGGGGCCTACAGCTTGTTCCTGACGCAGCCGGCATTGCCGCTGGCTGGACCTGCGGTTGGCACATACCAGACCCCGCTGCCGGCTGGGGGGATCCTGCTCACGCAGGATGGCACTGTGGCAGGCAAGTACAGTATCCAGGCTACGAGTGCCAGCGGGTCGGTCATCACTCAGCCAGTCACCGTGACCACAACAGGCGTGTCCCAGAACTTCGCATTCTGACGTGCGGGTGCCACTGCCGCGCCGACACTCAAACCCAATAAGAGAGTAGCAACAGATGAAATTCCTATTCGGAGCCGTGCTGACCGCCACGCTCATGGCCGGCTGCGCCGTCTACACACCCGGCGCGGCCGTTGTTGTCCCGGCCGGAGTGGTCGTCGACTCGGGGCCGGGTCCCGGCTTCTGCCCACCCGGGCAGGCAAAGAAAGGGCGTTGCTGAGCACGCGGCGTTTTCCTGAGCAACTTCGGACGTAGGAGAATCGCATGAACAAGATCCGCTTGTTTTCCCTGATCGCAACTTCCATCCTGGCGGCGACCTCGGTAGCCGCTCACGCGCAGCATGGCGGCGGCATGGGCGGGGCGGCTCGAGCCGGCGGTGATTTCGGTGGCCGCTCGGGCAGTCAGATCAGTAGCCGTGGCCTGATCAATAGCAATGGCCCAAATGCGGGTGACCGGGACAAGGGCCGATCGCGCGCTGAGGACCGCAGCGAAATGCGCACGGGTGACCGGCACGGAAAGGTGCATTCGAGCAGCCGCAAACATTAGCCACCGATGGCCTCCGCTGTGAGGCGGCGGCCATCGCCCAAAATGAGGTCGGCATTAGGCGCACAAGCAGACGCCGGCCTTCTTCAAAACTTCTTGTTAGCGGCTAGCCCGCGACCACCCTGCTTCAATTCGAAATGTGACGGGAGAAAGTTCCGATCCATTAGCTGCAATGGGGCGAAGAGTACCAAAGCTGATTTCAGGACGGCAAGTATCCCTAACCGTTTGCGCCGCCCTGGAGTCGCCGCTCGCCGGCAGTTAGCGCTGTGCCGATGCAAAAACCACCTTTCTGCCAAGGCGAGCCATCACCTATGCTTGGCAGAGAACCGCAGTTCCAATGTACGCCAGCTGACAGACATCCGGGGACGCGCCGGGAACGATTCATCCTTTGACCTTGGAGGAGTCGAATGAACAGCATCCTTGGGAAGTACTCTCCGATGGTGGCGATATGTCTGGGCGCTGCGCTCCCAGCGACCGGCGTGTTTGCTCAAGAAGCCTACGATATAGTCGGAACGTGGACGCTTGTCTCATCAGTTCTCGATAAGGACGGAAAGAAGATCGATCAGTTCGGTCCAGGGGCGAAAGGGATGATGATTCTGGATGCCCAAGGCCGGTTTATGCTAACCATCATTGGGGCGGATCTGCCAAAATTTGCCTCCGGTAATCGCGCTGCTGGTTCGCTAGAGGAAAACAAGGCGGTAATCGGCAAGAGCGTTGCCCTCTTCGGCACCTACGCCTTAAATCCGGAAGGCAAGAGCCTCACTCTCAATATCGATAAATCGACCTTTCCAAACTGGGACGCAACCGAACAGAAGCGCTCCGTGGTCGCGCTCAGCCGAGACGATCTTCAATACATGACTGCGCAAGCGTCCGGGGGCGGCTCCGCGACGGTAACCTGGAAGCGCGCAAGATAGACGGGCGTAATGGCGAATGCCAAGGATCGGCTCCGATCGACCTGGATTGGGGAGCTAAAAGGAGCGACCGTTCAAGGCCGATTCTGTCCGCACGGACTTCCCTCAAGAGTCAATATCGGGACAATCCGATCTGCGGCGTTTGCGCATGCAAGCGCCGAGATGGCGGTGACAAAGCGATATCGTCTTCATCACGCCATCTCGGGCGATCGCTTCGGCAACGTGACAATGCCTCTGTCAGGGCACCAGGACGGTGGACCCTACTGTCTTGCGGGACTCGAGCGCCCGGTGCGCGTCGGCGGCATCGGCCAGGGCAAAGGTCTGCTGGGGTTCGCTCACGATGCGGCCGGCCAGCACGTGGTCGAACAATTCCCTGGCCATGTCCAGCATGTGTGCGCGCGGCTGGATATAGTGCATCATGGCGGGCCGCGTGAACCAGATCGATCCCTTCGCGGCCAGCATCTGGGAGTCGACAATCACGGCTCCCGACGAGGTGCCGTTGCTGATCAGCGAGCCCCGCGGCTGCAGGCAGTCCAGTGAGGCTTCCAGCGTGTCCTTGCCCACCGAGTCATAGACCACCGGAACACCCTTGCCGTCGGTGATCTCCTTGACGCGCTGCACGATGTTCTCGCGCGAGGTCACGACGGTGTGCGCACAGCCGTTGGCCTTGGCGATCGCGGCTTTCTCGTCGGTACTCACGGTTCCGATCATGGTGACGCCCATCGCCCGCGCCCACTGGCATGCGATCAGCCCCACGCCACCCGCAGCCGCGTGGTAGAGGATGGTCTCGCCACCCTGGAGCGGGTAGACCTGACGGAACAGGTATTGCGCCGTCATGCCCTTCATCATCAGCGTGGCGGCGGTGCGGTCGGAGATGCCATCGGGCAGCGGGATCAGCACCGCCGCCGGCATCACGCGCACCTGGGAGTAAGCGCCCTGCGGCCCGATCAGGTAGCCGACGCGGTCACCCACGCGGATGTCCGTCACGCCGGAACCCACGGCCTCGACCACACCGACCGCGTCGGAGCCCAGCCCGTTGGGCAGCGCCAGCGGGTAGCGGCCGGTGCGGAAATAGATATCGATGAAGTTCAGCGCGATGTAGCTGTGGCGCACGCGGGCCTCGCCGGGGCCGGGCTCGCCGACCTCGACGTCCCCGCACTTCAGCACTTCCGGGCCGCCGGTTTCATAGAAGCGAATGGCTTTTGACATGTTTGTATTCCTGTGTATGTTCCGAGGGGTCCCACGCGGCCGACTCAGTTGGTCGCTGACAGTCAGGCGATGGGTTCGTGGCCAGGCCAGGCACTGAATGCGTCAACGCGCCGGGGCATGGCCAGGCCCGATCGCTCACTGGTTGAACTTGATGTTGTACGCCTTGACGATCTGCGCGTTGCGCTCGTACTCGGCATGCGTCATTCTGGCCAGCGCTTCGGGGTTTTCGCTGACCATCGGAGAGAAGCTGAGCCCCATCAGCTTCTCGCGTACTTTTGGCGTCGAGGCTACCTTGGTGACCACGGCATTGATCCTGTTCACGATGTCGTCGGGCACCTTGGACGATACGATGACGCCCACCCAGTTCGAGAAATCGATGATCTCGGGGAAGCCCTGCTCCGCCATCGTTGGCACATCGGGCAGTTGCGCCAGCCGCATCGTGGTCCCGACACCGAAGGCCTTGAGCTTGCCTGCCTTGATCAGGGGCAGCGAGGTCACGGCACCGTCGAACATGATGTCGACCTGGCCGCCCATCACGTTCTGCAGCGCGGGTGGCGAGCCCGGGAAGGGCACGTGCTGCAGGTCCAGCCCGGACTTGCTGGCGAAGATGGCGCCTGCGTAGTGCGAGCTGGTTCCCGCGGTGTAGGACGCATAGCTTCCCTGGCCACCCTTGGCGGTCTTGAGGTAGCCGATCAACCCTTTCAGGTCCTTGGCCGGCACCGTCGGCGTTGCCACCAGGACCATGGCGGAGCGGGCCACCATCGTCACCGGCTTCACGTCCTTGACCGGATCGAAACCCGTCTTCATCACCAGCGGAATTTCGGTCAGGATGTTGCTTGCAATGACCATGATCGTCTGGCCATCCGGTGGCGCGAGATTCAGTCCCTGCACACCGATGGCGCCACCGGCGCCCGGCTTGTTGTCGACGATCACCGGTTGGCCGATCTCGGTCGAGATGGCCTCGGACAGCACCCGCGCCACGACGTCCATCGTGCCGCCGGCGGGCGCCGGCACCACGACCCTGACCGGCTTTTGCGACCATGCGTTTGCCGCCAGAGGCGCCGCGCACAGGGCGATGGCGACCCCGAGAAGCGTCGCGCGCTGGCGGTACCTGGTTGCTTGCTTCATCCTTGTCTCCTCGTTGTAGTTGTAGTTGTAGTTGTTGTCGTTGTCGTTGTTGGCCAGGGCGTGGCGACGCTCAGGCGATCTTGCGCAGGTGGCCCTGCTGGCGACCGATGCGGTTTGGCGCGAAGCCGTTGGCCGCCAGGGACTCCTCCACGGTGTCGTAGAACACGCCGATCTTGGAAATCTCGCGCGCCTGCTGCGCAGTGGCGATCGGACGGCCGAACTCGCGTGAAATGCGCACCAGTTGCTCGATCTGCTGGACCGTGCTGAACTTCCTGGTGCGCTGCTGGTTCCAGAGGTTGTCCTCGATGCCGCAGCGCACATGCAGGCCCATGGCGATGCCCATCATGTTGATCGGCAGCACGTTGAGCACGGAGCTTTCCACCGTCAGCACGGCGCCATCGGGCACGGCGCGCACAATGTTGGCCATGTTGTAGATGTTGGGCGCGTCCATGCCGCCGCTGATAGCCACCCAGTTCATGACCAGCGGGCCTTTGTAGATGCCCCTGCGCATCAGGCGCTCGACCGACTCGAAGCTGTTGATGTTGTAGCACTGGAAAGCGCTTTGGATGCCGGCGGCCGACAGGCGGCGGATGTGCTCCTCGACCCAGCCAGGCTGCGAGGGCACCGTCATTTCCTTGTACGCCTGAAAGGTGGCCGGATCTTCCATCGACGTGCCGCGCAGGTCTTCGTAATCGAAGTGCTCCAGCACATTCATCTGCGAGGTGTTCACGGTCACCGTGACCTGGTCGGGCTTGGGATCGAGATCGGCGAGCATGTGGCGCGTATCGTCGGATAGCCACTTGGCGGCGGCGCCATCGGTCTCCGGCGCGAAGGAGATCGAACCACCCACCTGGATGATCATCTCGGGCACGGCCTTGCGCACGCCGGCGACCAGCTCGTTGAATTTGGACAGCCGCTTGGAGCCGCGGCCGTCGAGTTCGCGCACGTGCAGGTGCAGCACCGTGGCGCCCGCGTTGTAGCAGTCCACCGCCTTCCGGATCTGCGCTTCCATCGTCACCGGGATGTCCTCGGGAAAATCAGAAGGGACATAGGACGGCGCGTAGGGTGCTGCCGTGATGATGAGCGGCTGCTGGTTTTCGGGGAACAGGTGTCCGTCGAGAAAGTTCATGGCGTGTCTCCTGGGTGGGAAAGGAAGAAAGGCGATAGGGTTGGCGGGAGTGAGAGTCAGAACACCTTGTCGCCGACGATGCCGGCGCGCTCCATCTTGCGATGGCAGGGCGGGTAGTCCATCACGGCGTAGTGCTGCGTCGAGCGGTTGTCCCAGATGGCGATGCTGTTCGGCTTCCAGCGCCAGCGCACCTGGTACTCGGGGATCAAGGCCTGGCCGATCAGGTACTGCAGCAGCGCCGATCCGCCTTGCGTGAAGTCCTGGCCGTAGCGCACGTTGGCCGACGTGTGGAAGTTCGAGAAATGGGTGGCGAAGCCGTTGACGAACAGCACCTTCTCGCCGGTCTCGGGATGGGTGCGCACCACGGGATGTTCGGCATCCGGGTACTGGGCCTTGAGTGCCAGGCGCTTCTCGATCGGCATGGCCGCACCGAACGTGGCTTCGATGCTGTGCCGCGCACGCAGGCCAGCGATCTGGATCTTGACCTGCTCGGGCAGCTTGTCGTAGGCCAGCGCCATATTGGCCCACATGGTGTCTCCGCCCACCGGCGGGCATTCCACGCAGCGCAGCACGCAGCCCATTGGCGGCGACTCGCGCCACGTGGCGTCGCAGTGCCAGCCGTTCTCGTAGCGGTCGTTGGGGGCGTCCGGCGACTTGTAGATGCGCACCAGGCCCGGGTGATCCGGGTCGCTGCCGGCCACGGGGTGGTCCTCGAGTTCGCCGAAGCGGCGCGCGAAGCCCACATGCTCATCGCGCGTGATGTCCTGGTCGCGCAGGAACAGCACCTTGTGCCTGAGCAGCGCGGCCCTGATCTCGGCGAACAGGCCATCGTCGTGCACGGCGTCTGCCAGGTTCACGTTTACGAGCTCGGCACCTATGGCGCATGTCAACGGTTCGATATGCATGGCTTGTCTCCTTGTTTTCTTGTTCAGATCACCAGGACGAACGATCCCGTGGTCTTGCGGGACTCGAGGTCGCGGTGAGCATGGCCGCTACATGCGGCGCGTAGCACTGGTCGGGCCGCTCTTGCGTTGAGAGCTGCCGCTGATGCTTGCCTGGTCAGCGGTACAACGTGGACTCGGCGCTGTTCGAGAGACGCCCGGCGTCAAGCCGCTCGATCAACTGCGTGGCCATCGGCCAGGGGCCATAGCCAGATGCCGGGTTCAGATGACCGACCTCGCCCAGGTCCACCGTGTCACTGCCCCAGGCCCGCGCGAGTTCGATCACCCTCGGCAGTTCGCCCAGCGGATCGTTCTGGCTGGTAGCAACCAGGCTGGGAAACGGAAGCCGCTGGCGTGGGACCGGGAGCCAGCCACTAGCGTGGATCGCGGACAATGTCGGGTAGCCTTCCGGCATGGGGCGCTCAAAGTCAGGCGGACACGCCAGCAATGCGCCCTGGATGCGTGCCGCGTGTGCGGTTGTCAGGGCCCAGTGGGCAAGCATGATGCAGCCCCCGCTGTGGGCGACCAGCAGTACAGGACCGCCAATGTCTGCCACCGCCTGCTCAATGGCCGCGACACGGCGAGAGCAGTCCAGGTTTTCGCGCCCCATTGGCGGCACTGTGCGGGCATTGGGCAGTCGCTCGGCCAGCAATGTCTGCCAATGCCCGGCAACCTGGTCACGCAGGCCGGGGACGATAAGCACAGTGGATGTTGTCATGATCGAATTCGATTTGAGGTGATGCTGCGACTCGGGTCTGTCAACAGCTGGCTTTTGCGCATGAGGTCCAGCGTAAAGACTGAAGCCACGCTGCGCTCCATTGACCCCGCCCCGCCGGGCATCGGGGATCAGATGCACATCAGAAGACTATCGCTGCAAGATCGAATGTGATGTATTATTTGGGACATTCAATATCTAAATTGGGACATCCCCATGCCCAGTTACACGCCCTTGATCCGAAGCGCCAGTCTTACCGGCTACACGGAACTGGCGCGCCACCATGGACTCAACCCTGAGGCGATGCTGCGCAAGGTGGGGTTGAGTCCCCGGAGCCTTCTCGACCCCGATATGCCGGTCAGTACCATGGCGGTACGCCAGCTGCTTGAGGACAGTGCTTTGATGGCAGGCGTGGAAGACTTCGGCTTGCAACTGGCCATGGACCGGCGGCTGGCCAACCTGGGCCCGATCAGTTTCGTGATGCGCGAAGCGCCGAATGCCCGGCAGGCGCTGGACAACCTGTGTCGCTATATGCGCCTGATCAATGCGTCGCTGTTGACTCGCATCGAAGACTTCGGCGACGCCGTATTGATTCGCGAAGAGATCCTGGCCACCGGCAAGCACCCGGTGCGGCAGTCCATTGAAATGGCCGTGGGCGTGCTATACCGCACGATCCAGGAACTATTGGGGCCAGCCTGGCGGCCCCGAAGCGTCTGTTTCGAGCATCGTCAACCGCACGGTGCCACGTGTCACAAAGCGTTGTTCGGCGCGGCGGTTGAGTTCAATGCAAGTTTCAATGGCATCGTCTGTGCCGCAAAGGACCTCGCCGCGCCCATGCCGGCCAATGACTACCGCATGACGCCATATGTCCGTCGCTTTCTCGATCAGGCCCTGTCTGGATCCGATGAAAGTGCGACGCACACCGTACGGCAGGTCGTGGTTGCCATGTTGCCCGGGGGCAGGTGTACATCGGACCAGGTGGCAAAGCACCTTGGCGTGGATCGCCGGACTTTGCATCGCCATCTCGCCGCGGAAGGCACGGGCTTTTTGTCGCTGCTCCAGTCGGTCCGGTCTGAACTCGCCGCCCGCCAGATCCTCGACAGCGATCGTTCCCTCGCCGAACTCGCCGATCTGCTCGGCTTCTCGAGTCCCAGCGCTTTCGCTTTCTGGTTCAGGAAACATTTTGGCATGACGGTTTCGAGCTGGAAGCAAACTTCACAGGCTGCCGCAAATGCACCGCCGCAACGTGGCTGATCTGTGTCCCCTCACTGCCATCTCCGCACCGAGGCAATTGACGGCGCAGAGAGTCGATGAGAAAAAGCGCCGATCCGCCTTGGATGGCCACTCGATACGCATCACCGCCGCGGCATCGTTGCCGGATACAATTCGGCAGCGCCTGACCTGTCCAATACCGACCTGACCCCAATCCATGCCTAACCCCACCCGGGCCTTCCTCCTCGGCCCGCTACTGAAAGGCGTTTCACGTTCTTTCTACCTGACGCTGCGCGTGCTGCCCGCCGGGATGCGCGATCCCGTTGGCCTGGCGTATCTGCTGGCCCGCGCCGCGGACACGATCGCCGACACTTCGCTCATTCCGCCGCGGCAACGGCTGGATCTGCTCCTGTCGCTGCGCGATCAGGTCAACGGCGCCGCGGACGACGGGACGTTCCTGCGACGCATGGCGGTGGAAGTCGCGGGGCAGCAGACGCAGTCCGACGAGAAGGTCCTGCTCGAGTCGCTGGGGCCCGCGCTGTCGATATTGTCCCAGTTGAGCGAGTCCGACCGGGCGGCGGTACGCGAGATCGTGACGACCCTGACGACGGGCATGGAATTTGATCTCCGTACCTTCCCCGACGAATGCTCCGGGCAGATCGTCGCGCTTCGCGAACCGGAAGAGCTTGACCGGTACACCTACCTGGTTGCGGGATGCGTGGGGGAATTCTGGACCAAGATGACCTATGCGCACATGCCGGGAACACTCAAGGGTAGCCCGGAGACCATGCTGCACCGTGGCGTGCGCTTCGGAAAGGCACTGCAGTTGACGAACGTCCTGCGTGACTGCGGCAAGGACCTGCGCATTGGCCGCTGCTATCTGCCAGCCACGATGCTGGACCGGTTTGGATTGACGCCGCAAGATCTCTTGCTGCCGGCCAACGCCCTGCGCGCCCAACCGCTGCTGTTCGAGCTGATCCGCGAAACGCTGGATCACTTCCGGGAGGCGGTTGAATACACGCTCGCCATCCCGGCGTTCTCCATCCGGTTGCGGCTGGCGTGCCTGTGGCCGGTCCTCATCGGCCTGGAAACCCTGCTGCTGCTCGTCAACAACGACGATTGGCTCGACCCCGGAAAAGTCTCCAAGGTACGACGCAACAAGGTGTACCAGATCGTGGCGGCATCGGTGCCGCTGGTGGTCTCCGACAAACTGCTGCGTTCCTGGGTTGACGGGCTCACTGGAAAGATCGAAGCCCGGCTGGGTAGCTGACGGAACGCCGCCTCACCGGGCGACGTCCTCGCTGCCCGACGCGCTCAGGCTGCCGTCCGCGGCGGTTGCGGCCAGGGCCGCTGCGCGGGACGCATCTCCTCCCAGGCCCTGGCCATCTGCAGGACGCCCAGATCGTCGAAACGCCGTCCGGCAATCTGCAGGCCGATGGGCATGCCATCCGCCGCGTACCCGCAATTGACGGATGCCGCGGGCTGCTCGGAGAAGTTG
Organism: Cupriavidus sp. 05L310; assembly: GCF_056398185.1. NCBI lineage: Bacteria > Pseudomonadati > Pseudomonadota > Betaproteobacteria > Burkholderiales > Burkholderiaceae > Cupriavidus > Cupriavidus sp. 05L310. The sequence goes on from NZ_JBFTOX010000026.1 coordinate 89,138, forward strand.
TAGACGATCGTGAAGCTTGCCTGGTGAATCGGCTCGACGCCCTCGTATTCCACATGCGTCTGTTCCGCGCCAAACGCAGGCCGCGGGAAAACGGGCGAGAGCACATAGTCGAAATCGCGCGTGGCGGCCACGGTCGCCGCGCGCAGCGCCAGGCCTTGGGCGTGCGCCTTGTATAGCTGCTCGGCGCTGACCTCCTGGCTCTTTTGCACCGCCCACTGGATAGCTGGCGACGCCTTTCCGCGCCGCGCTTCGGGCAGCGCGGAAAGGTCCATGCGTGTGCGCATGGCCCAGAAGCGGCTGATACCTTCGAGCATGCCCGGCCCGATCCACGGCCGGATCGGTTCGACGACCGCGCCGGCCGCTTCGAATGCCCTGGCCGCCCTCTCCACCGCTTCGCGCACATCCGGATCGAGCGGGATGCCGCAGTCGAGCTCAAGCCACAAGCCGATGCGCAGGCCCTTGAGGCTGCGATCCAGCCGGTTCCACTCGATAGCCTGGTAGGGCAAGCTCATATGGTCGCGCGCATCGGGCTGCGACAGCACGCGCATCATGAGCGCGGCATCCGCCACGGTGCGCGTCATCGGACCGGCGGCGCGCGCCGCATAAGGCGGATCGATCGGAATGCGGCCAAGGCTCGGCTTGAGCCCGAAGATGCCGCAGAAACCGGCCGGCCCGCGCACCGAGCCACCGATGTCCGTGCCGACATGCAGGGGACCATAGCCGGCCGCCGCTGCCGCGCCCGCGCCCGAACTGGAGCCGCCCGTATTCCGGCTGAGGTCCCATGGATTGCGCGTCAGCGGGTGAAAGCTGGACATGGCCGCGCCAAGCATGCCGAGGTCCGGCATCGTGGTCTTGCAGAGGAACACAGCCCCGGCTTCACGCAAGCGCGCCGCCGGGGGCGCATCCTTCGCGGCCGGGACCAGCTCGGTCGCGGCGCAGCCCAGCGGGACGGGCACCCCTTGCGTGGCGATGTTCTCCTTGATCGTCACCGGCACGCCGTCCAGCGCCCCTTGCGGCGCGCCGCGCTGCCAGCGCGCCTCGGACTCGCGTGCCATCGCCAGCGCGCGCTGCGTGTCGAGGGCATAGGCCGCATGGATATGCGGCTCCCATGCTTCCATTTGCGACAGCACGGCCTGGGTCACCTCCACTGGCGATAACGCCTTGCGGGCATAGAGGTCGAGCAGCGTCGTGGCGCTCAGCGCATTAAGGGCGGTTGTCTCGTTTGTCTCGTTGATTGTCATTGGGTCATCCATCGGTGAAGGTGCATCAGTGCATCAGCCAGCACCGGATTCGCAACCCCGGCACGGGAAACCAAGAATCTATGCGGCCCGCTTGGGCTTGACCCTGGCCGCGCCTTCATGGCCGGCGTCCCTCGCACGGTGCTCGAGCGTATCGGTCAGCTTGTCGATGCAGCGATTGAACGTCTTGAGCTCCGCCTCGGTCAGCGTGGCCAGCAATGCCTTCTCCAGCGTATTGCCGCGCTCGTAGGTTCGCTTCACCATGCTCTCGCCCTCCGCGCTCAGGAACAGATTGATCTGCCGGGCATCGAGTTCGCCGATCTGCCGGCTCAGCAGCCCTTGCCGCACCAGCGCGCTGACCAGCTTCGACACCTGTGTCTTTTCGAGCAAGGAGAGTTCGATGAGCCGGCTCAGGGTCAGCCCCGGCTCCAGCGCAACCAGGCGAAGCACGCGCAGGTCCCGCACCGTGACGCCGAACTCGTTTTCGTAGAACTGCGAACCTGCCGCCTTGCTCAGCTCGCTCAGCCGATCGAGTCGGAACGACAGGTATTCGAGGATGGGGTGGTCGGAGGATGGCATGGCAGGCTTCGGAGAATTAGTCGATATCGACAACAGATTCTCGTTGCAATAGTTGCTTCGTGCAACTAAGAACAAATACCTAGGCCTTTGCCTTGACGCGACAAGGGGTCGCCTTTCACCTCTCGCCTTTCGACGCGAAGCACCAAAGCAAAAGGCCTGCACGAATGCAGGCCTTTTGCTTTCTATCTTGGTGCCCAGGAGAGGACTCGAACCTCCACAGTGTTGCCACCGCTAGGACCTGAACCTAGTGCGTCTACCAATTTCGCCACCTGGGCTAGGTGAGGAGGCGCATTTTACCTAACGGATCGGAATTTGCAAGTGCTCCGCATAGCGAACCGGAAGAAAAACATCGCCTTGCCCCGAAGCGCATCGTGCAACTGCTGCCATCAACGGGACGATCAGCAAAATCCCTCCCGGCCATGGGCCGGAAGGGAGCGGTCAGGGATAGCGCAGGTACAACCCGCCCCGACCGGAGGCAGCGGAACTTCCTTAAGCCTGCGCAGCCGCCAGCGCCGCGTTCAGCGTCTTGCTCGGGCGCATCACGGCATCCAGCTTCGCGAAGTCGGGCTTGTAGTAACCGCCGATGTCCGCTTCCTTGCCTTGCACGGCCGACAGTTCCGCCACGATGGCCTGCTCGTTGTCGCTCAGTTGCTTGGCCAGCGGCGCGAACTGCGCGGCCAGGGCTGCATCTTCGGTTTGCGCCGCGAGTTGCTGGGCCCAGTACATGGCCAGGTAGAACTGGCTGCCGCGGTTGTCCAGTTGCCCCGTCTTGGGCGACGGGTTCTTGTTGTTCTCCAGCAGCTGGCCGGTGGCGGCATCCAGCGTCTTGGCCAGGATCTTGGCCTTGGCGTTGCTGGTCTTGATGCCCAGGTCTTCAAGCGACACGGCCAGCGCCAGGAATTCACCCAGCGAGTCCCAGCGCAGGTGGTTTTCTTCCACCAGTTGCTTGACGTGCTTGGGCGCCGAGCCGCCCGCACCGGTTTCGTACATGCCGCCACCGGCCATCAGCGGGACGATGGAGAGCATCTTGGCGCTGGTGCCCAGTTCCATGATGGGGAACAGGTCGGTCAGGTAGTCGCGCAGGATGTTGCCGGTGACCGAGATGGTGTCCAGGCCGCGGATGACGCGTTCCAGCGTGTAGCGCATGGCGCGCACCTGCGACATGATCTGGATGTCCAGGCCGGTGGTGTCGTGATCCTTCAGGTAGGTCTCGACCTTCTTGATCATCTCGGCTTCGTGCGGACGGTACGGGTCCAGCCAGAAGATCGCCGGCATGCCGGAGTTGCGGGCGCGGGTAACGGCCAGCTTGACCCAGTCGCGGATCGGCGCGTCCTTGACCTGGCACATGCGCCAGATGTCGCCCTCTTCCACGTTCTGCACCAGCAGCACTTCGCCCGTGGCGATGTCCACGATGCGGGCTTCGCCGGCTTCGGGCACTTCAAAGGTCTTGTCGTGCGAGCCGTATTCCTCGGCCTGCTGGGCCATCAGGCCGACGTTGGGCACGGTGCCCATGGTGACCGGGTCGAAGTTGCCGTTGGTCTTGCAGAAATTGATGATTTCCTGGTAGATGCGGGCGAACGTGCTTTCCGGGATCACGGCCTTGGTGTCCTTCGGGCGGCCGTCGGCGCCCCACATCTTGCCGCCGATACGGATCATGGCCGGCATCGAGGCGTCCACGATCACGTCATTGGGGGCGTGCAGGTTGGAGATGCCCTTGGCCGAATCCACCATCGCCAGTTCCGGGCGATGCTCGTGGCAGGCGTGCATGTCGCGGATGATTTCCTCGCGCTTGGAGCTGGGCAGGCTTTCCAGCTTGTCGTACAGGTTGACCAGGCCGTTGTTGACGTTCACGCCCAGTTCGTCGAACAGCGCGCCGTGCTTGGCAAAGGCTTCCTTGTAGAAGATCTTCACGGCGTGGCCGAACACGATGGGGTGCGAGACCTTCATCATCGTGGCCTTCACGTGCAGCGACAGCATGACGCCGGTCTTGCGCGCGTCTTCCATCTGCTCTTCGTAGAAGTCGCACAGCGCCTTCTTGCTCATGAACATGCTGTCGATGATCTCGCCGTCCAGCAGCGAAACCTTGGGCTTCAGCACGATGGTCTTGCCGCTCTTGGTGACCAGCTCCATCTTCACGTCGCGGGCGCGGTCCAGGGTCATGGACTTTTCACCGTGGTAGAAGTCGCCGTGCTTCATGTGCGCCACGTGGGTACGCGAAGCCATGCTCCACTCGCCCATGCTGTGCGGGTTCTTGCGGGCGTAATTCTTCACGGCGGCCGGTGCGCGGCGATCCGAGTTGCCTTCGCGCAGCACGGGGTTCACGGCGCTTCCCAGGCACTTGGAGTAGCGCTGGCGGATGGCCTTCTCGGCATCGGTCTTCGGGTCTTCCGGGAAGTCAGGCACGTTGTAGCCCTTGGCCTGGAGTTCCTTGATGGCGCCGACCAGCTGGTGCACCGAAGCACTGATGTTGGGCAGCTTGATGATGTTGGTGTCCGGCAGCAGGGTCAGGCGGCCCAGTTCAGCCAGGTTGTCCGGGACGCGCTGCGCTTCGGTCAGGAATTCCGGGAATTCGCCCAGGATACGGCCCGCCACCGAAATATCGCTGGTGGTGACGTCGATCCCGGCCGGCGCGGTAAAGGTGCGGATGATCGGCAGGAAGGCGCTGGTCGCCAGCAGCGGCGCCTCGTCGGTCAGCGTGTAGATGATGGTGGGTTGCTGGGTACTCATTGCTTCTCTCAGGGTCAAGAAATGGGTTGGAGAACGCCACCGGCTGGGTCGCAGCCCGGCAGTAACGTCGAATTTTGCCTGATTTTGCTTCAGGGGGCTCAAACACGGGATGGCTTTTTGCATTATGAAATGCACAAAACACGCTTTGCCTGCCCGGCTGGTATCCCGCTACGGCCTATCCCGGCTGCCTTGCGCGCCGCCAGGGGACTCGCCATCGGCCTTCGGCCAGCCAGCCACCTCCTGCGCCGCCTCCACGAAGGCGCGATGCCCGCAAGCCACCGCCCCGGGAATACCCGCATAGGAAAAATCGGGCCGCTGACCAATTATGATAATTATGATCATAAATAGAGTCAGCAATGCCTCACGCCCCCAAGCCCGGGTTATCCGGCAGCAAGCGCGTAAAGCGCGTCGATCAGGTAGTCAACGGTATCAAGCGCTGGATTGTCCAGACGCACCAGAAAGTGGGCGGCAAGTTGCCGCAGGAGGCGGCGCTGATCGAGCAGATGGGCGTCGGCCGCGGAACGGTGCGCGAAGCGCTGACCGCCTTGCAGGTGCAGGGCCTGGTCACCGTCACTACCGGGCCCAACGGAGGCGCCACGCTGACGCAGCCCTCCTACGTCCAGTGCCTGGAGGCTGTCTCCAACTTCCTCTACTTCCAGCCGGTCGATATCGCGACGCTATATGCCTTGCGCCGCGCGGTTGAGCCCGAACTGGCAGCCAATGTGGCATTGCGCCTGACCGAGGCCGACCTGGCCGATCTCGATGCGCTGATCGGCCTGAGCCATCCGGCGCATGGCGGCAGCGAGGACTGGAACGAGCGCCGCGAAGCGGATCTGCTCTTTCACGACCGGCTCGCCGATGCCTGCAGCAGCCCCATGCTGGCGCTGTTCTGCCGCCTGCTCAACGACATCATTCGCCGCGTGATCGTGGTACGCAACGCACAAGAGAGTTTCGACCGCTTCGACGACGAGATCGTCCACAGCCACACGGCCCTGATGGATGCATTCCGCGCGCGCGACGCCGACCGTGCCCGGGCACTCATGCAAGAGCATATGGCGCACGCCGAAGCCCTGGCCCTCGAAGCCGAGTCGCGGGTCGACCGGAGCAGCCTGCTGATCAGTCCGGGCGACTGACCTTGGCCGCGTGGGTCTCGCCCGCCGGCACCGCCCCCCTCCCCGCCATACTCCCATCAGCCGTCGGCCAATGGGGGCGGGATCGTTTTTGCTCTAATTTTTGGAGTCCCACGTGAAACCCCATGAAACGCTGTGGCGCTGGAGCGCCGTCGACATTGCCGCCGCGGTACGGCGGCGCGAGATATCCTGCCGCGAGGCCACGGCCAGCGCACTCGCTCGCATCGAACAGCTCAACCCGAGCCTCAACGCCCTGGCTGAAGTGCTGGCCGAGCAGGCCCTGGCCAGCGCCGATGCGGCCGACCAGATGACCGCGAGCGGAGCGCAACTCGGGCCGCTTCACGGCGTGCCCGTCACGATCAAGATCAATGTGGACCAGGCGGGCCATGCCACTACCAACGGCGTCATCCCGTTGCGGGAGAATATCGCGCGCGAAGACGCCCCGGTGGTTGCCAACTGGCGCAATGCCGGCGCCATCATCGTCGGGCGCAGCAACACGGCCACCTACTCGTCGCGCTGGTTCACCGACAACGGTCTGCACGGGCGCACGCTGAATCCCTGGAACCCGGATATCACGCCTGGCGGGTCCAGCGGTGGCGCCGCTGCCGCGGTGGCCTGCGGCATGGGCGCACTGGCACATGGCAATGACATCGGTGGCTCCATCCGTTATCCGGCGTATGCCTGCGGCGTGCCTGGCCTGCGGCCCACGACAGGCCGGGTACCCGCGTACAACCCCACTGCCAGCGTCGAGCGCGGCATCACACCGCAACTCATGTCGGTGCAGGGACCATTGGCACGCAACATGGCCGACCTGCGGCTTGGATATCACGCGATGGCGCGCCATGACGCGCGTGACCCCAGTTGGGTGCCGGTACCGCTGGAACTGCCGCCGCCAACGGGCCCTATCCGCGTGGCGCTGTTCAAACGCTGCCCCGGCATCCCCATCGATCCAGCAATCAGCGAAGCGTTGGACAGCGCGGCGCATTGGCTGCAGCAGGCCGGCTACGCCGTCGAGGAAGCCGCGCTGCCGGACTTTGTGGAAGCTGCCGCCCTGTGGCGCACGCTGACGACTGACGACAGCCGCCGGAATATCGTCGCGGGCGTGGAACAACATGGCGACGACGCCATGCGGCGCAGCCAGCGCAACATGCTGGCGGGCATGCCGGAGACCGACCGCGACGGCTTCCTCGATGCACTGGCCCGGCGCCAGGCACTGGGCCGCAACTGGTCGGTCTTTCTGCATGAATATCCGCTGGTGTTGATGCCGGTGTCATGGCAGCGCCCATGCCCGCAGGACGCCGATATCGGCACGCTGGAACAAACCCACGCCCTGCTTGACGCCCAAAGCCCGCTGCTAGCCACTGCCATGCTGGGCGTGCCGGGCCTCTCGGTGCCCACAGGCATGGCCGGCGGCGTACCCGTCGGCGTGCAACTGCTGGCCTGGCGCTTCCGGGAGGATCTGCTGCTGCAGGCAGGCCAGGTCATAGAAGACGCCGCGCGCTTCACCCCGTTCACCGCCCGATAACAACCCCCGCAATCAAAACAGGAGACTCCCATGAACGAACGCAACCCGACTTCCCCTGCGCGGTTTTCGCGCCGGGCCATGCTGGCCGGCACCGCCGCCGCCCTGTGCACCGGCAGCCTGATCTCGCGCGCCGCATGGGGGCAATCCGTGTCTCGCATCATCGTGCCATTCCCGGCCGGGGGACCAGCCGATTTCATGGGCCGTCTGCTGGCCGAGAAACTCAAGGAAACGCTTGGCCGGACCGTCATCGTCGACAACCGGCCCGGTGCCGGCACCCGCGTGGCGGCGGAGGTATTGAAGAACGCTCCGGCAGACGGCCATACCGTGCTGCTGGCGCCGGTCGATCCGATGTTCATCGGCCCGTTGATCTATAACAATATGCGTTTCAATCCCGCCACCGATTTCAGGGCGATCACCGACGTGGCCGGCGTTCAGTTTGGCCTGGCGGTCAATGCAAACTCTCCGGCCAGGACACTGGCCGAGTTTGTCCAGGCGGCCAGAGCCCGTCCCGCTGACCATTCGATCGGCATCAGCACGGTTGGTACCCTGCTCCACTTCCTCGCCGGGGAATTCGTGGCCCAGTCCCGTACCGGCAGCACCCTGGTGCCCTATCGCGGAGGCGGCGCCCTGGTGACGGACTTGATGGGAAACCAGATTGCGGCGGGCATGGACGCGACGACCTCGTTCATGGAGTACCACCGCGCCGGCAAGCTCCGCGTGCTGGCGGTGGCCGGCGACAAGCGCGCGGATGCCCTCCCCGACGTGCCCACCTTTGCGGAATCCGGATTTCCAAACCTGGTGACCTCGTCGCGCTACCTGCTGTACGTGCGCGCCAACACCGCGCCCGAGGTGTCCGCGCAGTGGTACCAGGCCGCGCGCAAGGTGCTGGCCATGCCCGATGTCCGCGAGAAGCTGGGCCGCACCGGTTATGACTTGCTGCCTGGCGGTACGGCTGACGAAGTCGCCAAGTATGCGAACGCGCTTGCCGCTCGCTGGACGCCGGTCATCAAGGCATCCGGCTTCAAAGGCGACTAAGTCCTGGAGACGCCAGCGCGAGCCAGGGGCACGCGCTGGCGGCTATCCGTTGCGGAAAGCGGCGGTAGCGACAAGCGTGCCTCGCAGCCGGACACGCCTTTCCGCGATCACATTGACAATGAACGTGTTCGCGGTTTCTTCCCCCCTTTCACCGACGCTTCCCCGCCCACGGCGCATCGGCATCAGCCTCCAACTTGCCGCGCTTGATCTCCCGCCTCGCAGATACCGCGCAGCCAGCGGTTGGCGGCACCGTGGCGATCAGGTCGCTCGACTGGCGCTCAAGTGCTGTGCACACCTTGCCAGCGCTGTCGCCGCAGTTGACGCCGACGCATGTCCCGGAAAACCCCTCACGCTAGTAAAAACCCGACTTTCGGTCGTCTAACGCGCAAGTAGCGCGATTAGCGCGCAAATTGCGCGAATTGAGCTTGTCCGGGGCATGGCGATCGCTTAATTTTCAGGCACCAAATACAGGAGACAACATGGCTACCACCATCGACCGTGACACACACGGCGCACGCCAGACGAAGAAGGCGACCGCGAGCGGCTGGATCGGATCGGCGCTCGAATACTATGACTTCTTCATCTATGCGACGGCCGCGTCCCTGATCTTCCCGCAGATCTTCTTCCCCTCGGGCAACCCCAAGATCGCGATCGTCGCGTCGCTGGCAACTTACGGCGTCGGCTACATCGCACGGCCAATCGGCGCATTCTTCCTGGGCCACTGGGGCGACACCCACGGGCGCAAGACCGTGCTGGTCCTGTGCATGTTCCTGATGGGTTTCTCGACGATGGCGGTCGGCCTGCTGCCGACGTATCAGCAGGTCGGCATGCTTGCCCCTGTGCTGCTGGTCGTCCTTCGCCTCATCCAGGGTTTCGCGGTGGCCGGCGAGATTTCCGGCGCCAGTTCGATGATTCTCGAGCACGCCCCGTTCGGCCGACGCGGCTACTACGCCAGTTTCACGCTCCAGGGCGTGCAGGCCGGCCAGATCCTCGCCGCCGCGGTATTCCTGCCGCTGGCGTACTACATGCCCGCCGATGCCTTCAACGCATGGGGCTGGCGCATTCCCTTCCTGCTGAGCGCCTTCGTGCTTGTCGCCGGCTTTATCATCCGCCGCGAAGTCAATGAAACGCCTGCATTTGCCCAGGAAGCGAAGGGCAGCGCCGTGCCTCGCTCGCCGATCATCGAAGCCTTCAAATACAGCTGGAAGGACATGATCCGGGTGGTATGCGTTGCCCTGATGAACGTCATCCCGGTGGTCGCCACGGTGTTCGGCGCGGCTTACGCGGTGCAACCGGCTTATGGCATTGGCTTTGAAAAGAGCCTTTATCTGTGGATTCCGGTCGCGGGCAATATCCTCGCCGTGCTGGTCATTCCGTTTGTCGGCAACCTGTCCGACAAGATCGGCCGCCGGCCGCCGATCATCGTCGGAGCGCTGGGCTCGGGGCTGCTCTCGTTCGCTTACCTTTACGCCATCAGCATCCATAACGTGCCGCTGGCGATCGTCTCGTCGCTGCTGATGTGGGGCGTGGTCTACCAAGGCTATAACGCGGTGTTCCCGAGCTTCTACCCGGAGCTGTTCCCGACGCGCTCCCGCGTCTCGGCCATGGCTATTGCCCAAAACGCCGGCACCGCCATCACCGCCCTGCTTCCGGCGCTATTCGCCATGGCAGCGCCTCCGGGATCGGCCAATATCCCGCTCACCGTTGGCGCGATCACCCTGACCGTCACGATCATCGCGGCAATCGCCGCATGGAGCGCACGGGAAACCCATCGCATCCGCATGAGCGACCTCGGCGAGCCCGGCGCGGTCCCCATGGACAAGCGGGACTATGACCGCTTGCGGGAAGAGGCCATGGGCGAAGCGAAAGTGATCAAGGCACTCGCCTGAGGCAGCCTGCGACCCGCACTGCGGCGACTTATCAAGATGGATTAAAAGATATCAATAGATATTTATTGATATCAATAAATATCAAAAGCCAACCGGAGGAGTATCAATATGAAAAAAGCCGCCGCCCTGCTTATCCTGGGGAGCGCAGCATGGCCAGCATTCGCGCAGCAATGCGGCGTCACCCTGTATGGCCTGATCGACACCACGATTCGTTTCTCCACCCACGAGAACGCTGCCGGCAACAGCAAATGGCAAATGACCGACGGCGAACTGACCGGCAGCCGCTGGGGCCTGCGCGGCACCGAAGACCTGGGCAACAACCTGAAGGCCTTCTTCATCCTGGAGTCGGGCTTTAACCCCGATACCGGCATCAGCCAGCAAGGCGGCCGCCTCTTCGGACGCACAGCCGTGGTGGGACTGGATGGCGATTACGGCAAGCTCGCGCTGGGGCGGCAGTACACCCTCGCGCACGAGATCCTGTCCTCCTACGAGGCCATGGCCTTCGCCAACAACTCCATCGTCGGGTACCAGGGCGGCAATTACACCGGCCTGCGCTACGACAACACCATCAAGTACATCAAGTCCTTCGGCGGCCTGCAGGTGGCCGGCGCCTACACCTTCGGCGAAGTCGCCGGCAGTACCTCGGCCAGCAACGCCGCAGCCGGCTCGCTGGTCTACAGTTCCGGTCCCTTTGAGGTTGGCGCCGTCTACCAGGTCACGCACGATGTCTCCTCCGCCTTCTTTGGCGCCGTGCCCGCTTCGCAAGCCAGCAAGCAGACCGTCTGGGGCCTGGGCGGCACCTGGAAGGCCGCGCGCGCGCAGTATTACCTGGGCTATACCAACAACCGCCTCGATGTCGCGGACTACCGCAACAACGTCGGCTATGTGGGCACCCGCGTCAACCTCACCGAAGCCCTGAGCCTGATCGGAACCTTCCAGTACGACTGGCTCAAGCACGCCGGCGAAAGCGGCAAGCGCCTGACCACCGCGGCGATGCTGGACTACAACTTCAGCAAGCGGACCGACGTCTATATGGCAGTCGATTACACCCACCTGAGCGGCGCATGGATTCCGCTGAACAGTTCCCCCACCTTCATCAACAGCGGCAATACGTTCGGCAACAGCACACGGCTGGGCGTCATGGCCGGGATACGCCACAAGTTCTGAGCGCGGCCAGTGGCCCCTGCAGTTGCAAGAACAATAGCCGCAACGCCGCCAACCTGCCGTGGTTGCCCTCCCCGGCACCGCGGCATGATGGCCGCGTTGCGCGCGCCAGCGCACCAGCCTTGACGGACGTTTTTTCGGAAGCCACCTAATGCTCGACATCCTGGCCATCATCGCCCCGATCTATATCGCCATCCTGATCGGATACTCGATGACCCGCTCGGGGATCTTCGCCAAAGCCGACATGCGCGTTTTCGGCAGGTTCGTGATCAATCTGGCGTTGCCGGCGCTGCTGTTCCGGACGTTGTCGCAGCGGCAGCTTGGGGAGATCCTGAATGTCAGCTACCTGCTCGCCTATTGCCTCGGATCATGGGCAATGGTCGGCCTGGGCTATTTCTGGTGCCGGCGGGCTTCCGGGCTGAATCCGGCCACCAGCGCCTTCTACGCGATGGGCATGTCGTGCTCGAACAGCGGTTATGTCGGCTATCCCATCCTGCTGCTCACCCTTGCCCCTGTGGCCGGGGTATCGCTTGCGCTCAACATGACAGTGGAGAACCTGCTGGTCATCCCTTTCCTGCTCTGCATGGCCGAGAGCAGGCAAGGCGGCGCCGGGCAATGGCGTGCATTGGGCAAATCGCTGATGCGGATGGCCTATAACCCGCTGATTATCGGCTTGCTCGCGGGGCTCACCGTGTCGGTACTCGGATTGAAACTGCCCGGGCCGGTGATACGCACGGTCGATATGCTGGCAACTGCCTGTAGTGCCCTGTCCCTGTTTGTCATTGGCGGCACGCTGGTCGGGCTTCCCATGCGCGGACACGGCTCACGGATTGCGCCGATTGTTCTTGGCAAGCTGGTGCTGCATCCGTTGCTGGTTTTCGTGGCGATCACGATGGTGCCGATGCTCGGGCTTGGGGAGATCGAGCCTTCGCTGCGGATGGCGGCTGTGTTGATGGCGGCTATGCCAATGATGGGCATCTATGCGACGTTGGGGCAGGTCTATGGGCAGGAAGATTTCAGCGCAGTGACTTTGCTGGTGACCACGATTGTGTCGTTCTTTACGCTGAGCGGGTTGCTTTGGGCACTAGGAAAATACTGGAGCCTGGCGTGAAGACCGGATGGATGCCGGACCGTCGAGCCTGATATGGGGCAAGATCGATGGCATACGAGCGTTTGCGATGGGCAGCCTGATCGAGCAGTCAGCCGCCGTCGCGACATGCATAGGGGACGACGCCCGGGCCACGACATCCCAAGCGAAGAGGATATCGTCGAGGCTACGGATCGTCGCGATCCGTTCACGGACGGCACGCACAACTGAAACACTGCGCGAAGCGCAGGCGGCTTGATGGAAAACGGCGGGCTGCGGCCCGCCCCGTTTGCGCTTGCCCGGCTAGGAAGTCCGATTGAAAAGCGCGGAGGCGTGGCTAGCCGCGGCCAGTTCCGCAGCGGCACTAAGCAGTGCCGGGCCCAGCTCTTTCATGCGTGCCTCGCTGAGCCTGCTAAGGGGGCCCGCAATGCTGATCACCCCAATTGCGGGATACCCCCGGCGCTGGACGGGCGCCGCCATGGCCGTCATTGCCGGTGCGAACACTTCATTGATGGTGGCATAGCCGCGCTCCCGTGCCTTGTGGATGAAGCCCAGCAAGGCTTTGACGGTGGTTGGCGCATTGGGGCCATATTGTCTGGGCTGGCCGAAGCCTTGCTTCAGCACCAGTTCAAGGGCGCGTTCATCCGTCATGGTCTGCATCCAGGCATGTCCGGTTGCGCTGCAGGAAAGAATGGTGTCCATGCCCATGTCGGGGTCATACCGCAGCCCCCTCAGCGCCCCTTGCGCCTTGGCCACCCAGGTGAGGCGGTCCCCGTCGACGATGGCCAGGCGAACGAGTTCGCCCGACGTTTCCGCCAGCCGGTCCAGCCTTGTCTGGGCAATATCTACGATGCCGGAAGTCGCGAGAAAGCCCAGTCCCATCCCCACCAGCTTGGTCGTCAGTATGTAGTCGCCGTGGTCCCGCAACTGGCGCACATAGCCCGCGTTCTTGAGATCGACCAGCAGGCGATGGCACGCGCTGCGCGGGATATCGAGATCATCGGCGATGGCGGCCAGGGGAACGGCCTCGACTTGGGTACAAAGGTATTCGAGGATTCCAAGTGTGCGCAGTACGCCTGACATGGCGAGCTCCCTGCCAATGAAATATATAGTTTTTTACTATTCAACAAAAATACCAATACGTCAAGTTCGGAATGGCATTCCCAAACCGCTGCTAGCATGCATTCACCGCTCCAACCGGCACGAAGGGCAACGTTGTTGGACGGATTCAAACGGCACCGGATGGCAGCGCTGCATGCCATCCCCAGCAAGAGACGCTAGGAGACAAAATGACTGAAGAGACACCGCGCCACGCCGATGCGGCAATGCGCACGCGCGCCGTCGCAGCCGCCACCATTGGCACCGCACTAGAGTGGTTTGACTTCACGCTGTATGGGGCGTTGGCGGCTACGATTCTGCCCAAGCTGTTCTTTCCCGCGATGGAGCCGACATCCGCGCTCCTCGCATCGCTGGCCACGTTCGGTGTCGGCCTGGCGGCGCGGCCTCTGGGGGCGATCATTTGCGGCCATCTCGGCGATAAGCTGGGGCGCCGCAATCTGCTGCTGGGCACCGTCACGATCATGGGACTGTCCTCCGTGCTGATGGGCTTGCTGCCCACCTACACACAGATCGGCGTTTGGGCACCGGTGTTGCTGGTGCTGCTGCGCGTTCTGCAGGGCTTCGCGCTCGGCGGCGAATCGACCGGCGCTCAACTGATGGCAATCGAGCACGCCAGTCCGGACCGGCGCGGCAAGTATTCCGGTTTGCTGGGCCTGTGCTCGCCATTGAGCCAGATCCTTGCCAACGGCGTATTGCTTCTCCTCGCCTCCACGATGTCAGCGGAATCCTTCGAGTCCTACGGATGGCGCGTGCCGTTCCTGCTGAGCTTCGTCCTGGTGATCGTCGGCGTGTATATCCGCCTGAAGGTCAATGAAACGCCGGCATTCGTGGAACTCAGCAAGAACAGGGTGGCGCAAGCCGGCAATCCGCTGCGCGACGCGTTCCGGTTCCATTCAAAAACGGTGCTGCGCTGGATGCTCTTCTTTTGCGGACCCGCGGCGATTTTCTATCTCATTGTGGTGTTCTCGCTGAGCTACATCACCAAGACGCTCGCCGTGCCCAAGCAGACCGGCTTCCTGCTGCTGATGGGTGCCAACGTCTGCGCGATTTTCGGTGCACTGGCGGGCGGCATGCTTAGCGACAAGATCGGCCGCAAGAAGGCGCTGGCCATTGGCTCCGTTGCGACGCTGCTGATCCTGTTCGTCTACTTCCAGATCCTCGACACCAAGAGCTTCCTGCCGATGCTTGCCATCATGGGGCTTTTCCTCGGCTTCACCCAGTTCCAGAGCGGCATTCAGCCGGTCGCGTTCGCCGAAGCATTCCCGACCAATGTCCGCTACTCGGGATCCGCACTTGCCTACACGGGGGCAAACCTGATTGCCGGCGGTCCGATGCCCGTCGTTGCGGTGTGGCTCCTGTCAGTCTGCAACGGATCACCGTGGGGCGTCGTTGCGGTGTGCGTCGCGTTCAACCTCATCTCGCTGGCCATGATTCTGACGGCGCCCGAAACGCGTGGCATCGACCTGAACCGCGCGGAAGCGCCGAACGACATGGCCGATGGCGCTCCTTTCCTCTCAGTTGGCACCAGCCAGTCCCGCTAACCCACGACGCGCGCGGCCCCTGGCCGCGCGGCACAGACCATGACCGAACTCGTATATCTGCTGAACGGCTCCAATCTCAACATGCTGGGCAAGCGCGAGCCGCATCTGTATGGCACGACCACGCTTGCCGAGGTGCAACAACGCGTCGCCGGGCTGGCTGACGAATTGCGGATCGACTGCGATTTTCGTCAGACCAACAGCGAAGCCACGATGGTGGACTGGCTCCAGGAAGCCTTTGAAAAGAATGCCGCCGTGATCATCAATCCGGCCGGGTTTTCCTTTGCATCCGTACCTGTGCTTGATGCCGTCAAGCTGATTCAGCGGCCGGTCATTGAACTGCACATCACGAATATCCACGCGCGCGAAGAGACCCATCGCCATTCGATCATCTCGCGGGCGGCCACGGGCGTGATCTGCGGGCTTGGCGTTGCCGGCTACACATTGGCGCTTCGCGCCATGGCCGACGCATTGCGGAGCTAGTCCCCGGACTGGACATCGTGTTGCCGCGCCGCCATGATTCCATTGCGGCCAACCTCCACGGGAGCCAGCCATGACGTCCACGCTCCGACATGCCCTGTGCTTACTTCTCGGCACCTGCTGCCTCATCGTCGCCGCGTGCGGCGGGGGCGGCGAGGTCGAAGTGACCGCCGGTGACGGCAAGCCCGGCACCCTCTCCATCATCATCTCGGGCCTGCCTGCGGGAACGCCCGCCAACGTTACGGTCACCGGCCCCGGCGGCTACCGGCAGACTGTGGGGCAATCGACGACCCTGGGGAACCTGCAAGCGGGCACCTATACCGTGACAGCGGCCAGTGTCACTAAAGGTTCGGTCTCGTTCAGGGCGCAACAACCCGTCCAGACGATGATGGTGGCGGCAGGTACCGCGCCTGTGGCTGGCGTGGTCTACGGCTCATCCGAAGTCACTCCCATGGCGCTGGACCAGATGGCCGACGGCCTTGTCATGCAGTGATTCCTGGCGAGCCAATATGCTGTTTGGCAAGCTCCGTTCCTGCGGACACCGGAAAAAACCGCACGATCGGGAGCGCCGGCATGCCTATGTATAATGCAGCTTCTTTAGGTCAAACCTCGGCCCACCGCCACCACCAGACTGGTCAGCGCGATGTGGCCTGCGCAAGCGATGAGTAAGCCAGTTCGGCCGCCAATCCGGCCCTGCTGCAGCGGCTTACCGCCCGCACGGCATCGTATCGCAGCGTCCCGCACTGACCGCCCAGTACCGGGCGTCCTCTCCGCCAGAGCAAGAGCACGCCGCCGAAATCGCGCCCCAGCCGTCTGATCGACTTCCCGTTTGATCGGCGCCGCGGCCGTCCAACATCCCGATCGTCGAGCCTGGCAACGCGCCGTCTGGCGAACCAGGGCCATCCACGGAAAAGTGCCCGATTGCTTGCCCGGCTAGCCGATCTGTAGCTTTTTTTGTCTTATGAGCAAACTCCCCAAGCTCGCGCTGAGCCTTGTGCTGATTGCGCTATTCCACCTGAGCCCGGCCGCGCTGCCGACAGCCGCCGCCGCCGATACCGTAAAAAGTACGGACGCCCAGCTCGCAACGTCACTTTCGCACGCCGAGGCCGTCGCTGAACTGAAGAGGCTCCAGACAGAACAGGACCGTATCAAACAGCTGGCGTCGGCCGCCACGAGCAGCACGCAGCTCGAAGGGCTTGACAATGACATCAAGCAACTGGCGGGCGACGTCGACAAGCTGACCGCGGCACTGCTGCCCGAGCGTGCGCAGTTGCAGGCACAGCTCGATGTGCTCGGCCCGGCGCCCGCCGCCGGAACGACGCCGGAAGCACCTGCCGTCGCGCAGCAGCGGGCCGAACTCAACGCGCGCAAGACGCAGCTGGACAACGGACTGAAACAGGCGGCCGACGACAAGGAGAACGTAGCCAACCTGACCGGGCAGATCGCCAAGCTGCAGCGCAGCCTGCTGAAGAACCAGCTGGCGCTGCGCTCGGACAGCATCCTGAGCGCGCAGTTCTGGATGCCGTTGTTCAAGCCGACACCGGAAGACCAGCAAAGGCTAAGTGCGTTCAGGGACCAGGTCGTCCCGTTGTGGCAACTGGCCTGGCAGCCGGGTCAGCAGGCTGTCACCACCCTCCTCGTACTCCTTGCGCTGGCTGTCTGGCTGATCGGCCGCCGGCTCATCGAGCGGGCTCTCGCGTGGTTCTGCCTGACGCGATTGCCGGAGTCCCGCCTGCGGCGCAGCGCGCTCGCACTGGCGACAGCCCTCGCGACCGTCGTGACGACGGCGGTCGCGGTACAGATCGTCTGCTTCGCCTTCACCCGATACTACGAGCCGCCGCCCCAGTTGCAAGACCTGATCAGCGAACTCGGAAAGCTGACGCTGACCAGCGCGCTGATTTCCGGCCTCGGCCGGGCGCTGCTATGCACGCGTCATCCGTCATGGCGCCTGCCGGCACTCGCCGATCGGGTCGCGCTGGCGATGAGCCCGTTCCCCGCTGTCCTCGCCGGCCTGTTGCTGCTGGCCGGCACGCTCGAGCAACTGAACCGGAGCGCCGATACCAGCCTGCAAGTCACGCTGTCGGGCCGCGGCCTTGTGTCGCTTGTCGTGGTCCTGGCAATCGGCGCGGCGCTGCTGCGCGCCAACCGCGTGCGCACCCTGCTCTGCGCGGCGGGAGAACAGCCCGAGGCGCGCTCCACGCTGGCCGGCATGATCCACGCTGGCGTGACGATTACGGTGATCGCATCGTTGTTCGCCCTGCTTATCGGCTATATCACTTTCGCGCGCTTCCTGACCTACGAACTCGTCTGGGTCGATATCGTCCTGTGTAGCCTGTATCTGCTGACGCAACTGACACGCGACGTCTGCGAGTGCGTTTTCTCGTTGCATCACTCGAGCGGCAAAGTCATCAAGCAGCTGTTCGGCCTGGGCGACAGCCATCTCGAGCAGGCGTCGACGGTGGTGTCGGGCATCGGCACGAGCCTGTTGCTGCTGGTCGCGGTCATTGCCTTGCTGACCGGCGGCTTCGGCACGACACCGAGCGATCTGTTGAACAGCCTGCTCACGGTGCTCGGCGGAGAAAAGCTGCGCCGCCTCAATATCATGCCCGATCGGATCCTCAGCGCCGCCATCGCGCTGTCGGTTGGCATCTACCTGCTGCGCTCGGTACGGCGCTGGCTGGATGCGGAGCTGTTGCCCAAGGTATGCATGGAGCCGGGCTTGCGGGTCTCGCTCGTCACGCTGTTCAGCAATATCGGCTACGTACTGATCGTATTGCTGACCTTGTCGCTGCTGGGCGTCAAATGGGACAACCTCGCGTGGATCGTCAGTGCGCTGTCGGTCGGGATTGGCTTCGGCCTGCAGGAGATCGTCAAGAACTTCGTGTCGGGGCTCATCCTTTTGACCGAGCGTCCGGTAAAGGTCGGCGACATGGTGAGCATCGGCGGCGTCGAGGGCGACATCCGGCGCATCAACGTGCGCGCGACGGAAATCCAGTTAGGCGACCGCTCCACCGTGATCGTGCCGAACTCGCAGCTGATATCGCAGAACCTGCGCAACGTGACGATGAGCAATAGCACGCAAGGTGTGGCGACGCTGCAGCTGACGTTCCCGTTGAACATCGACCCCGAGCATGTGCGCGATCTGCTGCTGGAGGCTTACCGCGAAAACATGGCGATACTCGAGAAGCCCGCGCCGTCCGTCACGTTCAGCCAGCTGGCATCGAACGGGATCACGCTGAGCGTGACGGGCTACGTAGGCAGCCCGCGGATCGCCACGGAAACAAAGAGCGACCTGCTGTTCGAGATCCTGAAGCGGCTGCGCGCGGCCGAGATCTCACTGTCGGTGCCACAAACGCTGAGAGTGCAAAACCTGCCCGCGCTGAACGCCTGATACCGCCGGCGCCATCGGCCATCGGCCTGCCGCACCGTCAGGCCGCGCCCTCCCCATGCGACTTGTGCTGCGAAGCCATCTGTTCCTGCTGGGCGGGCGGCACGGGTTCATAGTGACTGAGCTGGATCGTGTAGTTGCCGTGTCCGCCCGTGATGCTGTTCAGGCGTGACTGGTAGTCGTTGAGCTCGGACAGCGGCACCTGCCCCGCCACGACGACGCTGTTGCCGGCCGCCGTACGCGTGCCGCGCACCTGTCCGCGCTTGGCGGAGAGGTCGCTGATGATGTCGCCCATCGCCGTTTCGGGCATCGTCACCTCGATATCCACGATCGGCTCCAGCACACTCGGCCGCGCCTTGAGCACAGCATCGATAAAGGCCTTGCGCCCGGCGGCCGCGAACGCCACTTCCTTCGAATCGACCGAATGGCTCTTGCCATCGAACACGGTAACGCGCACGTCCTGCATCGGAAAGCCGGCCAGCGGCCCGCTTTCGAGAACCTGGCGGATACCCTTTTCAACGGCGGGAATGAACTGCCCCGGAATCGCACCGCCCTTGACCGCGTCGACAAATTCGAAGCCCGTGCCGCGCGGCAGCGGCTCCACGCGGAGCAACACCTCGCCGAACTGGCCGGCACCGCCGGTCTGTTTCTTGTGGCGGTGGTGCCCCTCGGCCTTGCCGCCGATGGTTTCGCGATAGGCGATCTTGGGCGGCCGCGTCACCACCTCGAGCTTGTACTGGTCGGTCAGGCGTTCGAGCGCGCAGCGCAACTGGAGTTCGCCAAGGCCAAGCACGACGGTTTCATTGGTGCCGGCCGGATGCTCGATGCGCAGGCACGGGTCTTCCGCGCCGAGTTTCTGCAGGACTTCCGACAGGCGCTGCTCGTTGCCGCGCCGCGCCGGTTCGATCGCCAGGCCATAGATCGGCCTCGGAAAATCGAGCGGGACCAGGTGGATGTTGCCGTCCTCGCTGGCATCGTGCAGCACGGCATCGAAGGCGATCTCGTCGATCTTGGCCACCGCGCAGATATCGCCGGGTCCGGCCTGCGGCACTTCGACGCGCTCCTTGCCCTGCAGCATCAGCAGATGCGCGATCTTGAAGGGCTGGCGGCCGTCGCCGATATAGAGCTGGCTGTCGCGCGAGACGGTACCCTGGTGGATGCGAAACACGGCCATTTTGCCGAGATACGGGTCCATCGTGATCTTGAAGACATGCGCCAGCACATGCTTGTCGGGCACCGGCTCGGCGCGAACGGCGACGCGGCGCTCGCCTGCGTCACGGTAGAAAAGCGGCGGATTGCCTTCGGTCGGGTTAGGCAGCAGGCGCACAAACACGTCGAGCAGTTCCCTGATGCCGGCGCCGCTGGCCGCCGACGTGAAACAGATCGGCACCAGGTGGCCTTCGCGCAGCGCCCGCTCGAACGGCGCATGCAACTGCTCCGGCGCGATCGCCTGGCCCTGCTCCAGATAGAGCTCCATCAACTCGGGATCGATCTCCACGACCTGATCGACGAGCGCGTCGTGAGCCGAAGCCACGGACAGGAAGTCCGCCTCGCCAGCGGGACTGAAAAAGCAGTCGGCGACCTCGCCGGCACGCCCCGCCGGGAGATTGATCGGCAAGCACTCTTTGCCGAAGGCCTCCTGGATGTCGGCCAGCAGCGCGGGCAGATCCGTCTTTTCCTTGTCGATGCCGTTGACGATGATCATCCTGCACAGCTTGCGATCCTGCGCCCAGGCCATCATGCGCCGGGTCGTCATCTCGATGCCCGTCTGCGCGTTGATGACGATGGCGGCAGTCTCGACTGCCGGGAGGACACTCATCGACAGGCCGGAGAAATCGGGATAGCCGGGCGTATCGAGCAGGTAGATGCGGGTGTCGCGATAGTGCAGGTGCGCGACCGCGGAGGTGAGGGAGTGGCGATATTTGCGCTCGAGAGGATCGGAATCGCAGACCGTTGTGCCGCGCTCGATACTGCCCGGGAGATGCAGCGCGCCTCCCTTGTGCAGCAGCGCTTCTACCAGCGAGGTCTTGCCGCACCCCGCGTGCCCCAGCAGGGCAATCGTACGAATTGCATCGGGACTATAAAGCATGGCGCGCCCTCGTCCGGCAATGTCAGTTAGACCATTATTGGCGATAGGGGCCGGGAACACCATATGGGGTGATACCCGCGCCGGGCCGGCGCGGTGGCGAGGCAAGCCGCGCAGTGGAATCGGCCGGCGGCGCGAGTGCCGCACGCCTCACCCGAAGCGTATTGGACGGTACGCCCACACCCCACGACACGCAAAAATGGGGATTACCCGGCGCAAAATTTCCCATTTCCGTAGGGGCGCCTGAGTTGTGTGCGGTCGGGCACGGCATTTGGCGCGCAACGCAGGTTCGCGTACGCGGGAAACGGCAACAAGGAGAGGGGCCATGCGTTGGTTCAGTTCGAGATATTCTGAACCCGCTCGTCGCGCGGCTTTATTCGCGCCATTGGCTGGGGTACGACAAGAGCCCGCCGCACATTCCGTGCATGCATTAACCAAAAATAGATTGCATTTTCCCACGATTGCGATATAGTTCTGCCCTCGCGTGCGGCTGTAGCTCAGTTGGATAGAGTACTTGGCTACGAACCAAGGGGTCGTGGGTTCGAATCCTGCCAGCCGCACCACCTATTTGTTTGAAGGGCTTCCAGTTATGGGAGCCCTTTTTCATTTGGGCTGCTGTGTGGCTACTGTGGGACTGCGCCGCGACCGAACCTGCCAACCCTTCAGCGCCTTGCATTCTGGCGACCATCCTGCCAGCGCTGGTGGGGTAGCCTGCAATCGCGGCGAACCGTGCCAGCAAATTCAATCGCGCCAGTCGCCGGGTATTTCGCTTCCGAACGTCGCTTCCGAACGGAACGCCGCAGCAGGCCGGACCTGGCCTATGCCCCGCGCAGGCGGTCCAGATTCTGCTGCACGAGGAGTACGTCCGTCACGATACAGTTCATCTCGTCATGGTTTGCCGTGAGCAGGCTGGCCCAGGAAACCTTGCCGGGCGCGACTCCCGCGTCCGCGGTGTAGGCGCCCAGGGCGCCAGGCGCCACCAGCGCCGCGTAGCAGACTGCGTGGTGATGGCAGAGAAGATCATCCCTGATCGTCGGGCCAACAGGCGGAATGTTCGGGTTGGGGAATGTCAACACGTCCCGGAGCGATCTGAAGCCGGCAATCTCTTTCGGCAGCTTTGGCACGGCGTCAAGCGCGTGGTTGATCACGATGTAGTTATCAACCCTGCTCTGGAAGTCATCCGCGAAGCCCTGGTCCCCAGGCCGCGGCGACGCAAAGAGACAGGCCGCCAGCTTGTCACCGCCGATACGCGCCTTCGCCAGGCCTAGCGTGAGATAGCTTGCGATGGCCGCCCCCAGGCTATGCCCCGTGACGACCAGCTTGTTGCCGTTTGCCACGTTCATGAGACTCGGAAGCAGCGGTTGGGCGTCCCCCGTGTTATCGGCGGCCAGGAACTGCATGGAAGTGAATATGCTCGAGAACCCCAGTTCGACCTTCCCGGCGGTCGTGACGGACGGTACCCCGACCAGTTCGCACTCTGCGTTGACCAGCCACTCAAGCAGACTGGCCGTACCCCGGACGACGACGAAGTCCGTGCCGGCACCGAATGGCTCCTTCAGCACGACACCGTAGCAGACCCTCTCGGCCAGTATGTGCATGCGCCGGTCCAGCCCGAGCAGCACATCGCTTGCCACCAGGTAGCCGGCCACGGCCTGCGTCGCAACCAGCCGGGCAAACAGGGAATCCTCAAGCCCCGATGGCCTGAGACTGGCCTTGCTTGCGCGGCAAGCGTTGAACACGTCCGCGATCAGCAGCGCAAGCTCGCCGACCCTGTCGATCCGCAGGCCACACTCCTGAAAGATGATCTCTTCGTCAGTCATTGTGGTACTCCCCCGTTGCGGACTATCTCTAGCGTAGCCTACGGAACGGGCGGCATTGGTGGCGAGTGTGGAGTCCTTGTCCAAGGCGCGGAACACCTGGCCCTATACCGGCCCGCCGCCCGCCCGCCGAAAAGCCGCCCCCACCTCGCCATAAAACTCCCGCAACGCCACTACCTCCAGATCCGGCGGCAACAAGGCCGGCCAGAGCAACGCAACGATGTCCCTGGCGGTCCGCTCGATATCCACCGGCCGCTGCCTGGCGATCGCATCCCAGAGAATGTGCTCCATCGGCCCAAAAATCGCCGAACGCAGCAAACTCAGCGGCAAATCGGTGCGGATCTCCCCATTCTCCCTGGCCCGCGCCAGCATATCCATCAGCGGCGCCGTGTAGCGCCGTTGCAGCGGCACGAATACCTCGCCCAGCCCGGGCCCCTTGGCGCGGCCCTCGGAAAGAACCAGCGCGCACAGGCCGGTGCCCTGGATCAGGAACAGCCGTAAATGGGTCCGCACAAAGAACTCGAGCTGAGCCTTGGTGGTCTGGTCACGCGGCATGCCCTCTTCCACCGCCGCGATGATCTCGTCGTACCAGTCCTCGATCACCCGCACGCATAGCTCGCGCTTGCCGTGGAAGTAGGTGAACACGGTGGCCTCGGAGATGCCGAGGCGCTGGGCGATCTCGGTCGTGGTGGTCCGCTCGTACCCCATCTCGGCAAAGACTTCGCGGCTCACGCGGAGGATGTCGCGGATGCGTTGTTCCGCCTTGGCGCCCGCGGGAATGCGGCGCCGCACCATGATGTCGTCCATCGACGTGTTACCTCGCTTGCCGGAAGCCGGCGATTATAGTGCGGCGCCGCATGAAAACGTGCGCCCGGGCGTGCCTGTGCGCCGCCTCGACCCTGTCATCGCATTGTAATTGATCTTTACTCAAGTCTAGGTTGCAATTTTCCGGTCTAGCGTGTACTTTTCCACTCAACGCTACTGGTCCGGCGCGTGGATGGCAGGCCCAGGGACAAGATAATATGCGCACCCCGAGACTTGAGCCTCGCTCAACAAAGTTGAATAAAGCTCAAGAAATCAGGTAACAGACATGATTGCGACAGCGCTTTGGAGACAAGTATGACCACACAGGGTGCCGCTAGCCCAACCACTTTGCCCATTGGCGGGCTCTCCCACGTACGGGGCCGGACCGACATCCCCCTGTCCGAACTGACGGTGCCGGCCTTGCTCGCGGAAACCGTGGCGCGTTTCCCGGACCGCGAGGCGGTGGTGTTCCGCGAGCAGGGAATCCGCTGGAGCTGGCGCGAGTTCGCGCAGGTGGTGGATGCCATGGCCGGCGGCTTGCGCCTGCTGGGCCTGGAGCGCGGGGACCGGATCGGTATCTGGTCGCCGAACCGCGTGGAATGGCTGGTGACCCAGTTCGCGACGGCGCGCCTGGGACTGGTGCTGGTGAATATCAATCCGGCCTACCGTTTATCGGAGCTGGAATACGCGCTGAACAAGGTAGGCTGCAAGGCGATCGTGGCGGCGGAGTCGTTCAAGACGTCGCGTTACCTGGAAATGCTGCAGACCCTGGCGCCGGAGCTGCAAAGCTGCGAGCCGGGCGCGTTGCAGGCGGCGCGCCTGCCCACGCTGCGCTGGGTGATCCGCATGGGCGGCGAGCGGACACCGGGCATGCTGAACTACGATGCGCTGCTGGCACATGGCACTCACGCCATCACCGGGGAGCTGGACGCGATCACCGCGCAACTGGATCGCAACGACCCGATCAATATCCAGTTCACCAGCGGGACCACCGGCGCACCGAAGGGCGCCACGCTGACGCACCGGAACATCGTCAATAACGGACGCTTCATCGCCATGGCGATGCGGTTCTCCGAGCAGGACAAGCTTTGCATCCCGGTGCCGTTCTATCACTGCTTCGGCATGGTGCTGGCCGTGCTGGCCAGCGTGTCCACCGGCGCCTGCATGGTGTTCCCTGGCGAGGCGTTCGAACCGGCAGCCACCATGGCGGCGGTCAGCGAGGAGCGCTGCACGGCGCTGCATGGCGTGCCGACCATGTTTATCGCGCAGCTGGATCACCCGGATTTCGGGAAATACGACTTCTCCACGCTGCGCACCGGCATCATGGCTGGCTCGCCCTGCCCCATCGAGACGATGAAGCGCGTGATCTCGCAAATGCACATGGCGGAAGTGACGATCGCCTATGGCATGACCGAGACCAGCCCGGTTTCCTTCCAGAGCTCCACCACCGACCCGCTGGAAAAGCGCGTGACCACGGTCGGGCTGATCCAGCCACACCTTGAGGTCAAGCTGGTCGACGGCGCGGGCGAGATCGTGCCCGTTGGCGAGAAGGGCGAGCTGTGCACCCGCGGCTATTCGGTGATGCAGGGCTACTGGGACGATGAACCGCGCACCCGCGAGGCGATCCGCGATGGCTGGATGCATACCGGCGACCTCGCCACCATCGATGAAGAGGGTTACTGCAATATCGTCGGCCGCGTGAAGGACATGCTGATCCGTGGCGGCGAGAACGTCTACCCGCGCGAGATCGAGGAATTCCTGTTCCGCCACCCCAAGGTGCAGGCGGTGCAGGTGTTCGGCGTGCCCGATCCCAAGTACGGCGAGGAAGTGTGCGCATGGATCGTGCTGAAGCCGGGCGAAACCGCCACGGAGGACGATATCCGCGCCTTCTGCCGCGACCAGATCGCGCACTACAAGATTCCGCGCTATGTCCGCTTCGTGAGCGAGATGCCCATGACCATTACCGGCAAGGTGCAGAAGTTCGTGATGCGCGACCGCATGACACAGGAACTCGGACTCGACGAGACCAAGACCGCCTGACTCCGGCCCGGCTTCCACCTGACATCGGGCTGCGCTTCCCGCAGCCCCACTGAACAACATAACGAGCACTCCTATGAACGAACTTCCAGGCCTCAATTTCCACCTCGGCGAAGATATCGACATGCTGCGCGAATCCGTGCGCAACTGGGCGCAGGCCGAACTCGCTCCGCGCGCCGCAGAGATCGACCGCACCGACCAGTTCCCGATGGACGCCTGGAAGAAGATGGGCGATCTCGGCGTGCTCGGGATCACCGTGGCGGAGGAGTACGGTGGCGCCAATATGGGCTACCTGGCCCACATGATCGCGATGGAAGAGATCAGCCGCGCTTCCGCCTCGGTCGGCCTGTCCTACGGCGCGCACTCCAACCTGTGCGTGAACCAGATCCACCGCAACGGCACCCCCGCGCAAAAAGCCAAATACCTGCCGAAGCTGGTCTCCGGCGACTGGATCGGCGCACTGGCCATGAGCGAGCCCAATGCCGGCTCCGACGTGGTGAGCATGAAGCTGCGCGCCGACTTCAAGGGCGACCGCTACGTGCTCAACGGCACCAAGATGTGGATCACCAACGGCCCGGACTGCGATGTGCTGGTGGTCTACGCC
>NZ_JBFTOX010000027.1:0-197888 GCF_056398185.1 Cupriavidus sp. 05L310
GACCTTGGCACGGATGACTTTCTGTTCCTGAGTCATGGCGGACTCCTTGTGGATTCCGCCGCACACTGGCACTCTGGGCTACGCCCTTCGCACCGATGTGCGGCGGCATGGATAACCAACCACTGTCAGATTTAGTCTAGGCTATTACAGCTTAGCCTACCTAAGGAACTAACGACATAAACTTGCATCAGCGAAGATGCCGCCCCCCGGCGAGCCTCACAGCTTTTGCGGAAGCATCTTTCGTATCTGGCCCCTCTCGCACCGCCTCTTGCGTTAATATTGCGCCCACGAGGTCAGATGGAGCGGTAATATGGTGTGCGGTGTCTGTGGCGGAACTAGTTTCACAAGCAATCAGGTTCTTTGGTCAGGCCTGATCAATGAATGGCAGCTCTCTTCTGCCGAGGCCGACTATGTCAATCGGCAGCAAGGCGAAGTCTGCGACTCTTGCGGCTCGAATCTACGATCCATCGCTCTTGCCAATTCACTGCGCGCGTACTTGGGGACCAATAGCTTTCTGCGCGACGTAGTCCGCACAGAGGTGGGAACGAAACTGTCGATCCTGGAGATCAACGAAGCGGGCAAGCTGACACCAATATTGAGACAGTTTGGCAACTACGTCTTCGGCGCTTACCCTGAAGTGGACATGCATGCCATGCCCTTTGGCGACAGAACCTTCGATGTTGTTATCCATTCAGACACCCTCGAGCATGTTCAAAACCCCATCCATGCTCTAGCCGAATGTCGCAGAGTGCTCAAGCCGGGCGGCGCACTTTGCTTCACGGTCCCCGTCATTGTCGGTCGACTCTCGCGTGACCGGGGAGGGCTACCCAAGAGCTACCATGGCAACGTGGAAACAGCAACGGATGACCTTGCCGTCCAAACGGAATTTGGGGCGGATGCTTGGACGTACTTAATGGAAGCAGGATTCTCGGATGTTTCCATCCATGCATTCGGCTACCCAGCGGCCACAGCATTTGTCGCAAGAAACGGCTGGAACTGCCGCTAGACTTTCTCGAAACAGTTCGTATTTTCGCATGGCCCACTGGACCAAAATTTCATTCAGGTACCGCAAGACCAGGACACACCTCGAACGATAGAAACGCCCGTAGTAAGGACTCGCCACCGTGCGCCCCGGTTTCCCGGGCTTCCAATGCCTTGCGTCTCCAGACGACATGTCTCTTGACAGTCCTTCTCGCTTGGCCTTGCATCGGGTCTACCTGACTGCTACGGCCGCTGCCGACCTCCCGTCTCTCACAGCTGCCCTTCAGGCGCAAGGCGGGATCTCCCTCGGTAAGAACGCGATCTTTCCTGAAGTAGCCTGCACCTCGATGACGCGAGCATTGCAGTCCAATACCTGCTCGCCGTGTTCGGCGTCGCCTACGACGCAGTTCGTGTCCCTCGGCTCTCGACTTCGCTTCACGCCTCCTCCCCGCGCGCGGCTACCCTCGCGCAGTTTCGCTTCTATTTTTTGCCTGTGGTCAACGTGCGTGAGTGACTTGCACCTCCAAGGTCGCGCCCGTGCTGGGTGCACAATGAAAAGCCAATACGCTTGGGCGTGAAAAAGCCGCTCCGAGACGGCTTTGCTATTTTTCGGGAACGGCTAAACTGGCTTTAACGCCTCAAAGACGATTGCACCAGGACCTATAATCCCATGTGTCGGCTCGTCATATCGCCAGACCGAGGGCTTGAAACCAATCTCAGCCAGGCGTACCAACATCTCGAGGCCGAAAATCGTCCAGACAAGGATCCCCTCCCCTGGACGTACCGGGTCACCGTGGTATAGCTTCTCACCGAAATACTGGATCTCGCCGTCGACCAGCCTCGCGCGCACCTCATCCCGAGCTTCCCAAGGATAAAACGGCACGGTGAAAATATGTCTGCCACCCGGCTTCAATACACGAAAGATTTCGGCATGAGCCCGATATGGCTCAGGCATATGCTCCATGACATCGCTGGAGAGCACGAGATCAAATGCGCCGTCGGCGAACGACAAGGACTGCAGATCCTCATGCCTAACCCCATTCACCAGATCGCCGCCGCGATACTCTGAGCCGAAATACTCCGAGCAGACGTAGCCCTGATTTCTTGAAAGAATCACATGAAATGGTCCAGTTGACTCGGTATTGTAAATACCGAAAGCACTGCCAAATTCAGACAGAGGGCCTGCAAAGGCTCGCCGTGTCTGCCGACGGACAGCAAATGCCACCTGTCGTTGACGGTTGGACGCTCCACAGGTAGAGCACGCGCCCGATTCGCGAACATTCTCAGTAAAATCAACGAACGAACTATGTTCTCCGCAGACCGGGCAAAGTCCATTGAGAGGAGAGCCAGGCACTTCGGCTTCCGCGACATAATAAGCGTCGGAGTCCATAATTGGAAACACCCGATCGGACGTACCTGCAGTAGGCAATTTGTTGGATGCTCGCCCCCCAAACAACTTCAGCATCTACCAGCTCCCAAAGGTTGGTCGTCGAGTGTAACAGTTTCTGAACGCTTCCCCAAAGGCTCCAGTTCCACCGACAACAAGCTATCCAGCCACGATCATTGGCCCTTCCAGCGTGAACGCGGAAAAGGCGTTCTTGAGACTATTATCAGTAAGCAGAAATCCACAGAACACTACACAGCAGCACGCCACGCTGGCGAAAGTGTGGCAGACGTGGCGTACTGCCAACCACTACACTATGCGACGCACCCGCGACATTAATATGCCCAGGAAGCGCAGCGAACGTGACGAGACTGCCAATCAGTATAAAAGCTAGGCCGAAGTAGATAAACAGCCAACGCGGACTGAGCGTCAACATGAAGCATAAATATCGCCATAGCAGCTCAGATGGCGAACGCACTCCGCAAGCACAGGGGTGCTCGAGGTGAAGCCCTGGCTGTGCCGCGCTGGACACAACTCCGCATGATCCTCAGGAAGCTGCTACTTCATTGCGCCTCGCTGCTACGCAGCATCAGCGCGCAAATCACTCTAGCACCAAGCTGAAGCACGTTTTCACCTCGCCAGAGTGAATCGCCGACGACCGTCCGCGTATATCTGCAAGCCAAACACTGTATTACTTAACACTGCCTTGTCACTCATATCGCGACCGCAACAGGAAACATGTCCAATCTTACGCCCCTCGGCGCAATCCGCGGACTCCACCCAAGCACTCCACTACATTCACGAGCCAGATATAGAGGGCTCGCAGGTCACGTCGCCTTACCCAGCTGCTAGGGGATTTTCCCTCCTCGGCGAACATCGAGCAAATCAATTTGATGCCCGTACACCTACATCCTTGGAACGTCTCGCCTGCATGAAAAGATTCCTATAATATAGTATTTCCGGATAGAAATCTTTATAGTTACTATATCTCAACCCCTCCCTTTCACAATTCCTCTTCATCATGGAAAATGAAGGATCAAGGTCCGAATTTAGCCAAGCATCAAGCTCTGGCATAAAACAGAAAAGCGGCTTTCCGTCTATTTTTTCCAAAAACTCATTATAGTCACCGAATGCCTTACTCGATTTAATCAAAACAGGCACCTGGCCGATTATCGCCTTAGATTCCTGAACGCCGAACTTAAAACGAAATTCGTCATTGCTGTGACCCAACTTTCTAAACAAGCTAGCCGGAAATATTTTTTTATCAAAAAAATATTTTGCAATGGCCGGCTTATGATCACCAAAAATTACCATTAGATAATCAGAATGCGTAGCGTCGAGATTTCGAGCGAATCTTTCGACTTCGGCAAGCGACCTCTGAAGTCGACGAGAGTAATCACCCCCACCCCCATCGCCATCCACTTCTTTGAAAGGGCCATGTGTGGACACCGTAATCGCAAGTACAAATGTCGGATCCACCCTCTCCGCGAGAATCGAATCGACCTTTCGGAATAATATATCATCGGTCGGAAAATATTCACTTCCCTCATAATCCATATTATCCAGAGCTATAAATCTGTCTACGCCAAGCTTTGGCAATACTTGGTCTCTGCGCCACATCGTTCGATGATAATTATGGATTGCGATCGTCCCATACCCGCGCGCCTTTAGCGCAGCAGGAAGAGTGATCCCTTGTGCTGAAATCTCCTTATGATATTCTTGGTACACGATCCCCGTAAGCTTCTTCGCTGGCAATCCAGTAAGCATCTCGAACTCTGAGTTTACCGTACCACCACCATAGACAGGGGCGATCATGTCAACCGCATCGAAACCTCGCTCTCGCAGTGTAGAAAATGCAGCGTACCCTTCCGATCTGCTGCCCCAGCACGCCTCGCATAGCAC
The DNA here is from genome assembly GCF_056398185.1 of Cupriavidus sp. 05L310. NCBI lineage: Bacteria > Pseudomonadati > Pseudomonadota > Betaproteobacteria > Burkholderiales > Burkholderiaceae > Cupriavidus > Cupriavidus sp. 05L310. The sequence continues at coordinate 4,268 of NZ_JBFTOX010000027.1, forward strand.
TAAAACGAGCGTCTTCGGCAACCATGAAGATGGGTGTTTCGATACTTTACGGAAACTTAATTTCGTTTCAAACGCAGCTAATTCGGCCGCAGAATAGTGGCGAATCGTGTGCTTGACGCTGGTGAAGATCAGATGGAAGGGCATGCCGTTCTGCCGGAGATTCGCCGGCATATCCCATGGGAGATATTGGATCTGCGCAATGTCCGAGAAACCGAATTTCAGTCTTTCACGCAAATTCAATGTCTGCGGATAATAGGGAAAAAGACTGACGATCACCAACACGACGCCAAACAAACCGGCTTTCCAGGAATACCAAAGGCGACCCTTTCTTCTAAAAATACTCAAGAACGCCCACGCCAGTACAAGCGCCAAAGCTAACGCGATACACACCAGCATCCTATTTGCGTAGATGGTGAGTTGGGCTCCTTGGTGCACCGCGAGGAGATCGTAAAATACAAGGGGTTCGCCACTGGCAGCCATCTTGATTTTATTGATACTTCCCAATAATAGGATCGTCAGCGACGTAATTGCCACCGACACATTCCCGCCAATTACTGAACGGAGGATGTAATATAGAGCGTACGCGGGTATGAGCCTTGCCTGCCCCTCCAGCAAGGTCAATAACGTCCATTCCCAGCCGCTTACATAAGCAACCGCAAGAAAAAGAACAAGCGCGTGGATAGTCCATTCGGTCACGCACAGGATATTTTTTTTCAAATCCCTTGACATCTTCACGGTACTCCCAGTGACGCTCGCCTCACACCACTAAGTTGGCCAAATTCGATTACCCGTACGTCGATTGGCGCGAGGCCTCGATTCAACGCAGAGGCAGATCTTCACGTCAAGACCTCGCCTCCATGGCAATCTTATCGGCATAAATCAAGAATTCTGAACCCGGCTGCATGAACAACCGCTTTTGCACCCAGTAATGGAACGCATATCCATTCATCCGCCTGCACTTGCAGCATCTCGCCGCGCCCACGTCAGCACTTGATGCCGAATGCATGAATCTGGAACTGTCATCTGCATCTACTGCTCGGAGGTATCAGGACAGTTGGCAGGCGACGTGAAGTCGACCGCGAGCCGGATTGCATAGGCTCTCGGTCGCCATGGCAACTTCGCCAGTCTTGCCATGAACTCGATTTGGACAAATTTGACGACACATCCTGGTTCTGGTGGGTTGGTTACATCTAGAAAATCATGATTTGAGCAACCCACCTTTTATCGCTAACAAAAATGGGGGAAGGTTCAAGAGCACAAATAGATATGGTTTCGAATCAGACAAGACATGAACAAAACCCTGCTGACAGGGCCATCCGTAAATAAAGATTTGGTAGCATAAATCCCTCTTAGCTCCCTAGCAATAAAATTACCCCAGGAGCCAGACAACAAGGAAATAGGAGACGATAGATCGCGGCATTCCAGTTGTTGCGCTCAGCATGAGAACAATGGAAATTCCGTGCTAATCTTTTTTCCTTGACCCAGTGCGCGGCACTATATACCACGGCGCCCAAAAGGAACATTGCACTGCAAATATAATTAAATTCAGGGCCAAAGAAATTGAAACAGCATATGAAAGATACTAAGCACCGAGGCGATCCGCACATAACGGCAGCGGGCTCGCTAGTAGGGCAGTCGTCCCTGATCGAAGTGACCGAAAGACTCCAAGCAGCGTCAGAATCACATACATCTCTACTTCAGGTGGCGGGATGTGTAGCAGAGCATTGATGGTGAGTTTGTCCCTACCAAACACACCATCAATGGTTCAAGTCATACTGAAGCGCGTACTCTTCAGAACATATTCCACTAGGCTCCCGTAACGCCCCCACGACAGTAATGACTACGGCAGTGCGCCCAGGTGATCGACATATCCTGCACTCCAGCCCTACCGAGGGCACGATAGTTAATCGCCATCGATGCGAGAATCGTCCGGATAAGCGTATTATTGCTCTCGTGGTTCTCGATAGAATCGCATAGCGGTATATCCAGACTGTAGTCAGGATTTGATCAGACGAAGCATCTAACGATGGAGAGCAGATCCTTGGCCGCCGTTCAGGCGCCGCAGTCGGCAATTGAAGAATCCTTGCCCATCTAACCCGCGGGATCGGAGTCGCATCAGCGGGAGGGATAGACCAGACATTCCCTGTTGAAGCGATATGCCGCACCATTGTCGTCGGGGGCAGTCGCGTCCGTGATTTTTACGCTCACGGGGCCATAGTTACCAAGTCGACTTCTTCCCGTTGCAATCCGATGAAGCACGTGCCCTTGAGCCCCGGCCTCCACAGATACATGCATTTCCCTCGGCTTCCCTGTAGCGAGATAGGCGCTTTCCAGCGTCTTGGTGGCTGAATCCACGCAAACGCCGAGATCGTATATAAACCTCTGCCCCATAAAGCTGTGCACCACCGTCAACATCAAGAGCAGTAGTCCCCCCGCGCGCACGACGTAATGGCCGTGATCATCCGTTCGCCCAAGGGTAAACAATGCCGCTAATCCCAAACTTAGTATGGCACCGGAGCCATAGAGGTAATGAGCGCCTTTCGTCTGGATAGGCAAAACAGGCAGGACAAACAAAAAATAGCCCGCGAGATATGCGAAGCACCAACGAATACCCACCGTTCGCCACAGCAACAGGAGCAGGATGAGGTGCAGAACGGTTGCCGCAACAAATTCGCCGCGCCCCAGCAGGACCCAATTTCCCGCCTCCAGCAACTGGTAGAGGAAAGGATAGGCAAAATAAACCAAAATGCCATCAGGAATATTCTGGAGGGACACGGCGTAAGGGTTACTACCTGCCGGCGCAGTATAATGCATCAACGCAATCAATCGATAGATCATGAAGACCGCGATTGGCAAAGCCCAGACCAGCGAAGCCAGAAAGATGCGCCTAGTGCTGCGGCTTGCTCCAGCACTAATAAAGTAAAACAGGGGAAGCACCGGCAGAATGACCGCCGTCTCCTTTGAAAGCACTGCCAAGGTGGATGCCAAAACAATGACAATAAGCGATCCCCAACCGCCTGATTTGCTGATGTAGTTATCCGCAAAAATCAAAGCAATCAGACCAAACAATACGTATAGGCGATCCATTAATGCCGCGGGCCAGCCTACAGAGAACACCACCAAAGGACTGGCGAGAAAAATCAACGCCGTTATCCAAGCGAACTGCCGATCCCCGTGAACCCTCTTGATCGCGAGAAACAGTAGCACGCATATTGCTGCGTGCATCCAAACGTCAGCAAGATGCACTACAAAATTGTAGCCAGGCACGAAGAACGAAACGAGTCCTTGCCACAGAAAGCTAACGGGTCTTACTGGAAAGCTAAGACTAATTGCATCGTGGAAATGAGTATAGAGTCTCAGGTAATCGAGAAAGCCAAACATCTGAATATGGTCGACTTTCTGTAACTCATCATGACTAAAGAACCCCGGATTCGCTAGCAGCAACAGCAATAATATCGGCGCGAGCAGTACCAGGACGACGCAGGCCGTCAGGTCACGGGACGGACATTGCAAAAATTTTAGTTCCATCATCCGCCCAATTCCATCCAGCCTAACGAAGGCGCTCCTTGTGTACTCAGTCATAAGTTCTCAATACGTACTGCTATTGTTCATTGCACGCGCTTCGACCTGTTGCTCGCTCAGTTTGGCCGCTGAATACTTCTGTACAAAGTACAGCGGTCGGCCTTTGGTTTCTCCAAAGATCCGCCCCAGATACTCGCCGAGCACCCCAATGCAAAAAAGTTGCACTCCGCCGAGGAAAAGTATGGTCACCATCATGGTCGGATATCCCCTAACCACATCCCCCCAGAGCAACGTCTTAGCAATGATCCATATGCCAGCAAGGAAGGCCAGCACAGAGATCATGCAGCCCAAGTAAGTTGCGAGCTTCAAGGGTGCAATCGTGAACGACGTAATGCCCTCGATAGCGAAGTTCCAAAGTTTCCAATAGTTGAACTTTGTCATCCCTGCTGCGCGCGGATCGCGGCGATACTCCACAGCCATGGACGGGAAACCAATCCATGCGAACAAGCCCTTCATGAATCGGTGATGCTCGCGCAACTGCAGCAAAGCATCAACAGCGCGGCGGCTCATCAGCCGATAGTCCCCCGTGTCGCGCGGGATGGGCACTCGCGACAACTTCTCCATGAGCCTATAGAAAGCGGCCGCCGTGACCTTCTTCACCCACGACTCGCCATCGCGATGAGTACGCTTTGCATACACCACGTCGTAGCCCGACTGCCATTCACGAACGAAATCGTGAATCAACTCGGGAGGATCCTGCAGGTCTGCGTCAATGACGACCACCGCATCTCCCTTGGCGTGGTCAAGGCCTGCGGTCATGGCGATCTCTTTGCCGAAATTTCGTGACAGGTCCACGCTGCTGACACGGCTGTCTTTTTTGACAAACTCGTCAATCAGCTCTTGCGTACGGTCCCTACTACCATCATTGACAAAGACTATTTCGCCACGATAGTTGTGTAACTCATCGAGCAAAGCACTCATTCGGGCATAGAAAGCGCCGAGCACGGCCTCTTCGTTATATGCGGGAACGACGATCGAGATCAGCGGCTTCCGGATCTCCGTTTGCCCATACGAGAGGTTGCCATCAGAAATTTCCATACCAAACAGATATAAGTTATCTGGATCGATGCAATCCAGCCGTTCGTCAATCTGAGCGATCTCTAGTGATCCAGCTCATCAAAAAATCGGCCTAAAAGGCCGGACGTCTTGCCACAGCCCTCGTCATCATCGCGTGACCGAAATGACGATCACTCAGATGGCGCTGCTGCTGACCGTCCACTAAGCGCACATCAACCAGGCACCTTGCTAGCCTCTGGAACTGCAGCAGTGCCCATCTGCTCAGGGACAGGATTCTTTGCGCGCTTTTTGCGGAACGCTAGTGGTCGTTCCACGAATATCACCAGCAACGTTGAAAGGGCGAGTGTGACGGCGAACGATACCAGAAAGAACGGCATCGATCTCGAAGGGCCCATAGCGGGCAAGAACCAAGCCGCTGCAGTTGTATGGATGAGATAAACCGCGTAGGACAGATCGCCAAGCCAACCGTCCAATTTCCCTCCCCTAACTCCAGCCAGGGAAAGCACGACCCATGCAGACAAAAGCGTGGAACTGTAGAGGCCGTAAGTCCACGGCCATGGATCGTAATACAGCCAGATCAGGCAATGCGCAAGCCACGCCAGCACACTCAGTCTGGGCAAAACTAGGTACGACAAAGCATGCCTATAGTGACAAACCAAAGCACCTGCTGCAAAAGGCAGCAAACCCGTAAGGAACTCGGAGTAGCGCGCGCCAAAACTCGCCGATGCAAATCCATAGTGGGCATTCAGGAAGAAAGACAGCAACAGGCCCAGCCATGCGGCCGGACGGCTAATGGCCATCAGCGGAATCAATATATAAGTGCCGACCTCAACCGCTAAAGCGCTTGAAACCGGAACAGGCATTCCGGAACGATTGAATACTGGCAGCAAGGTGACGACAAAGGCCCAGCCTTGCGTGTCCTGCGGCAACTGGAATTCCGGATTCAGACCGAGCAGGTCAACCCCGCGACTCCGCATATAGAGAATCGTGACGACCCCAATCGCACTCACCAGCCAATAGCTGGGAAATATCCGCAGGAACCGGTTGAACGCGTAGTCCTTCAAGCCCGCCGGACTGAAGCCGTATTTGGTTGTCAAGACGAGCGTCATCAGATACCCGCTCAGGACAAAGAAGCCCCAGACCGCGTAAGCCGCGGGACCATGAATCATTCCCGCATACAAATGGGAAATCGCAACCAGAAAGGCCAAGAGAAAGCGCCAGGCACCAAAACCCAAAGGAAACAAGATGGATCTCCGAAAATTAAGAACCACACCGCAGCGCAGCAATGCGCATCGACGGGAAAATCAGCGCATGGCCTTCCTGCGCGCCAGGAATCTCCGGCTACGTCGAAGAAAGCGTGCGGCATTCTGCATGATTGAGACATGGATGATCGCAACCGCCAGAAACGCAAGAAAAAGCCAACTCTCCGGCATGCCGAGTTTCCATGCCGAAACGCCGACCATGCCTAACAGCACATTGCTGCCGAGTATGACCCAGACAACCAACCGTGGACTCAGGTCCATTCGCCCGAGAATGTGGTGCAGGTGTGTTCGATCCGCGGATAGCGGATTTCGACCAGAAACCACGCGTCGCGCAATTACCGCAAGCAAGTCAATCAGGACGAAGCCCACCACCCAGAGCATCACGACCGGTGGTACATGGCGCCCGGCATTGTAGGCAGGCTGCGATAGTTCGACCGCGAACCAGACAATGGAGAAGCCGAGCATTAGGCTGCCCGCATCTCCAAGGAATACCCGCTTTTTCCCCCTGAGCGGGTTTGGCATATTGAAGAACAGAAAGCCAAGCAGTGCACCACAGAACACGACGGAAAGCCTCTGTGCCGAATTGCTACCCACCTCGCCCGAGAAGTAGGCAAACCATGCAAAGACGATAAAGGCGAGGCCGCCGGCCAGACCATCCAGCCCATCCATCATGTTCATTGCATTAATCACGGCGACCACGGCGAATAGCGTCAGCGGTATCCCCCAGTTCGCAAGCTCGATTTCACGCTTGCCCATTAGGTCTCCGAGTGAAATCAAAAAGACGCCGCCCCATGATGTCATGAGGATTGCAGCAAAGATCTGAAAACCGAGTTTCGTCAGTGGCGTCATACCGCGTAGGTCATCCACAACCCCAACCGCGGCGAGGATGGTAACCCCCCCAAGGAACGCAACATAGTGGCCTTGTTCGCGCATGAACATAAAGGCCCCCACCCAAACCGCAAGCGTAACCGCGATTCCACCAACGAGCGGTACGTCCCCGTTGTGGCGCTTCCGCCCGCCCGGCCTGTCCAACAGGCCACCGCGTTCGGCTAAAGGGCGGAGCATCAGGATTGCTGTTGCACTTACCAATGCAACAGTCAAAGGAACCCAAAAGAAGTCGAACATGTGATCTCTAAGCCTATCTGCCGAAGCCCGTCAGCCGAAAACGCCAATAGCAGGGAGATGCCATAAGGCGGATCAGGCTCTTTATATGCCAGATCAAGTAGCGTCGATCCCGGTGACTCTGCCGCCTGGCATCGTGGATTACATGAGCTGATTGCACCCAGGACACCGCCCTTCCAAGTCGATGCAAACGCAAGCAAATGTCGATATCCTCACAGTAAAGATGATATCGCTCATCAAACCCTCGAACTAGGGCGAAACTCTCGCGATCGAACAGCATACTCATGCCAGCCACCCAATCCACCTGCTGGACACGAAGCGAGGTTGCATAGTCAGGCTTACTTAGCCTCCGCAGGCGACGCATGGCTAGACGCAGGATGCTCGGCACCTGGCGCGCGCTATCCTCGACGCGCCCATCTGGCGAAAGGACACAAGGCGCCGCGACACCGGGCTTGGCACGGACCTCCGCAATCAGCGTTTCAAGGCCCGCGTCCGACGGAAAGCGGACGTCTGGATTGAGTACCATGAACAGCGGCGTCCGGCATTCGCCGAACGCCGCATTGTGATTTGCACCAAACCCTTTGGGTGACTTGTTTACCTTCCAAGTCACTTGGCACCCGGCGCTATCCCGAACTTGGGGCCGCCGATCGGGGATGTTCTCCGTCACTATCACCTGCATTGGTAGCGCAGTGGACAATTCCACTAATTGCTCCAGCAGTGGGGGCAGCAATTCTGACTGCCCGTGACTGACGATAGAGAAAGTAATTTCCATGCAACCCTTCAGCCTCGATGGTCTGACTGAACAATCGAATATTGTCTACAAAGCCTGTTCAACCGTGCCGCGCACTCGTCGTTGATTGCGCCGAGTACTGCGCTTCTTAATGAGCCCCCAATTGGACCTCATCGAGCCCATTAATTGCAACAAATGTTGATTCCGCACCCTCTCCCGACGCCCCCCCAATGGTCAGCCCAGGCCCATGGACAAGCAACCAGCGTCGAGACACACCAGCACGCTCAGCCGCCCGCATGTCGGATAGGGTATCCCCCACCATCGACGAGCGCGCCATGTCGATGTCGAATTCATCACGCGCCGCCAGCAGCATACCGGGCTCAGGTTTGCGGCACGTGCAGACTCTCAAGAAGCTACCAACTCCGGCAGTAGGGTGATGAGGACAAAAGAACACTTTGTCTATCACCGCCCCTTCGTTCGCAAAACGAGCCAGCATCCACGCTGTAAAGGCATGAAACTGAGCTTCGTCATAGTAGCCCCGTGCGATCCCCGCTTGGTTCGTGACGACGAAAACTTTCAGGCCCACGGCATTAGCGCGTCTAACAAGGTCAAACACTCCCGGTATGAACTCGCAGTCTTCGGGGCGATGGACATATCCCTTATCGACGTTGATGACGCCGTCCCGGTCAAGAAAAAGAGCCGCAACGCCCATCATGCTCCTGTCACAAGTCGCGGAACCTTCGTCTGCGCAGCCTGATAGTCCTCGGGAATCCCGATATCAATGAAATCGGTGACTCCGGCATATCCAATCAGGTGCAATGCGTCGATATATCTACCGAGAAAATCTTGCTCGAAGGAGAACTTAGCCGGCAGTGGGAGCTCCGTAAGGGCAGATTTGCGCAATACGTAGACACCCGCATTGATTGCACCTGCGCCGACTCGACCCTTCTCCAGGAATGCCTTGATACAGCGGCTGCCGGGCTCCATCTCCACCGTACCATAGCGCGCGGCATCGGCAACCTCAGCCACCGCCAGCACGACGTCCGCCCCTGAGGCCTCGGCCTCGAACAATAGCGAATTCAAATTGACGACAGCAAGCGTATCGCCGTTGAGGATGAGAATCTCTTCGCCGGGCATCTGAGTGATCGCCTTGAGCACCGCACCGCCGGTACCCAATGGCTCCTCCTCGACAACATAATGCAATCGCATACCGCCAAAACGATCACCAAAATAGGACCGGATTGTTTCATGTCGATATCCAACTGACAGATATACGTCTCCCGCGCCCTGCAACTCCAGTTGCCGCAAAAGCCACCAAAGGAATGGCTTCCCTGCCACATCGGCCAGAGGCTTAGGCATATCGCCAACTACGCTGCGCAAACGCGTACCCAAACCGCCGGCAAGAACGAGGATCGCTTTCATGGGCGAGGGAACATCTCGGATTCGACCAGGCCACAGATGATATGACCGAGCACCAAATGACCTTCCTGAATCTTTGGTGTCTCCATAGACGGAATTTCGATGGAAATATCGCACAACTCAGGCCTTTGCCACCCTCGCTGCCCAGTAAACCCAATGACCAACAGGCCGGCTTTGCGAGCCTCCTCCATCGCCAGAATCACGTTGGGAGATTTCCCTGAAGTCGAATAGGCCCAGAACACATCGCCCCTGGCGCCGACAGCCTGCAATTGCCGGGCAAAGAGTTTGTCATAACCATAATCGTTTCCGATCGCAGTCATGACGGAGGAATCCACCGTCAGTGCAAAGGCACACAGCCCGGGCCGGTCGTAGTTGAACCGACTAACAAACTCGCCCGCAATATGCTGAGCGTCGGCGGCACTGCCACCATTGCCTGCCAACAGTACCTTGTTACCCTGCCGCAGCACTTGGCAAATCTCCCGCGCACAGCGTTCGACGTTGCCGAGTAGCGCATCGCTTTCTCGGATCTTGGTGAAGATATCAATCGCTTTGTCGATTTCCACTCGTACAAAATTATTCACGCCTTCCTCCACGATTGAGCTCCACTCTCCGTAAAATTGCATGTAAAGACCTGGCCGTTGAACTTAGCCAGTTCACGCATCACGTTCGGCCTGCGGGCTGGGTCCGCAAAGAACATCATGAACCCCCCGCCCCCCGCTCCGGACACTTTTCCCGCCAGCGCCCCTGCCGCAATCGCAGCATCATAGATCCGGTCTATAGAGGCGTTGCTTATAGTATCGGCTGTCTGCTTTTTGGATTCCCATCCAGTTCGCATGGATGACGCTAGGGCTTCGATATCTCCCTTGAGAACGGCTTCCTTCATCAGGGTCGCTTCTTCCTTCACCCGATGTAGCGCGTCCACTGACTTCTGGACATTACTGGTGACACCAGCCGCTTGCGCAGCAATGATTCGCGCGGACTCGCGCGAGACGCCGGTGTAAAACAGAACCAGAGATGACTCCAGTTCCGCCTTGATATTGGCCTTGATGCGTAGCGGGTTGACAATCACACGATCGCCATAGAACTCCATGAAGTTAAGCCCGCCGAATGCCGCCGCGTATTGGTCCTGCTTTCCACCAGCCATGCCTAGATCGACACGCTCGATTTCATAGGCCAGATGTGCAATCTCATACTCGCCCAAAGGGAGTGCCAGTAACTCGCAGAATGCGTGCACAAGAGCTACCACCATCGTAGAGGACGACCCCAAGCCAGAGCCTGGGGGCGCCTCGGAATGCGTGGTCACAGAGATCGCTATGGGCTCTCCATGATTGAAGTCCCGAACGATCCGGTTATAAACACCGGCATGCAAGTCCAAACCTGCCACGCGATCAAGGACTGGCAAAGCTGAGCCGGTCCAATTGCAATCAGTATCAGCGGCAATAAATTCCACCTTGCCATCTTCCCGCGGAACGATAGTCGCATACGCGTATTTATCGATAGTCACGTTTAGAACGTGACCACCAAACCGGTCCGAGTATGGCGACACGTCTGTGCCGCCGCCGGCAAGACCCAATCGAAGGGGAGCTCGTGACCGAATGATCATACGACACCCTCTGCTGCTGAGAGGCTTCGGCGCCAATAGGCAAGCATATCGCCAACCGTCTGCGCGATCGAGACTTCCTGAACCCAGCCAGTGGCCTCAATGAGGCGCGTCGAATCGCCGAATATGACTTTTTCGTCGCTGGGTCGAAGCAATGATTGATCTGTCTCTAGCGAGAATTTGATGGTGGATGCCGCCGCGATTAGATCGACAATTTCCCGTATCTGATAGGTTCGCGAGCCGCTCACGTTATAGACACCGCCTGGCGCACCTCGCTCCGCCAACAATTCAAGTGCACGAGCAAGATCCCGAACGTCGGTAATGGCGCGATGCGTCTCCAGATTTCCCACTCGAAGCACGGCCGGTATCTGGCCAGCCTCAATACGAGCCGCCCGATAGGTGAAATCAGCACAGACGTCCCCGGTTTTTCTCGGGCCGGTCGTATTGAAAATACGTGCGCAGACGCTACGAATGCCGTTGTTCGCCCAATATTGCAAGGCGAGCATTTCGGTCGCTACCTTGCTGACCCCATAGGGATGCATGGGGCGCATTGGATGCGTTTCCTTCACAGGAATGGCATCGGCTTCGACCTCGCCATACTGTGCGCTGGAACAGGCAACGACGACGACGGGATCGATGCCTGCCGCCTTGATAGACTCGAATACGTTGGCTGTGCCAACAACATTGGTTTCGAGCGTTTCTGCTGGCGCCGACCACGATAAGGCGGGGTAGCTCTGCGCCGAAAGTAGATACACGACATCCGGTCTGGATTTCGCTATCGCCGCATCTACCTGCTCCCGGTAACGAATGTCGCAGCGCATGAGATGGTCCGCAAAACCAGACCAGTCACGCGTATCGATCGTAGCGTGGTAGTGTGTGCCCGTTACCTCATGGCCAGCCGCACGCCCGCGCTCCATCAGATAACTACCGACAAAACCTGTTGCACCAAGGATCAGAATCTTCATAGCTTCATGCCTTCACTATTTGGCCGCCAGCGTGCTGCGGCTGACGTGCCTCGACGTTTGAATAAGGGGCCGGGTCGACATCCTGCGCCACAATCCTCCACAGGGCATCCTCCGAAAAACGATCCTTGGCAAAACGCTGAGACTGCTTCGAAGCGTTCAACCAGGCAGTGTCGTCAGTTAGGAGACGGACCACATGCTCCGCAAACAAGGTGGGATCATCAGCGACAGCAAGGAACGCTTCCGCATCCGCCAGACCTTGGGCACCCGCAGCGGAGGTAACGCACGGCAACCCAAACCGCATCGCCTCCACCACTTTGCCCTTCATCCCGCCCCCAAAACGCAAGGGCGCTACGGAAACTCGGCTGCGGCGGTAGAAATCAGCGAGAACCTCGTCGGAAACGAAGCCGGTTACGGTGACAGAGGGGCCTGCAAGTGCTCTCACCTTTTCACTCGGATTCGATCCAACCATGAATAGATGGATATCAGAAACAGCCGCCTGGATCTTAGGCAGAACATCACGAACGAACCATTCGGCGGCGTCGCCATTTGGCGCATGTGCAAAACCCGCGACAAAAACCAGATCCTTTCGAGAAGCCAAATTACCCCATGGCATATCCGGAAAACTATCGAATGCATAGACGGGAATCGTCAGTGCCTTTGCCTTACCATGATGCTCGGACAGCCACTCGCGCACATACGCAGTTTCACCGTCCGCTGGATAGTAGATGGTATCCACTAGGCTCCAAAGCTTATGCTCCCAGCGCTGCACGCTGGCCAACTCGCTTTCGATGGACGAACTCCGCTCAAGCTTGAGCTGGTCCTGCAGTCGGAGATGATGAACATCATGCCCATAGTAGAGAATCGTCGCCTTCGAAAAACGACGGAGACTATCGATAAAGTGGATCGATACATGCGGCCGGCTCAGCAGCACGTAGTCAATATAGTCACCATTGCGCTCAATCCACTGTTCAAACTGATCTGAGTATTCCGGCCCATGGAAAATCTCCACTCCAGCTTGCTCAAGGCGCGCCGCATACTCGGGGTCATACCAGAGGTTCTGGGGCCAAAACTTAACGTTCATGCCTTGCCTCTGGAAGAGTTGCATGAACTGCCACATCGTGCGCGATCCCGCGTCGCGATCCGGTTGCGGCACATAGTGATCGATCACCAATACCGTTTTGCGCAAAGTCGAACGATCATGCGCGAGGAAAACGCCCTCGCCATTCGGGAAATGCTCGCATTGAAGCTTGGTGTGCCAACGCTCCAGGAACTTCTTCTGGTTGCTTACTTGATACGCTTTGATGCCCGTCGAAACATCCGTGCCATGCGATATGCCTTCGTAGTGAATAACGACAGACTCTGGCTGGTAGCGCACACGCAAGCCCCTTGCACGCACGCGGAAGGCGAGATCCGCATCTTCGCAATAGGCTGGCACATACAACTCGTCAAAACCTCGGAGTTCCCTGAAGAGATCCGTCGGGATGAGCAAGGATGCTCCAGAGCAATAGTCAGCGTCCTTTAGATAGTTATAAACACTGCGTTGTGGATCATCCAGTCGGCCAAAATTCCACGCAGACCCATCGCGCCACAAGATGCCACCCGCCTCTTGAAGTCGGCCATCAGGGTAGACGAGCTTTGAGCCCACCATGCCACAATCCGGCTCGCGCTCAAACACGGCCAACATTGAGTCAAGCCACCCAGGCATGACCTCGGTATCGTTATTCAGAAAGTAGACATACTTTCCCCGTGCCTGATTCGCCGCATGGTTGCACGAGCGAACGAAACCAAGGTTAACTTCATTTACGTAGAACCTGAGTCCCGGGATATCCTTCAGCCGCAGGATCTCCTTGTCGCCGGACACATCCTCAGCGACCAGAACCTCGATCGTTGCCTTTGGCAAACAGGCTTGAATAGACCGGAGGCACGAGAGGGTGTGGCTGATATTGCCGTAGGTCGGAATAATGATCGACACAACTGGATCGTCGACCGGGTCAAAACGTGTAGAGGCCAGGACGTCGGCAACATCCTCGGGCGCCACAGGCCCCAGGCCACGGGGCACGAGCGTCATCCCCTCTTGATGTCGACGCCAGATCTCGTAGTGGACCACACCCTCGAACAAGGGGCCGCCCAGTCTGTACGCCGCGTTGACCAGCCTGTCTTTCCAGCGCTTGGGCAACGGGGCACACCGATAGAGTGTGCGACCCGCGCGCACAACGTGCTTGCGCAACGGCACCATAAGCGGCTCGATTTCACCGCGCAACAATCGCTTTGACACCCGCATAGGGGCAGTCACCTTCCATGAGGTCGAATCCAGCAGTTCCTGCACTCGTTGATTCGCTGTATCGCGCTCAAGGCCGATACGCTTACAGTCGTCCGCAATGGCCGCCAGACGATTGGCCACCTCCGCAGCCTCCGTTGCAGGCGCGACTGCGCCGGTTTGCGCCTGATCAAGAGATATAGGCGCGCCCCCGCCAAGGGTTTGGCCCTCTTGCAAGGCGTGTTTCAACTCCTGCTGAAGATGTTCGACTTGGTACCGGAGTTCCGTTGCCTGCTGCTGGGCAGCCGAGTATTTTTGCTCGGCCAGTCCCAACTCGCCCTGCGCCTCTGCACTCCGCCGGTCAGCCTCGGCGCATTGCAATTCCAGATCTTCACGTTTCGCATCAAGAACGCTTATCTGCTGCTGGAGGTCTTTGGCAGTCTCGGCTGCCTGGATCGCTCCTGCGCCATCCTTTGTCGCAGCGAGACTGCCCAACTCGTCCCGCAAAGTAATCACTTCTCGATCCAAAGCGAGCGCCCATTCGCTTCTTTCGTCGAACTCCTTCTGAAGCTGACCCAGTCGCTCCCGCAGGACCTTCTCTTCTTTATCTAGGCTGGATGCCCAACGCCGCATCGCCTCTTCTTGCTCGTGAAGATCAATACCGTCCTCAAAATAGATAGAAGCCTTCCCGCTCAATTCGGGCAGCGCGTTGGCTGAGCAGACAGCTACAAAATACATGATCCTGTCGGCTTCGACCGTCGAGGTGGATATCCGCTCCCCAGCCATGGTCAACGCTTGATACGCGGGTTCACTACCGGTTAAGGGCACCATCAGGGAGCTTGTCGCGAGTCTCTGCCCCAAATACTCTACATAGGGGAAACGCTGACGCAGCAGTGCATCAAACTCGTCGAAATAGAGCTCCTTCACGTGATACGTGTTGACATACCCGCGATCATCTGAATAGACCTTCTTGTTCGGAGAGGAGATCACAAGCAGGCCATCGGGTCGCAAGACGCGGCGAATCTCCGCGATCATCTCGGCTTGTTCGGCTAGATGCTCGATGGTCTCAAAGGAAATGACCACATCCACGCTTGCATCGCCCAATGGAATGGCCGTGACGCTGCCGACCTCAAACCTGAGGTTAGGCTGCGCGCCATAGCGGGCGCGTGCATGTGCCACCGCGTCCTTAGAAATATCAACGCCAAGAATGCTGCGCGCCCTGGAAGCCATCAGGGCAGAGCCGTAGCCTTCGCCGCAAGCAATGTCGAGTACATCCCGCCCGGCAACAATCTGTAGAGACCAGCCGTAGCGATGCATGTGTTCGTATCGAATCACACCGCCTTCTGATGGGATAAAGCGTTCGCCAGTGAAATCAAGCACTGTCTATCCTTCCTGGGTAATTGCGATATCAAGCATTGGAATACCGACCAAGCCGTGACTGACGGTGCTCTCGGCAGCGCGTATCGCAAGCGCGTCATGTATCCAATGCTGCTGCGTGTGATCCTGCTGATCGCCAGTGGCAATCGCCACATCGAACGAATATGCACCTACAGGCAAAAGCGGTAACCTGAAACGAAATCCGGCCGTGTAGGACTTCCCTTGCCCAGCGGAAATGGGACTTTCCGAGTACGTCATGAAAGTATTGTCTCCAAACAAGCGCTGCCCAAGGCGATCCTTCAAATAGAACCCGAAAATCAATCCGTCCAGGGCCTGGTGCGCAACAGCTGATATCCGTAGCTCAACAGTCTCGCCGCCATGAACCATCAATAACTGCTCGCCCGTCTCGTTGACAAGCGACACGTGCTCTATCGTCGCCCCTCGGGCACCAAATTCACTTTCCGATGAGTCTGGCGCGAACTCGAACACTTCAATACGGTTTCCTCCGCCCTGCGCCCGCAATGCCTCCCAGCGCTGGTCCACCACGTCCTTCGGCGCCTTTTTTGCATTCGCCCCGGTTTTGGAAGACGCAAGCTTCACCACTTCACCACGCTCGCCACGATCCAACGCATGCTGCGCCGCCAGATAAGCCTCGACCGTCTCCTTGGCGTTGCCATCCATCTTCAGCACGCCGTGGTCCAGCCAGATTGCCCGCGAACAAAGGCTAGTCACCGCGCCGACATCGTGGCTGACGAACAGCAGCGTGCCGGTCTTCTGGAACTCGCGCAGGAAACGCATGCACTTCTGGGTGAAGCGCACATCGCCCACCGAAAGCGCTTCGTCCACCACCAGCACGTCGGCATCGACGTGCGCGGCAATCGCAAATGCCAAACGCACGTACATGCCGCTGGAATAGGTCTTCACTGGCTGGCTGATGAAGTCGCCTATCTCGGCGAAGGCAACGATGGAGTCAAAACGCTTGGCCAATTCGCCTTCTTCGATCCCGTATAGGAGACCGCTCAGGTAAACGTTTTCCTCTCCGGTGAACTCCGGGTTGAAGCCGGCACCCAGTTCGAGCAGCGCCGCTATCCGGCCGTTGACGCTGACATCGCCCATGGTGGGGAAGAGCGTGCCGCATACGAGCTGCAGCAGGGTCGACTTGCCCGAGCCGTTCTGGCCGATGATGGCAACGGTTTCGCCCTGCTGTACATCGAAGCTCACGTCGCGTAGCGCCCAGAACTCACGGAAGTATTCCGGCGGGTGCATGCCGACTAGGCGCTTGAGGCGCGGCATCACCATCTGCTTGAGGCGATCCTTGGGCTGCGCGTAGATTTCATAACGCTTACCAAGGTTGCCGACGCGAATCACGGGATTAGAGGACATCGGAGAACCCCTTGCGTGTCTTCTGGAACCACACCAGCCCGGCCCATGCCACGCAATAACCGACCGCTAGGTAAAGTAGCCAGCCGAGCCAGTCGATATTTGTCCCCCAGATTGCCGCGTTTCGGACTTGCTCGACAATAAAGGTGACGGGATTCAGGTAGAGAAATGGCCGCAGGCGTTCCGGCACGGATTGCAGCGGATAAAACACCGGCGCCATGAACATCAGCAGCGAGGTAACGATCCCCATCATTTGCCCCAGGTCGCGCAGGTACACGCCCAGCGAAGCCAGCAGCCACACTAGGCCGGAGATCAGGATCACGAAAGGGAGCAGGATGACCGGCACAAAAACCACCGTAAGAGGCACATGCCCCTGCCAGATGAAGATAGCCCCCATCAAGATCACGGATGCCACTAGCGTATGGAACAGCGCCGATCCAATAGCAATCCAAGGCAGCGTCTCGAGCGGAAACACCACCTTCTTGACGAAATTGGGATTGCTCACCACTAGGGTAGGCGCGCGCTGCAGGCATTCCGCGATCAGGCCATGGACCAGCACGCCGGCAAACATGACCACGGCGAATTCCAGGTGATCGGTTGACGTAGGGCGCCAGCGCGACTTGAACACCACGCCGAAGACGAAGGTGTAGATCAGCAGCATCAACAGCGGATTGATAAAGGTCCACAGCAGGCCCAGGAACGAGCCCTTGTAGCGCCCTGCGACTTCGCGTTTTACGAACTGGGTGATGATACTGCGGTTTGCAAGGAGGGACTGCACCACAACCAGCGGGTGCATACTTGGCTTTTCCTTCATGCCATGAATCCTTGCTTGCTACCGGCCTGGGCCTGGCGACGAACGTCGCCGCTTCGCATTCTGCTCATGCAAATACCTCGGCATCTGCCAGCGACTTCCCGGCGGCATCCTTTGCGGCGAGCACGGGCTCACCGTCGAGCGGCCAGTCGATCCTTAGGGCAGGATCGTTCCAAGCCAGACTGCGCTCGTGTTCCGGATACCAGTAGTCGGTGGTCTTGTAGAGAAACTCCGCGGATTCTGAAGTCACCATGAAACCGTGGGCAAACCCTTCCGGCACCCACAGCTGACGCTTGTTCTCAGCGGAAAGCGATACACCAACCCACTTGCCGAACGTAGTCGAGCCGCGTCGAAGGTCAACCACCACATCAAACACTTCGCCCGACGTCACCCGCACCAGCTTGCCCTGCGGATGCTGGATCTGATAATGCAGCCCACGCAGCACATTGCGCGCGGAGCGCGAGTGATTGTCCTGGACGAACTCGCGCTTGAGCCCGGTCGCCGCTTCAAACGCCTTGGCATTGAAACTTTCAAAAAAGAATCCTCGATCGTCGCCGAACACTTTGGGTTCGAGGACGAGCACCTCAGGGATATCTGTAGGGATGACTGTCAGGTTCATGGTCTTGCTTACTTGATCGCTTCCGAGACAATGCGCTGCAGGTACTGTCCATAAGCGTTTTTGGACAGCGGCTTGGCCAGCGCCGCCACCTGCTCGGCATCGATCCATTTGCTGCGATACGCGATTTCTTCCGGACAAGCGACCATCAGGCCCTGCCGGTTTTGCAGCGTGGCGATAAAACTGGCCGCTTCCAGCAGCGAGTCATGCGTGCCGGTATCGAGCCACGCATAGCCGCGCCCCATGATCTCCACGTCGAGCTGCGCCATCTCGAGATAGCGCTTGTTGACGTCAGTGATCTCGAGCTCACCCCGGGCTGACGGCTTGATATCGGCCGCGATGTCGCAGACCTGCCGATCATAAAAGTAAAGCCCGGTAACGGCATAATTTGAACGTGGCTTCAGCGGCTTTTCTTCGAGCGATAGCGCACGGAAGTTGTCGTCGAATTCGACTACGCCGTACCGCTCCGGATCGTGCACGTGATAAGCGAACACCGTGGCGCCCGCGTCCTGGCCGCCGGCCCGGCCAAGCTGGCCCACCAGGTCGTGGCCATGGAAGATGTTATCGCCCAGGATCAGCGTGGAGGGATCGTTGCCGATAAAGTCGCGGCCGATGATAAAGGCCTGCGCCAGGCCGTCCGGCGACGGCTGGACCGCGTACTGGAGGTTGATGCCCCATTTGCTGCCGTCGCCGAGCATGTCGGCGAAGCGTGGCGTATCTTCCGGCGTGGAGATCACAAGGATGTCACGAATCCCTGCCAGCATGAGCGTGGACAAGGGATAGTAGATCATCGGCTTGTCGTACACCGGCAGCAATTGCTTGGAGACCGAGCGTGTGATCGGATAAAGCCGCGTGCCGGAACCCCCGGCCAGGATGATGCCTTTGCGCATGGTGCTGAGATCAGGAAAGGATCTGGTCGAGCAGGAAATGTATTCCCTGCTGCCAATCCGGAAGATGGATGTCGAAGGTCTCGCGCAGCTTGCTCGTGTCAAGACGCGAATTGGCGGGCCGAGGAGCTGGTAGTGGATACTCACTAGCCGGAATCGGCACAATGCTCTCGGGATCCGCCTTTAATGCTACGCCCTTGGATGCCGCATAGCGCAACACTTCAGTAGCATAGGCGTGCCAGGTGGTCTCGCCGCCGGCCGCCAGGTGATAGATGCCGGCCGGGAAGGCGGCGCGATCGCCCGCCAGCCAGTGGCGGGCAATGATCTGCGCGGTCACGTCGGCAATCAGCGCTGCCGTGGTCGGCGCGCCGAACTGGTCGGCAATCACACGCAGGCTATCGCGCTCGCGGCCCAGCTTGAGCATGGTCTTGGCGAAGTTGCCGCCATGGGCGCCCGCCACCCAGCAGGTGCGGAGCACCAGCGCAGTGGCACCGGACGCCGCGATAGCCTGCTCGCCGGCCAGCTTGCTCTTGCCGTAGATGGATTGCGGGTCAACCGCATCCAGCTCGACATAGGGGCCCGCCTTGCGGCCATCGAACACATAGTCGGTCGAATAGTGCACCAGCAAGCTGCCAAGCGCCTTTGCCTCCTCGGCCAGCACGCCGGCCGCGGCGCCATTGACAGCAAACGCGGCGTCGGCGTCCGTCTCGGCCTTGTCCACCGCGGTATAGGCGGCAGGATTGACGATCACATCGGGCCGGTACTGCCGAATCAGCTGGCGTAGCGTGTCCGGACGCGAGAAATCGCAAGCGGCACGATCCAGTGCGATCACATTGCCAAGCGGCGCAAGGCTCCGGCGGAGTTCGAATCCGACCTGGCCGTTGCTTCCTGTTACAAGAAGGGTAGGAATATTTTGCGCCTTATGCGGCATATTGTTTTGCCACCCAGTTCCGGTATTCACCGGACATCACATCTTGCACCCAGCCCTGATTGTCCAGATACCACTGTACGGTCTTGCGCATGCCGGTCTCGAATGTCTCGGCCGGCTTCCAGCCGAGTTCGCGCTCCAGTTTGCGCGCATCGATGGCATAGCGCCGATCATGGCCCGGACGGTCCTTGACGAAGGTGATCTGATCCCGGTAGGAACCGGCCGCCTTCGGGCGCAGTTCGTCGAGCAGGTCGCAAAGGGTGTGGACCACGTCGAGATTGGTCTTCTCGTTCCAGCCGCCCACGTTGTACGTCTCGCCCAAGCGGCCTCGCGCCAGCACTTCGCGGATGGCAGCGCAGTGGTCGCCCACATACAGCCAGTCGCGCACGTTCAGGCCATCGCCATAAACCGGCAAGGGCTTGCCGCCGAGCGCATTGGCGATGATCAACGGGATCAACTTTTCGGGGAAATGATAGGGCCCGTAGTTGTTGGAGCAGTTCGTGGTGAGAACCGGCAAGCCATACGTGTGGTGGTAGGCCCGTACCAGATGGTCGGATGCAGCCTTCGATGCCGAATAGGGGCTGTTGGGCGCGTAGGCCGTGGTCTCGGAGAATTGCGGATCGCCGGCTTCGAGGGAACCGAAGACCTCGTCGGTGGAGACGTGCAGGAAGCGGAAGGATGCCCTGGCTTCGTCATCGAGCGCGCTCCAGTAGGCGCGCACGGCTTCGAGCAGGGTGAAGGTGCCGACAATATTGGTCTGGATGAACTCGCCGGGACCATAGATGGAGCGGTCGACATGGCTCTCGGCGGCAAAATGCACCACGGCACGGGGCTTGTAGGTCGTCAGCAACTGGTCGAGCGCGGCGCGGTCGCAGATATCCGTCTGCGAGAAGACATGGCGAGCGTCGCCATCCAGCGAGGCAAGCGTCTTGCGGTTGCCTGCGTAGGTGAGCTTGTCGACATTGACAATGCCGTCGGTAGCCCCGGTGCCGAACCAGTTCAGAACAAAGTTGGCACCGATGAACCCCGCACCGCCCGTAACAAGAATATGAGACAAAAGTTGTGCTCCCTGCCTATCGATATATTTCGAGGACCCGACCAATGCCGAGCGCCCGCCTTGGTCCATTGTGGGGACGGCGGGATCTTAAGTACCTGCAGAAGTGGCGGTATTCTATCCGACCGGGGGCAGGGCCTTACCCGGAACAGGCATCTTTTTGTAGCCTGTTGTAACGTCCCATCGAAAATTTCCGCACAATGTTGCCAATTCGGATCAGTTTACATGTGTGATCATTCAGGCAATTTATTTTTGTGAACAATACGCATCATTTTGCTGTAGGCGACCTCCAGGGTTGCGCGGGTTCGCTTGACGAACTCCTTTTTCAGCGCTTGCCGGCCGACAGCCAGCTCCGCTTCGTAGGCGACCTGGTCAACCGCGGCCCGGCCTCGGCGCGCACGCTGCGCCTGGTCCGTCAGCTTGGCGAGCGCGCCGAATCCGTGCTCGGCAATCATGATATCCACCTGCTGGCCGTGGCCGCCGGTGTACGCAAGCGCGGCCGCAGCGACACCCTGGACGACATTCTTGAAGCCCCGGATTGCGATGAATTGCTCACATGGCTAAGGCACCGCCCATTGGCCATCCGTGAAAACGGTTTCCTGCTTGTGCACGCCGGCGTACTGCCGCAGTGGACGGCCGAGCAGACCATGGAGCTGGCGTCCGAAGTGGAGCAAGCGCTGCGCGGTCCCAACTGGAAGGCTTTCCTGGCCGACATCTTCGGGAACGCGGCAGTTCGATGGGATGCAGGCCTGCGCGGCATCGAACGTCACCGCGTCGTGGTCAATGCCCTCACCCGCCTGCGCTTCTGCAGCGCGGAAGGGGTGATGGACCTGAAGAGCAAGGAAGGTCCCGGCGGCACGCCCACGGGCCATATGCCCTGGTTCGACGTCCCCGGCCGCCTGACCGAAGACACCACCGTGGTTTGCGGACACTGGTCCACGCTTGGGCTGGTGATGCGCCCCAACCTCATGGCGCTGGACACGGGCTGCGTCTGGGGCGGCAAGCTCACGGCGGCGCGGCTGGCGACGGATCCGGCGCAGCGCTCGCTGATCCAGGTGGACTGCCCGCAATACTGCGATCCGCTCGCCTGAGCCAGCGGCCGCGCACGGGCTGGCTTACGGCGTGGCAGCCGGCTCGGGTGAACCCGCCCCCTCACCCACTTCACCGAAGGCACGTTTGTTGCCAGCGCCGCCATTGACCTGCCCCGCCAGCTCGGCGGCATGTTGTTGCGCACCCTGACTCAGGTGGGTTACCACTTCCCGGGCGGCCTCGGCCAGCTCGCGCCGGCTGGCGCTGGTGGCGGTCAGGGCTGGCGCGAAGCACAGCCTGGCGATGATCGGCGGCGCCCGCAAGATGGCGTCAAGTGTCTGCAGCAGGGTCAGGTCGCCGATATATGCCGGTGCGGTGGTCGGCTGGCCGGTCGCGGCATCCAGGTAGGCCAACCCGACCGGCTGCACGGGCAGCCCACCCGAGATCGGCGCCTGCATCAGGTTGGCGTGGAAGGGCAGCACGCTGGCGCCATCCGTGGTCGTCCCCTCGGGAAACACGCAAACCAGGTCGCCCTGCAGCATCACGTCGGTAATCGCATGCAGTACGCGGTGCGCATCGCGCTTGCGCGCACGTTCGATAAAGATGGTGCCGGTCTGCGCGCACAGCCAGCCGATCACGGGCCAGTCGCGGATCTCCGATTTGGCCACGAAGCGCACGGGCTGCCAGCTGTTGATGACGTAGATGTCCAGCCACGAAATGTGGTTGCAAACCACCATGGCGCCATGCGGCGGCGCCTGCCCAGGCTGCAGCCCCTGCACCTCGACCGTGATCCCGCAGATCCCCAGCAGCCGGCGCGACCAGCGCCGGATATGCCACTGGCGCGACTCGACACCCAGCCACGGGAACAGCACGGCGCAGGTGACCAGGCCGCGCAGCAGGTGCAGGATCAAAGCGGTTTTCCGTAGCCAGATCATGCAATCCCCGCCGGCGGGCCTGCGTGAATCGTCTTGCCCGTGTCCACTCGGCCCGGCATGACGCTCAGTGCAGTTCGTAGACGACGTGGCCGCCGACCAGCGTGGCACGCACGCGGCCGCGCATCTCGTAGCCCAGCCACGGCGAATTCTTGCCCTGGCTCTTGAGAGCGCGCCGCTCGACCTTCCACTCCTGCTCGGGATGGAAGATGCAGATATCGGCAGCGCTGCCCGCGCTCAGCGTGCCGGCCGCCAGGCCCAGCACGCGGGCCGGTTCGGCGGTGATGCGGGCCAGCGCCTTGGACAGCGGGACCTTGTGCTCCTCGGCCCAGCGCAGCGTCAGTGGCAGCAGCAGCTCCAGCCCGGTGGCGCCGGGGGAGGCCTCGGCGAAGGGCAGCAGTTTTTCATCGTCGTCCACCGGGGTGTGGTCCGAGCACAGGGCGTCGATGGTGCCGTCGGCAAGACCTGCCACGATGGCGTCGCGATCACGCGCGCTGCGCAGCGGCGGCGAGAAGCGCATCTGCGAGTTGAAGTAGCCGATATCCATGTCGGTCAGCGACACGTGATGGATGTTGACGTCGCAACTCACCGCGAGGCCTTCGCGCTTGGCCTGGCGCACCAGTTCGATGCCGGCGGCCGAGGACAGCCGGCACAGGTGCACGCGCGCGCCACTGCTGCGCATCAGCTCGAAGATGGTGTGCAGGCGCACTGTCTCGGCAATCACCGACATGCCGGACAGGCCCAGGCGCGATGCCACCGCGCCGCTGGCGGCCACGCCGCCCCCGAGGTAGGGATCTTCCGGGCGCAGCCATACCGAGAAGCCGAAGGTCTGCGCGTACTGCAGCGCGCGCAGCAGCACCTGGGTATTCCGGATCGGCGCCTCGGCCTGCGAGAAGCCGATGCAGCCGGCCTCGGTCAGTTGCGACATCTCGGTCAGCGTCTCGCCCTTCAGGCCCAGCGTCAGCGCGCCCAGCGGGTAGACGTGGGTCTGGTTGAGCGTGCGGGCGCGGTACTTGAGCATTTCGACCAGGCCGGGCTCGTCGAGCACGGGGTCGGTATCGGGCGGGCAGACCAGGCTGGTCACGCCGCCGGCGGTGGCTGCCGCCACTTCGGATTCCAGCGTGGCCTTGTATTCATAGCCGGGCTCGCGCAGGCGCGCGGAGAGGTCGACCAGGCCGGGGCAGACGATCAGCCCGGTCGCGTCGATGGTCTTGTTGGCATGGAAATCCGCCGGCGCGCTGCCCACGCCGACGACCTTGCCGGCGGCGATGTAAAGGTCTTGCTGCGCATCGACGTTCGCGGCCGGGTCGATCAGGCGGCCGCCCTTGATGTGGATCTTCATATCGTGTCGCTTGCTTGGCTTGTATTCGGTTGTTCTGGCTTGCCTGGACCTTGTCGGCCGGGCGCTCGCTATCAGTCGTGGTTTCCGGCCACGATGCCCATCACGGCCATGCGTACCGCAATGCCGAAGGTCACCTGGTTGAGAATCACGGATTGCGGGCCGTCCGCCACGGCGGAGTCGATCTCCACGCCGCGGTTCATCGGGCCCGGGTGCATCACGATGGCGTCGGGCTTCGCCCGCGCCAGGCGCTCCGGCGTCAGGCCGTAGGCCTTGAAGTACTCCTGCGCCGACGGCAGCAGCGCCCCGCTCATGCGCTCGTTCTGCAGGCGCAGCATGATCACCACGTCCACGCCCTTGAGCCCCTCTTCCATATTGTGGAAGACGCGCACACCCATCTGCTCCAGCCCCGAGGGCAGCAGCGTGCGCGGGCCGATGGCGCGCACTTCAGGCACGCCCAGCGTGGTCAGCGCATGGATGTCGGAGCGCGCCACGCGGGAGTGCAGGATGTCTCCCACGATCGCGACCGTCAGGTTGGTGAAGTCCTTCTTGTAATGGCGGATGGTGTACATGTCGAGCAGCCCCTGCGTGGGGTGCGCGTGACGGCCGTCGCCGGCGTTGATGACATGCACATGCGGCGCGACATGCTCGGCGATCAGGTAGGGTGCGCCGGAACTGGCGTGGCGCACCACGAACATGTCGGCCGACATCGCCGACAGGTTGTTGATGGTGTCGAGCAGCGATTCGCCCTTGCTGGTGGACGAGGCGTTGATGTTCAGGTTCAGCACGTCCGCCGATAGCCGCTTGGCGGCGATCTCGAAGGTGGTGCGGGTGCGTGTGGAGTTCTCGAAGAACAGGTTGAACACGCTTTTGCCGCGCAACAGCGGCACCTTCTTCACATCGCGGTCCGAGTCGGACAGCGAGACGAACTGGCTGGCAGTGTCGAGGATGTGCGCGACCATCTCGCGCGACAAGCCCTCGATCGAAAGCAAATGCTTGAGCTCGCCGTTCTTGGTCAGTTGCGGGTTGCGGAACGTCTTGATCATGGCAGGTAGAAAGGGCCGGGCGGTGGCGATTGACTGGTCTGGAGCGTGTGTTTCTGGCGCCCCGTTACCGGGGCGCCGGGCGCGTGTCTGGCTGGGCAGGCTTAGTTGCCGGTGGCCTCGTTGGCAAAGGCAAAGCGCATGTCCGCGCCGGTACCCTCGTGCGACAGGACCAGCGTGGTCCCGGGCGGCAGGTCGACGTGCGCGGCGACGAAATCGGCGGCCGCCGGCAGCTCGCGCCCGCCGCGATCGACCAGTACCGCCAGCGCCACGCGCGCGGGGCGGCCATAGTCGAACAATTCGTTGACGGCGGCGCGGATGGTGCGGCCGGTGGCCAGCACATCGTCGATCAGCAGGATCTTGCGGTCCTGCACGTCGAAGGGCAGCGTGGTCGGCTGGGCCTGGCTATGCAGGCCCTTCTTGGCATAGTCGTCGCGGTGGAAGGCGACGTTAATGACGCCGTGGGCCGCCAGTTGCAGGTCCGCGGCGAGCCGCTCGGCAATCCAGGCGCCGCCGGAGTAGATGCCGGCTACCGACCATTGCGCGCGTTCGGCGGCGGGCAGCGCGGCCTGCACCTGGTCACGCAGCGCATGGTAGAGCGCCTCGGCGTCGGGAGAGGAAGTCTGGGTCATAGCGGATGCTGGTCGAAGTACTGTTGCAGGATGATGCTGGCGGCTTCGGCGTCGAGCGCGCCCTTGCGGGCGCCGGCCATCTCGGCGGCGATCGACGTGTAGCGCTCGTCCACCCACTCCACCGGCAGCCCGAAGCGGCCGTGCAGCTGATTGCCAAAGCGGCGCGCGAGCCGCATCGATGGCTGCTCGGTGCCGTCCGGGTTGACCGGCATGCCCACCACCAGTTGCACCGGCGCCCATTCCTTGACGAGCGCGGTCACGGCCTCGAAGCGGCCTTCCACGGTGATGTTGGGGATGATGACAAGCGCACGGGCCTCGCGCGTGACAAAGTTGCCAAGCGCGACGCCGATCTTTTTTTCGCCGTAATCGAATGCCAGGACGGTGCCGTCGGTGGGCAGCGGGCGCGGCGCTGGCGCCGCCCCCGCCTCAGGCATGCCCGGCCTCGCCCGAGAGCATGGTGAAATCGATGCCCAGCAGGCGGATGGCGGCGGCAAAGCGTTCCTCGGGCGGCACGCTGAAGATGATTTCGGGATCGGCCTGGACAGTCAGCCAGCCGTTGCGGCTGAG
This sequence comes from Cupriavidus sp. 05L310, assembly GCF_056398185.1. Taxonomy (NCBI): domain Bacteria; kingdom Pseudomonadati; phylum Pseudomonadota; class Betaproteobacteria; order Burkholderiales; family Burkholderiaceae; genus Cupriavidus; species Cupriavidus sp. 05L310. The sequence goes on from NZ_JBFTOX010000027.1 coordinate 30,817, forward strand.
TTCTTCCTCGAGCTGCCCCGCGCCCCAGCCGGCATAGCCGAGCGTGAGCAGGAAGCGGTGCGGGCCGCTGCCGTTGGCCACGGCCTCCAGCACGTCCTTTGAGGTGGTCATCTCCAGTCCGCCCGGCACGGCCAGGGACGAGACGTAGATGCCGACCGGATCGTGCAGCACGAAGCCCCGCTCGGTCTGCACCGGCCCGCCGAAGTAGACGGGCTGCTGCGCCACCGGCTGGATCTCCAGCTTGAGGTCGATCTTGTCGAACAAGGTGGCCATATCGATATCGATAGGCCGATTGATCACCAGGCCCAGCGCGCCGCGGTCATTGTGCTCGCACAAGTAGACGACGGAACCCGAAAAAGTCGGGTCTGCCATGCCGGGCATGGCAATCAGGAACTGATTGGTGAGATTGATTGGGGCTTCCAGCGTCGCCATCCCTGCATTTTATCAAATCGTTGCCATCCTTCCGGAAAAGATTCGCGGATGCCGCATTGCAGCATCCCGACGCTTCCCGGTGCGCTTTCCTGCCGGCCCTGTTCCCTACTCCTTGCGCGTGAGCGCGGCCAGGTCTTCCTGCGTGAGCCAGCGCCACTCGCCCAGCGCCAGCGTCGGCTCCAGCACGAGCCCGCCGATGGCGCTGCGGTGCAGGGCTTCCACATGGTTGCCGGCCGCGGCCACCATCCGCTTGACCTGATGGTATTTGCCTTCGGTCAGGCTGAGGCGCAGGCTGCGCTCGCTGGTGGCCTCGCAGGCGGCGGCAGCGATCGACACGGGTTCGTCGTCCAGCTTCACGCCCGCCAGCAGGGCATCGACCTGCGCCTGGGTGACCGGCTCGGCTGTTGTCACTTCGTAGACCTTGGGTACCTTCTTCTTGGGCGAAGTCTGGGCATGGATGAACTGGCCGTCGTCCGACAGCAGCAGCAGGCCGGTGGTGTCCTGGTCCAGCCGCCCCACCGCCTGCACCTCGCGCTGGCGCAACGGCACCGGCAGCAGGTTATACACGCTGGGATGGTGGCGCGGCCGTTGCGAGCATTCGTAGCCCACCGGCTTGTTCAGCAGCAGATAGGCCTTGGTGTGGCCGATCCACTCCTCGCCGTCCACGGTCAGGCGCAGTCCGTCGACTTCGAACTTTGCGGCCGGATCCTCGCACAGGACGCCGTCGACCTCCACCAGGCCGGCGCCGATCAGGTCGCCGCAATAGCGGCGGGTCCCGAAGCCCTGGGATTGAAGGATGCGGTCGAGTGTCATGGCCATGGCTTGCTTCTTGATATCTGAATTCTGGATTACTGGTGCGGCGCCGCCGGAACGGCGCCTCTGCCCGGTTTGCCGGGGGGCTGTCCGCGGTGCGGCGCACCCCTGCCGGTATGGTAGGGTAACAGGCTTCTTCCACCCGTTTCCGGAGCGTCCGATCTTGCCCTCGCCCACCGCCGATATGCGCCAGCCCTACCGGATCGACCGGCGGTTCGCGCGCGGGCTGGCCTGGTTCCGGCGCGACCTGCGCGCCGACGATCACGCGGCGCTGCATTATGCCCTCAAGCACTGCCGCCAGGTATGGTGCGTGTTCGTATTCGACCGCGAGATCCTGGATCCGCTGCTGGCACGCGGCCTGGCCGCCGACCGCCGGGTGGCATTCATCCTCGCCTCGCTGGCACCCCTCGATGCCGCCCTGCGCGCCGCTGGCGGCGGCCTGATCGTGCTGCACGACCACGCGCGCAAGGCCGTTCCCGCGCTGGCGGCCGAACTGGGCGCCGAAGCCGTGTTCGCCAACCACGACTACGAACCCGCCGCGCAGGCCCGCGATGCCGAGGTGCGGCAAACGCTCGCGGACCAGTCCTGCGCCTTCTTCACCTTCAAGGACCAGGTGATCTTCGAGCGGGATGAGATCCTGACCGGCCAGGGCAAGCCGTTCTCGGTATTCACGCCCTATAAGAACGCCTGGCTCAAGGCGCTGCTGCCGTTCGACCTCAAGCCCTATCCGGTCGAGCCATATCTGAAAACGCTGGCTCCCGTACCCCGGCCGTATGCGCGGCCGCTGCCTGCACTGGCGTCACTGGGATTCGCTCCCTCCAACCTCGCCGAGATCGCCATGCCCGCCGGCAGCGCCGGCGCCCACGCGCTATTCGACGAGTTCTGCGGCCGCATGGGCGACTACGCGCGCCGGCGCGACTTCCCCGCCCTGCGCGGCCCGAGCTACCTGTCGGTCCACCTGCGCTTTGGCACCCTGTCGATCCGGACGCTGGCCCGCGCCGCCCACGCTGCCACGCTGCGCGGCGGCGCGGAAAGCGCGGGCGCCGCTACCTGGCTATCGGAACTGATCTGGCGGGATTTTTATTTCATGATCCTGCACCACCATCCGCGCGTTGCCGCGGGCCATGCCTTCCACGCACCCTATGACGCCATCCGCTGGCTCGGCGGCGAGACCGGCGAGCGCTATTTCCAGGCCTGGTGCGACGCGCGGACCGGCTATCCGCTGGTGGATGCGGCCATGCTGCAGATCCGGCAAAGCGGTTACATGCACAACCGGCTGCGGATGGTGGCGGCGAGTTTCCTGGTCAAGGATCTGGGTGTGGACTGGCGGCGAGGGGAGCAGTACTTTGCCGACCAGCTGAACGACTTCGATTTCTCGGCGAACAACGGCGGCTGGCAATGGGCCGCGTCCACGGGCTGCGATGCCCAGCCCTACTTCCGGATCTTCAACCCGACCACGCAATCGGAAAAGTTCGATCCGCAGGGACGGTTCATCCGGAAGTACCTGCCGCAACTGGCGCGATTGCCGGACAAGTACATACATGCGCCGTGGACGGCTTCGGAGGACGTGCTGCTGGCGGCCGGTGTCAGGCTCGGGGAACACTACCCGCGGCCCATCGTCCAGCATGACGTTGCCCGGAAGGAGACATTGGCGCGGTATGCGGTGGTGAAGGAAAAGGCCAGGATTGGGACGGCCTGAAAAACCCGCGACGCGGAACGAAGCCGACTGGCTGGGCCAAAACCATCTGCCATGACGACGGCGGTCTCTCCCTCTCCCCTCAGGGAGAGGGGAGGAACACCCCCAACCCAACCCTCACGCCGCCAGAATCGCACTCTCCCGATAGTGCTTCTGCGCCTCGTCGGGCCGCTCGGTTTCCTCAAACATCTTGGCCAGCGCCAGATGCGCCCGGACCCGCAGCCGGCGCTGCGAATCCACATCCGCATAGCGCAAGGCCCGCTCAAAACTCGACTGCGCCTTGCCCCACAGCTTCTCTCCAAGGCAAAGCACACCCAGCGTGAAGTAAAGGTCCGCATCAACCGGATGCTGCGCCAGCCATTTCTCCGCCTGCTGGATCTGCGGCAGCGCACGTCCCGGCTCGGCGCACTCCGCGTAGCGCAATACCAGCCGGCTATCCCAGTTGGCCTTGAGCGCATCCTCCACAATCTTGCGCGCCTCATCCTGCCGGCCCAGCGCAGCGAAATAGCGCGCCGCGGGTTCGGCGATGCGGGCCGCACGCCGTTCGTCGGTCGATAACGAGCGCCAGAAATCATGCAGCGCGTCGCCGTCGTGGCGGCGCTCTTCCAACAGGGCTTCGCAGGCCATCTGCTTGAGACGCAGCGCCAGCACCGGATGCAGCGCATTGCGCTTTTCCAGCGAGCGCGCCAGGCGCAGGACTTCGGTCCAGTTCTTCAGGTGCTGGTGAGCCCGCAGCGCGATACGCTGCACGTGGATCTGGCGCGCGCCCTGCGCCTGCAGTTGGGCGATGGTTTCCAGCGCGCCGTCGGCATCGCGCGCGTCGACCAACAACTCGGCCATCGACACCAGCCGCGCCTGTTCGCGCTCGGGATCGGTCACCTGCGCCATCCAGGCATCGCGCCGCTCGGTTTCCTGCATGCGGTGTGCCGCGCGCGCGCCGATCAGCGCCGCGGTCTGGGCCTGCTCGGGCCAGGCCTGGGCTTCACGCGCGGTGCGTTCGGCGCGGGCGAAACGGCCGGCGAAGAGGTTCTCGATCGCCTCGCGCAAGGCGGCCTGCGCCCGGTTCATGCGGCTGCGCTCGCGATACGCGGCGGCGCGCGCCGGCATCTCGGACAGGTGCCGCACGGTGGTGAGGATGGTCCAGACCACGAAGAACGTCAGCAGCAGCAGCGCCAGTGCCAGGTTCAGCGAGAGTTCGACCCGGTAAGGCGGGTAGAACAGGACCACGTTGCTTTGGTTGAATTGCGTGAATAGCGCCAGCCCGACCGCGCCGCCAAACAGGATAGCCACCCAGAAAAGAAGCCGCATGCGCTACTCCTTCTTGAGCGCCTGCAGCGCGCCGAGGCTTTCCGCCATGGTCGGCAACTGCACCGTGACGGCACCAGCCTGGGCCTGCTTGAGCAGGGTCAGCGCGGCCTGAACGCGGCGCGACTTGGTGTCGAAATAGCGCCCCAGCATGGCTTGCGCGGCCGCCAGGTCATTGCGGAACACCGGTTCGTTGCGCGACAGCAGCGCCAGCCTCGCATTGAGCAGGCGCAGCTTGACGTTCTCGCGCAGGAACCAGCCCTGGTCGCCGGTCAGCAGCAAGGCCTGGGCATCGTCCACGCGCCGGATGCGGATAACCTGCATCAACTCGTCGCGCACGCTGGCCCACAGGCCGCCAAACCATTTGCCGACCGTGTTGCCGGCCGGTGCCGGCTCGGCCTTGGCGGCATTCCTGGCGCCCTTGCCGGTGGCTGGCTTTGCGGCCGTATCGGCCTTATCGGTTTTTTCCGCTTTTTCGGCCACCTCCGCCTTTGCGTCCGATTTGCGCGCATCGGCTTCGCTGCGCTCGAGCATGCGCTCGCTCGACAGCAGTGGCAGCGTGTCGATCTGGTTGATGGCTTCGTCGAGCTTGATGGCGGCGCCAGTCAGGTCGGTATCCGGCACGGCTTTCATGCGCGCCACATCGCGTGCGATGGCCCGGCGCAGCAGATTGTATTGCGGCTTGTCAGTGCGCGCCAGGCGCGTATCGGCGCTTTGCAGCGCCGCCAGCGCGACCTGCACATTGCCTGTCAGCTGCAGTTGCTGGCCCGCGTTGGTCAGCAGTTGCTGGATCTCCGCGATCTCCCAATCGTCACGGTTGCGCATCAGGTCCTGGTAGACCTGCTCCAGCGCGGCTTGCTTGTCGCGCGCCTCGCCCACCTGCCCGTCCAGCGCGCCAACCTTGGCCTGCAACTCCTTCACGGTTTCCTGCGCATTGCGCGACAGCACGCGGGTTTCCTGCACCAGCGCATCGTTGCTCTGCTGGCGCCGCGCCAACTCCTGGGTCAGGTGGTCGACGCGCTGCTGCAACCACCAGAACCCGCCACCAATGGCGAGGATCAACAGGAGCAGCAGCACCCACCACGGGTTGATGCGAGGCGTGCCGCGGACGGGCAGCGGGGCGCCAGCCGCGGGGGGCGGACTGGAGGCGGGAGGAGCGGTATTGTCTTGCGTCACGCGATCGACCTTCGTTGACGTTGCGGGCGGTGGATTGATTTGCGGGTCCGGCGCAAGCACCGGCGGCGGTGCCACGGCCGGGACTGGCGCCGGGGCGACCGGTGGCGCGGGCATCGGCTCCGGCGGACCGGCATGCGCCTGCGCCCACTGGCGGCAAGCCGCCAGCAGACCATCGTCCCCCGGCGCCGCGCGCAGCAGGTGCGAGAACCCCAGGGCCTGGGCCTGTTCGGCGATTCTCGCATGGGGCGCGATGCACTGCACCTGGCGCAGGCAAGCCAGTTCTTGCGGGCTCAGTGCCTGGCGCGCCATTTCATCGAGATTGCGCACCGCCTCGGAACTGGTCAGCAGCCACGCCTGCGGCGGCGCGCCCGGCTTGAGGCCGTCGCGCACGGCCTGCCATTGCATGCTGCCGGGCGTGGGGACGGAGCGCTGGTAGGCCTCGACCGCGCGCACCTCGGCGCCCGCGCCGCGCAGGCGTTCGGCCAGCCAGTCGCGTCCCCCGTTGCCACGGATGATCAAGACCTGGCGCCCTTGCAGGGCGCCGGCGTCAAGCTGGGCCTCGAGTTGCTGCCACAGCGCCTCGGAATCGAAGCGGGCTTCGGCGCCTTCGCCACCATTGGCGGCATCACCGTTGTCGGCCTCATGGCCGGTCGTGCAGCCGGCGGGCGCGATCACCCGGCAGGCAGGCGCGGCAATGCCACGCTCGGCCAGTGCGGCCACGCTGGCTGGGCCGACCACGGCCACCGGCACGGATTCAGGCCATTGCGGTACGGGCTTGTCCTGAATCTGGGCCAGCGCGTCGAGCGCGAAAGCCACCGCATTGGGGCTGACGAAGACCACCAGCGCAAAGTCCGCCAGTTGCGCCAGCGCCGCGCGCAAGGGTGCATCGTCGGCCGCGGGGCCGATCGCCAGCAGGGGAAAGCCAAGCACGTCCAGGCCCGCGGCCGACAAGGCCTCGGTGAGTTGCCGGGACTGCCCGGCGGGTCGTGTTACAACGACAGTCGGGCGGGGCATGGGCCGGTCTCAGGCAGGAGGAGCTTGATGGGAGGCGGGATCCGCCAGCGTCGCCAGGATCTCGGCTGCGCCTTGTCCCAGCAGATCCTGGGCGACGGCCTTGCCGAGCGCTTCCGCCTGGTGGGGTGCATCGGCACCCTCGACCACCGCTTCGGACCGGGCCCGCACGCAGCGGCTGCCGTCGGGCAACGCCACGAAGGCCTCGATCTTCAGCGTTGCGCCATCCCAGCTTGCGTGGGCTGCCAACGGCACCTGGCAGGAACCGCCCAGCATGCGCGACACGGCGCGCTCGGCGGTAACGGCCAGCGCGCTGGGCGCATGGTTGAGTGGCGCCAGCCAGGCGGCCAGCTCGGGACGCCCGGCCGGAATCTCGATGCCAAGTGCCCCCTGCCCGGCGGCCGGCAGCGAACTGACGGGATCGAGCACGGCGCGGATGCGATCGCCCAGGCCCAGGCGCTTGAGGCCGGCGGCGGCCAGGATGATGGCCCCATAATCGCCGCGATCGAGCTTGCCGAGCCGGGTGTCGAGATTGCCACGCAGCGGCTGGATCACAAGATGCGGGTAGCGGGTGCGCAGCGCGGCCTCGCGGCGCAGGCTGGAAGTGCCGACCACGGTACCCGCTGGCATGGCTTCGAGCGAGCCGAAGCGGGCCGAAACCAGCGCGTCGCGCGGATCCTCGCGTTCCATGATGGCGGCCAGGGCAAAGCCTTCAGGTAACTCCATCGGCACATCTTTCAGGGAGTGCACGGCGAGGTCGGCGCGGCCTTCGGCCATCGCGATCTCGAGTTCCTTTACGAACAGGCCCTTGCCGCCGACTTTGGACAAGGTACGGTCTAGAATCTGATCTCCGCGCGTAGTCATTCCGAGAATGGACACATCGCACGCGGGATAGTATTGTTGCAACGCAGCACGCACATGCTCGGCCTGCCACATAGCCAGACGGCTTTCGCGGGAGGCGATGACTAGCTTGCGCGGTGCGGCGCTGGAGGAAGACGGGGGAACGGATGCTTGCATCCGCGAATGTTAGCACGCACCCCAAGCGGCTCCGGGCCAATAGACAGCACACATTAAATAAGAGACGACAGGAGATTGCATGACGCAGCAAGCTGCGCGCCCCGCCGGCCGGCGTAAGCCAACCGCCAGCCGGGCAGACGCCCCCGATACCGTAGTAGCTTCCGCTTTGGTTCCCGCAAGTACCCCAGCCACTCCATCTGCCAAGACCGCCGGCCGCAAGCGCACCGCCGTCGCGAAGCCTGCGGCAAGCGCCCCGGCGCGGCGCGCCAGTGACAAGGACGTCCCCCTGCGCGAGGACATCCGCTTCCTGGGCCGCTTGCTGGGTGAGTGCCTGCGCGAGCAGGAAGGCGACGCCGCCTTCGAGGTGGTCGAGACCATCCGCCAGACCGCCGTGCGCTTTCGCCGCGAGAACGACCGCGCCGCCGGCGCCGAGCTGGACCGGCTGCTCAAGCGCCTGTCGCGCGACCAGACCAACTCGGTGGTGCGTGCCTTCAGCTATTTCTCGCACCTGGCCAATATCGCCGAGGACCAGCACCACAACCGCCGCCGGCGCGTGCACGCACTGGCCGGCTCGCCGCCGCAGCCGGGCAGCCTGGCGCACGCGCTGCAGGCCATCGACGCGGCCGGCGTGACCGGCAAGACGCTGCGCAAGTTCTTCGACGAAGCGCTGATCGTGCCGGTGCTGACCGCCCACCCGACCGAAGTCCAGCGCAAGAGTATTCTCGACGCCGAGCGCGAGATCGCCCGCCTGCTGGCCGAGCGCGATCTGCCGATGACCGCGCGCGAGCGCGACCACAACACCGCACTGCTGCGCGCCCGCGTCACCACGCTGTGGCAGACCCGCATGCTGCGCAATACGCGGCTGATGGTGGTTGACGAGATCGAGAACGCACTGTCCTACTACCGTACCTGTTTCCTGCGCGGCATCCCGCAGCTGATGAGCGAACTGGAAGAGGACATCGCCGCGGTGTTCCCCGCCACGCGCAAGAACAAGGCCGCGCCGGCCGCCTCGACCCAGCTCGCGCCCTTCTTCCAGATGGGCTCGTGGATCGGCGGCGACCGCGACGGCAACCCCAACGTCACCGCCGACACGCTGGAGCAGGCTGCCAGCAAGCAGTCCGCGCTGATCCTGGAGTGGTACCTGGACGAAGTCCACGTGCTGGGCGCGGAGCTGTCGATGTCGAGCCTGATGGTGGAAGCGAGCCCGGCACTGCTGGCGCTGGCCGAAGCCTCGCCCGACCATTCCGAGCACCGCGCCGACGAGCCGTACCGCCGCGCCCTGATCGGCATCTATGCGCGCCTGGCGGCAACCTGCCTGGCCGTCACCGGGCAGGCCGCGCCGCGCCACCCGGTGGCCGACGCCGCGCCCTATGCCGACGCGCAGTCCTTCGGCGCCGACGTGCAGGTCGTGATCGACTCGCTGCGCGCCCACCACGGCGAGGCGCTGGCACGCACCCGCATCGACGCGCTGGCCAAGGCCATCGCCGTGTTCGGCTTCCACCTGGCGTCGATCGACATGCGCCAGGTGTCCGACGTGCACGAGGCCGTGATCACGGAACTGTTCGCCGCCGCTGGTGTGGAGGCCAACTATGCCGCCCTGACGGAAGCGCGCAAGCTGGAGCTGCTGCTGGCCGAGCTGCGCCAGCCGCGCCTGCTGACCCTGCCCTGGCATACCTATTCCGAGCAGACCCGCAGCGAGCTGGCCATCCTGAACATGGCCCGCGAGCTACGCGCCCGCTACGGCGCGCGCGTGGCCCGCAACTACATCATCTCGCACACCGAGACGCTGTCGGACCTGGTCGAAGTGATGCTGCTGCAGAAGGAAGCCGGCATGCTGCGCGGCACGCTGGGCAGCAAGACCGACCCGGCACGCCCGGAACTGATGGTGATCCCGCTGTTCGAGACCATCGAGGATCTGCGCAACGCCGCCGGCATCATGCAGTCGCTGCTGGAGTTGCCGGGCTTCGCCTCGGTGATCGCCCATCACGGCGGCGAGCAGGAAGTGATGCTGGGCTACTCCGACTCCAACAAGGACGGCGGCTTCCTCACCTCCAACTGGGAGCTGTACAAGGCCGAGCTGGCGCTGGTGCAGGTGTTCGAGGCGCGGCGCGTCAAGCTGCGCCTGTTCCACGGCCGCGGCGGCACCGTCGGCCGTGGCGGTGGCCCGACCTACCAGGCCATCCTCTCGCAGCCGCCTGGCACGGTCAACGGGCAGATCCGCCTGACCGAGCAGGGCGAGATCATCAACAGCAAGTTCGCCAACGCCGAGATCGGCCGGCGCAACCTGGAAACGGTGATCGCCGCCACGCTGGAAGCCTCCCTGCTGCCGACGCAGAACGCGCCCAAGGACCTCGTCACGTTCGAAGCGGTGATGCAACAGCTCTCCGATCGCGCTTTCAGCTCCTATCGCGCCCTCGTCTACGAGACCCCGGGCTTCAAGGACTACTTCTTCGCCACCACGCCGATCACCGAGATCGCCGACCTGAACCTGGGTTCGCGTCCGGCTTCGCGCAAGCTGATGGACAAGAAGCAGCGCCGCATCGAAGACCTGCGCGCGATTCCCTGGGGCTTTTCCTGGGGCCAGTGCCGCCTGCTGCTGCCGGGCTGGTACGGTTTCGGCAGCGCGGTCAAGGCGCTGCTGGACGAGGCGCTGGACGAGAAGGCGCACAAGGCGGCCGTCGCCACGCTGCGCCGCATGGTCAAGAGCTGGCCGTTCTTCTCCACGCTGCTGTCCAATATGGACATGGTGCTGGCCAAGACCGACCTGGCCGTGGCCTCGCGCTACGCGCAGCTTTGCGAGGATCCCGCGCTGCGCAAGAGCGTGTTCGCGCGCATCAGCGCCGAGTGGCACCTGACCTGCGAGATGCTGGCGCTGATCACCGGCCGTCATGAGCGCCTGGCCGACAACCCGCTGCTGGCCCGCTCGATCAAGAACCGCTTCGCCTACCTGGACCCGCTCAACCACTTGCAGGTTGAATTGCTCAAGCGCTACCGCTCGGGCAAGGATGGCGACGACATCCGCGTGCGGCGCGGCATCCACCTGACCATCAACGGCGTGGCCGCGGGCCTGCGCAACAGCGGCTGAAGCAAGGCGACGCCCTGGCGTTGCAAAAAAGTCCCGCCATGGTGACTGGCACCATGGCGGGAGAACCCGTCCGGCCCGCAGGCCGGACGGCGCAGAGCATGGCTTGCCTTACAGCAGCTTATCTCCCGGCCAGGGCGGCAAGCGAGCCCACACCCCCCGCCTGCGGCTCAGCCAACGAACGCGCCCGGCACCGGATCTTCGCCGAGCACGGACAGCAGCACCGCCCAATGCATCGCCTCATCGCCCAGGATGCTGCCCGCGGCCTTGGTCAGCTCGCGGTTATGGAAATTTGGCAGCACGCCCAGATAAGCCGCGGTGGCACCTTTTTCCAGCCCGGCGGCAAAGCGCAGCACATCGGCCTGCGTCTTGAGCTGGTCGGTCGGGAAGCTGTACTCGGCCGGCTTCTTCGCCATCACCGGGCTGCCGCCCAGCTTGGACACGGTGCCCGCCAGCACTTGCGCGTGCGCCTTGTGGTGCGTCTGGAACTTGACCGCGGTATCCAGCACCGGCTTTTGCAGCAGGCCGCTCTCCGCGCCGACCTGATAAGCCGCGATGGCCTGGTATTCCAGCCCGAGGGCTACATTCAGAATGGCGATATCGTCCTTGGTGCTGCCGGACTGGGCCTGTGCCCAGGCGGGCATCGACTCGCCCAGGCTCATCACCGCCAGCGATCCAAGCGCAAATAGGCCGGGGACTTTGAGCAGGCCGCGCCGGCGCGCATCCGGCGCAACAAGGATGCGGCTCTCCGTGTCCTCGCTTGCCTGGCGCTTCGCCGCCTCGGTCATCGACTGCATGCGTTCCATGGTGTTCTCCTGTCTTGGGGTGAAGTGGCGCCTCGATTGCGTTGCGTTATCGAAGGGCAATCCGTTGAAATGCCGGCGCCTTTCACTTCTACGCACTGGCATCGCGATCGGATGCAACAACCGGTGCGATCGATGCCATGCCGCCGGCAAGCCGTGCCTATAATCCGGAAACGTCACTTGCCTCTTTTCACCAGGGATCCCCCACGGTGTCCTCCTCCGCCAACGCGTCCTTTGCCCCCAGGCCGGCCGATGCCGACCGGCTCGCTGCCTTGCTGCAAGCCGCGGCACTGGGCGACCGGCAAGCCCTGCGCCAGCTCTACGACGAAACAGCCACGAAACTGTTTGGCCTCGCGCTGCGTATCACCAACAGACATGACTGGGCCGAGGACGTAGTGCAAGAGAGTTTCGTCAGCATCTGGCATCACGCCGGCGATTACCGGCCGCACCTGGCTGCCCCGATGACCTGGATGACGGCCATCGTACGCAACCGGGCGCTGGACTGCCTGCGCCGGCAGGCGGCAGCGCGCGCCAGCCAGACCGTGGAACTGGACGACAGCCTGGGCGAGTGGATGGCCGACGATGCGGCCGGCCCGGCCGAACTGGCGCTCGCCAGCCAGGAAGCGCGGGCGTTGAACCAGTGCCTGCAACGGCTGGAGCAGCCGCAACGGCAGGCGATCTCGCTGGCCTACCTGAAGGACATGAGCCATAGCGAACTGTCCGAACAGTTGCAGGTACCGCTGGGCACCATCAAGTCATGGATACGGCGCGGCCTGGAACGGCTGCGCATGTGCCTGGAAAGCCTGTCATGAATCTCAGCCGCCACCCCGACCTGATCGACCGCCTCGCCGCGCAGTACGCGCTGGGCGTGTTGCGCGGCGGCGCGCGCCGCCGGCTCGAGCAACTGGCGCGGCAGGAACCCGCCATCCGCGACGCGATCGGGCACTGGCAGGCGCGGCTGTCCGGCATCGCGGAGCTGCAGCCCGCCGCCGAACCGGTCGACAAGGTGTGGTGCGGCATCGAGCAGCGGCTGGGCTGGCAGCCCATGCCCGACGCGGCCGCCAAGGCTGGCATACCGGAGCACTGGTGGCGGCGCCTGTGGAACGTGCCAGGCTTCTGGCGCGGCGTCACCCTGGCGACGGCTGCCGTGGCCGCGGTGGCGATCGGGCTCAATATGCGCATGGCGCGCCAGCTGGATACCACGCCCCTGGTCAACGCCGTGGCCGTGCTGAACGACGACCGCGCCGAAGCCGCCGTGCTTGTGACGTGGGATGCCCGCTCGCATTCGCTGACGTTGCGCCGCCTGGATCACCTGCCGCTGAGCGACGAGCAGGTATTGCAGCTCTGGGCCTTGCCGGACGGTGGCAAGCCGCAATCCCTCGGCGTGCTCGGACACCAGCGGCAATTGCGCCTCGCGGTGGCGCAGGCGGTGGGCAAGGTGCCGGCGCTGGCCATCAGCGTGGAGCCGCCGGGTGGCTCGCCCGACCCCAACGGGCCGACCGGGCCCGTGGTATTCAAGGGCCGCGTCATCGACAACACGCTTTAGGCAAGGCTGGGAGACGCCCGGCAGCGATATAATCCCGGTTTCGCCGATTTTTCTCGTTTGCCCCGCGGCCTGCCGCCGGCTTGCGAGCCAACCCAGCCTTACCGCCCATGACCTCCCAACTTGCCAAGAAAGGCGAAGCCTGGTCCGCCCGCTTCTCCGAACCGATGTCCGACCTGGTGAAGCGCTACACCGCTTCGGTGTTCTTCGACAAGCGCCTGGCCCTGTTCGATATCCAGGGCTCTCTGGCGCACGCCGCCATGCTGGCCAAGCAAGGGATCATCGCCGAAGCCGACCGCGCCGAGATCGAGCGCGGCATGACGCAGATCCGCGGCGAGATCGAGGCGGGCAACTTCGAGTGGAAGCTCGACCTGGAAGACGTCCACCTGAATATCGAAGCGCGCCTGACCGCCCTGGTCGGCGACGCCGGCAAGCGCCTGCACACCGGCCGCTCGCGCAACGACCAGGTCGCCACCGATATCCGCCTGTGGCTGCGCAGCGAAATCGATACCATCATCGGCCTGCTGGGCGCGCTGCGCGGCGCGCTGCTGGACCTGGCCGAGAAGAACGCCGACACCATCCTGCCGGGCTTCACCCACCTGCAGGTGGCCCAGCCGGTCACCTTCGGCCACCATCTGCTGGCTTACGTGGAAATGTTCACGCGCGACGCAGAGCGCATGGCCGACTGCCGCCGCCGCGTCAACCGCCTGCCGCTGGGCGCCGCCGCGCTGGCCGGCACCAGCTACCCGATCGACCGTGAATTCGTCGCGCAGCAGCTCGGTTTCGACGGCGTATGCCGCAACTCGCTGGACGCCGTCTCCGACCGCGACTTCGCCATCGAGTTCTGCGCCGCCGCCGCGCTGGTGATGACCCACATCTCGCGCTTCTCCGAGGAGCTGGTGATCTGGATGAGCCCGCGCGTGGGCTTTATCGACATCGCCGACCGCTTCTGCACCGGCAGCTCGATCATGCCGCAGAAGAAGAACCCGGACGTGCCCGAGCTGGCGCGCGGCAAGACCGGCCGCGTCAACGGCCACCTGATCGGCCTGCTGACCCTGATGAAAGGCCAGCCGCTGGCCTACAACAAGGATAACCAGGAAGACAAGGAGCCGCTGTTCGACACGGTGGACACCGTGGCCGACACGCTGCGCATCTTCGCCGACATGGTGCCGGGCATCTCCGTCAAGCCGGAAGCCATGCGCGCCGCCGCGCTGCAGGGCTACGCCACCGCCACGGACCTGGCCGACTACCTGGTCAAGCGCGGCCTGCCCTTCCGCGATGCCCACGAAGCCGTGGCCCACGCGGTGCGCGCCTGCGACGACCGCCGCTGCGACCTGGCCGACCTCACCGTGACCGAGCTGCGCGAAGTCACCGGCCTGGGCGACAAGGCGGCGCTGATCGGCGACGACGTGCACGAGGTGCTGACGCTGGAAGGCTCGGTCGCGGCACGCAACCACATCGGCGGCACCGCGCCGGCGCAGGTTCGCGCAGCCATTGCCGCTGTACGCGCGACGCTTTAAGCGGACGCACTGGCGACACTGCAGCGCAGCATGCCAATGTAAGTTTCACGTAAGTAATGCTTTGAAAAAAAGCCGCCAGGGCGCATGCCCGGTGGCTTTTTTTTATCTGGTTCTATTTTTGCGCAATGCGGTAGGTATTAGCCCCAAGCGCCGAAGCATATTGTTACAGATAAACTAATTGCCGCAAAAACAGGGGAGACAACCCATGTATTACTTGCTTGGTCTGTCACGACAGATCGACAGGTTGAATCAGCACACGGGCAGGCTTGCAAACATCATGATCCTGCTGTCGTGCCTGATCAGCGCAGGCAACGCCCTGCTGCGTTACGGCTTCAACCTTAGTGACAACTGGCCGCTTGAACTGCAGTGGTATATGTTCGCCATCGCGGTGATGTTCGGCGCCTCCTATACCTTCCAGCGCAACGAGCATGTGCGCGTGGACCTGATCTACGGCAACGTATCGGAGCGCGCGCAACACTGGATCGATATCTTCGGCATTATTTTCTTCCTGCTGCCTTCCTGCGTGCTGTTCATGTGGCTGTCGTGGGAATCGCTGTTCCTGCCCTCGTGGCGCATCCTCGAGCAATCCGGTAATTCCGGCGGTCTGCCGCGTTACCCGATCAAGCTGGTGGTGCCCCTCGGCTTCGGCCTGCTTGCCTTGCAGGGCGTATCCGAGCTGATCAAGCGCGTTGCCGCCCTCAAGGGCCTGGTGCGCATCGAATCGAAATACGAGAGGCCGGTGCAATGATTCCATTGGAATATATGCCGCCGCTGATGTTCGGCGGCCTGGTGGTATTCATGCTGATCGGTTTCCCGGTCGCATTTTCGCTGTCGGCCGTGGGTCTTGCCTTCGGCATCCTGTCCATCCAGTTTGGTTACTTCCCGGTCAGCTTCCTGCAGGCGGTGCCGAGCCGCGTGTTCGGCAGCGTGCTGGCCAACGAGCTGCTGCTGGCCATCCCGTTCTTCACCTTCATGGGGGCGATCCTGGAGAAGTGCGGGCTGGCCGAGGATATGCTCGACTCCATGGGCCAGTTGTTCGGCCCGGTGCGCGGCGGCCTGGGCTACTCGGTCATCATCGTGGGCTTTATCCTCGGAGCCATTACCGGCACCGTGGCGGCCCAGGTGATCGCCATGGCAATGATCTCGCTGCCGGTGATGATGCGCTACCGCTACAACATGAAGTACGCCACCGGCGTGCTGGCGGCGTCGGGCACCATCACGCAGCTGGTGCCGCCGTCGCTGGTGCTGGTGGTGCTGGCCGACCAGCTCAAGACCCCGATGGGCAGCGCCGACGTGGGCAGCATGTACCTTGGCGCCTGGGGCCCGTCGGTGATCCAGATCGCGCTGTTCGCGCTCTACACCTTCGTGCTGACCCGCATCAAGCCTGACTGGCTGCCGCCAGTGCCGGTGGAAGAACGCACGCTGCGCGGCTGGCCCCTGTGGCGCAAATGCCTGCGCGGCATCATCCCCTGCGCGGTGCTGATCTTCCTGGTGCTGGGCACGATCATGCTGGGCATCGCCACGCCGACCGAATCCGGCGCCATGGGCGCGGTCGGCGCGCTGGTGCTGGCGGTGCTGCGCGACCCCGGTTTCGGCAAGCTCGACCGCACCATCTACCGCATCGGCCTTGCCGCCACCGGCGTGGCCATCATCGTCGGCACCGTCGCCTTTGGCTCGCACGCCTTCCGCATCCCGCTGGCGGTGGTCTACCTGGTGATTGCCTGGCTGCTGCTGCGTGCCGGACAACTAAGCGCGCTGCGCGCGCTGATCATCGATGCCTACCAGTCCACGGCGCGCATCACGGCCATGGTGGTGTTCATCCTGATCGGCTCCACCTGCTTCTCCGTGGTGTTCCAGGGCGTGGACGGCGGCGCCTGGGTGGAGCATATGTTCACCTCGCTGCCCGGTGGCTGGATCGGCTTCCTCCTGGTGGTCAACCTGTTCATCTTCTTCCTGGCCTTCTTCCTGGACTTCTTCGAGATCGCATTCATCGTGGTGCCGATGCTGGCGCCGGTTGCGGTCAAGGTACTGGCCCCGGTCGTCGCCGACTCGATGGGCGGCAACCCGGAAGCGGCGGCCACCGCGGCGCTGGTGTGGTTCGGCGTGATGCTGTGCGTGAACATGCAGACCTCCTTCATGCACCCGCCCTTCGGTTTCGCGCTGTTCTACCTGCGTGGCATCGCGCCCAAGGAAGTGAAGAGCTCCGACATCTACTGGGGCGCGCTGCCCTGGGTCGGCCTGCAGATGATCATGGTGGCGCTGGTGATGTTCTGGCCGGGCATGGTGACGATGTTCCTCGACAAGGGGTCGCTGCACCATACCAACGCGGCGGAGGTCACGATCCCGCTGGGCGGTGAGAGTAGCGGGCCAGCCTCGGCGCCATTGCCTGCCCGCAGTCCTGGCAGTGGCACGCTGGAGTTGCCGGCAGCACCGGCCGAGAGCGAACCCGCCGCACCGCAGTTCGAGTTCGACAAGAAGAAATAGCAGTGGAATCGCCGGCGGCCGTGGCCGCCGGCAGCAAGAAGGCCCCGCGAGTCGGGGCCTTCTTGCTGCCGTGACACGAATATCAGGGCAGCAATACGATAGCGCCGGTGGTAGCACGCGCCTCCGCTGCACGGTGCGCTTCGGCCACCTGCCCAAGCGGATACCGCGCGCCGACGGCTGCCCGGATCGCACCCTGCCCGATGGCCTGGAATACGTCCGCCGCGTTGGCGCGGAAGGTCTGCGCATCGGCGTTGTGCGGGAACACCGACGGCCGCGTCAGGAACAGGCAGCCCTTCTTGTTGAGCAGTTCGGGCTCGATGGCCGGCGCCGGCCCCGAGGCCGCGCCATACAGCGCCACCAGTCCGAACGGCGCCGCGCAGTCCAGCGAACCCATGAAGGTGTGCTTGCCCACGGAGTCGTAGACCACGCGCGCCTTGCGTCCGCCGCTGGCGTCAATCACCTGGCGCACCCAGTCCGGCTGCGAATAGTCGATGGCGATATCGCACCCTGCCGCCAGCGCGACTTCGCATTTTGCCGGCGAGCCCGCGGTGCCGATCACCGTGGCGCCGAGCGCCTTGGCCCAGCTGCTGAGAATCTGCCCCACGCCACCCGCGGCGGCATGCACCAGCACGATGTCGCCGGCCGCCACGCGATGCGTCTTCCTGACGAGGTATTGCGCTGTCATTGCCTTGAAGAAGACTGCCGCCGCCGTGACGTCGTCAATGCCGTCGGGCAACTTGACCAGCTTGTCGGCCGGCACGTTGCGCCGGTCGGCATAGGCGCCGATGCCGGCATGCATGTAGACCACGCGGTCGCCTTCGCGCAGGCCGGTCACGCCCTCGCCCACGGCCTCGACCACGCCGGCGGCTTCGTGGCCCAGCCCCGTGGGCGACGGCAAGGGATACTTGCCCGCACGCTGGTAGATGTCGATGTAGTTGAAACCGATCGCGGTCTGGCGCAGTTGCACCTGGCCGGCCGACGGCGCCGGCAGCACCGACGTCACCAGGCGCATCACTTCAGGACCACCGAACTCTGTCAATTCCACCGCACGTGCTGATGCCATTTCCGCTCCGTCGAAGTTGCTTGGATAGGTCCAGTCCCGGCCACTACCGCGGGGCACGAGCCAGGATACAGAGCGCAACTCTATCGCAATCTCGCGCGTGGCGCCGGCCTGCCCGCCGAGGCCGGGGAAAAGAAAAAGGGCCTCGCGCATGCGAGGCCCTTTTTCCATCGACTTGCCTTACTTCACGCAATCCACGAAGTACGCCTTGCCGCCGCCTTCGACCTCTTCCTCGACCAGGCCGTGGATGTCGGTTTCGAAACCGGGGAACAGCTTGTTGAAGTCGCGCGCGAACTTCAGGTACTGCACGATGATGCGGTTGAAGCGTTCGCCCGGGATCAGCAGCGGGATGCCCGGCGGGTACGGCGTGAGCAGGATGGCGGTGACGCGGCCTTCCAGTTCGTCGACCGCCACGCGTTCGATCTCGCGGTGGGCCATCATGGCCCAGGCGTCCGAGGGCTTCATCGCCGGCTCCATATCCGACAGGTACATCTCGGTGGTCACGCGTGCCACGTCGTTGGCCTTGTAGACGCTGTGGATGGCGTCGCACAGGTCGCGCAGGCCGAGCTTCTCATACTGCGGATGCTTGCCGACGAATTCCGGCAGCACGCGCCACAGCGGCTGGTTCTGGTCGTAGTCGTCCTTGAACTGCTGCAGCT
Source organism: Cupriavidus sp. 05L310 (assembly GCF_056398185.1). Classification (NCBI taxonomy): domain Bacteria; kingdom Pseudomonadati; phylum Pseudomonadota; class Betaproteobacteria; order Burkholderiales; family Burkholderiaceae; genus Cupriavidus; species Cupriavidus sp. 05L310. Next base: position 49,418 of record NZ_JBFTOX010000027.1, read on the forward strand.
CCGTTACCAGCGAGTTCCAGCGGCCCTTGGTGATGCCGATGGTGAACATGATGAAGAACGAGTACAACCCGGTCTTCTCGATGATGATGCCGTGCTCGGCCAGGTACTTGGTGACGATGGCCGCCGGAATGCCGCGATCGCTGAACTCGCCGTCCACGTCCAGGCCCGGGGTGATGATGGTGGCCTTGATCGGGTCGAGCAGGTTGAAGCCATCGGCCAGGTCGCCGAAGCCGTGCCAGCGTTCGTTGGCCTTGAGCATCCACTCTTCGCGGTCGCCGATGTCGTCCTCGACCAGCGCCTCGGGGCCCCACACCTTGAACCACCAGTCGCCGTTGTTGCCGGCATCGTAGTCGCCTTCCACCTTGCGCATGGCGCGGCGGAAGTCCATCGCTTCCTGGATGCTTTCCTCCACCAGCGCGGTGCCGCCCGGCGCTTCCATCATCGCCGCCGCCACGTCGCACGAGGCGATGATCGAGTACTGCGGGCTGGTGGACGTATGCATCAGGTACGCCTCGTTGAACCGATAGCGGTCCAGCTTGCGCGTGTCCGAATCCTGCACGAGGATCTGCGAGGCCTGCGACAGGCCGGCCAGCAGCTTGTGCGTGGATTGCGTGGCAAAGACCAGCGCGTCCTTGCTGCGCGGGCGGTCTTTACCGATCGCGTGCATGTTGCGATAGAAGTCGTGGAATGCCGCGTGCGGCAGCCAGGCTTCATCGAAGTGCAGCGTGTCGATCTCGGTGGCCAGCATCTCCTTGATCTGCTCGGCGTTGTACAGCACGCCGTCGTAGGTGCCCTGGGTGATGGTCAGGATGCGCGGCTTCTGGTTCTTGGCCTGGCTGGCGAACGGGTGCGCGGCAATCTTGCGGCGGATGGTTTCCGGATCGAACTCGCTCTTCGGGATCGGGCCGATGATGCCGTAGTGATTGCGCGTGGGCATCAGGAACACCGGAATCGCGCCCGTCATCATGATCGCGTGCAGGATCGACTTGTGGCAGTTGCGGTCCACCACCACGATGTCGCCCGGCGCCACGTTGGCATGCCACACCATCTTGTTCGAGGTGGACGTGCCGTTGGTGACAAAGTACATGTGGTCGGAGTTGAAGATGCGCGCGGCATTGCGCTCCGATGCCGCCACCGGGCCGGTGTGGTCAAGCAACTGGCCGAGTTCATCGACGGCGTTGCAGACGTCGGCGCGCAGCATGTTCTCGCCGAAGAACTGGTGGAACACCTGGCCGACCGGGCTCTTCAGGAACGCCACGCCGCCGGAGTGCCCCGGGCAGTGCCACGAGTAGGAGCTGTCCTGCGCGTAGGCGATCAGCGCCTTGAAGAACGGCGGTGCCAGCGAATCCAGGTAGACCCTGGCTTCACGGATGATGTGGCGCGCGACGAATTCCGGCGTGTCCTCGAACATGTGGATGAAGCCGTGCAGCTCGCGCAGGATATCGTTGGGGATATGCCGCGAAGTACGGGTCTCGCCGTACAGGAAAATGGGCAGGTCGGTATTGCGGCGGCGCACTTCGTTGACGAAGGCACGCAGTTTCTCGATGGCCGCGGCTTCGGGCCGGTCGTCCTCGCTGACGAACTCATCGTCGTCGATCGACACGATGAACGAGGAGGCACGGCTGGACTGCTGCGCGAACGAGGTCAGGTCGCCATAGCTGGTCAGGCCCATCACCTCCATGCCTTCTTGCTCGATGGCCTGCGCCAGCGCGCGAATGCCCGAGCCGGAAATGTTCTCGGAGCGGAAGTCTTCATCGATGATGATGACGGGGAAGCGGAATTTCATTTGGCATCCTTGGACGGCAAGAAGGACTTGAGCCACATGGCCCGGGGACTCATCCCCCTGGGTCGGCATGTGGCTCGACGTTCAGGCTTCGCGCGCGGCCCGGCTCGCCTGCTGTGCTACCGGTCGTGCCGCAACGCGCGCATTGTATGCGATCAGGTTTTCGGCAGTGTGACACCCTGCTGACCCTGGTACTTCCCGCCGCGATCGCGGTAGGAAGTCTCGCAGATCTCATCGCTTTCGAAGAACAGCACCTGCGCACAGCCTTCGCCGGCGTAGATCTTGGCGGGTAGCGGCGTGGTGTTGGAGAACTCCAGCGTCACATATCCTTCCCATTCCGGTTCGAACGGGGTCACGTTGACGATGATGCCGCAACGCGCGTAGGTGCTCTTGCCCAGGCAGATGGTCAGCACGCTGCGCGGAATGCGGAAATACTCCATCGTGCGGGCCAGCGCGAAGGAGTTCGGCGGGATGATGCAGACATCGCCCTTGAAGTCGACAAAGGACTTCTCGTCGAAGTTCTTGGGATCGACGATGGTGCTGTTGATATTGGTGAATATCTTGAATTCGTCGGCGCAGCGGATATCGTAGCCGTAGCTCGAGGTGCCGTACGACACGATCTTGCGGCCGTCTTCCTCCCGTACCTGGCCGGGCTCGAACGGCTCGATCATGCCGTGCTGTTCCGCCATGCGGCGGATCCACTTATCGGATTTGATGCTCATAGGGGTATCGGGATGAACAAATGAGGGCAGGCTCGGGCGCGGTCAGGACTGACCGGGAACACTGCTCGCATTTGCTCACAGGCGCGCCGGACCTGCCGGGGCCTTGCGATGGGCCGCATTGTACAACCAAAAACCGGCGCCCCCGCCGCAATAGCACCCGTCCCTGCGGCACATGGCTGGGACAGGCGGCCCGGAGCCCCGCCTCAGGCGGTAGCCTGCTCCGGTAACTGGTGCCGGAAGCGCCCGCGGCCGGTATAGAGCAGGAAATGACGTCCGGTGCACCGCGCGAACAGGGCCAGGTTGACGCGCCGGGCCATCTGGTAGCCCATCTGGGTCACGCCCGAGCGCGACAGCAGGAAGGGAATGCCCATCTGGGCGCCCTTGATCACCATCTCGGAGGTCAGCCGGCCGGTGGTGTAGAAAACCTTGTCGGCGCCACTCATATCCTCCAGCCACATCAGGCCGGCGATGGCATCCACGGCGTTGTGCCGGCCCACGTCCTCGATGAACATCAACAGCTCGCGCCCGCGGAACAGCGCACAGCCATGTACCGAGCCGGCCTGCTTGTAGACCGACTGCTGCAGCCGGATGGTATCGACGATGCTGTAGAGCGTTTCCTGGTCCAGGGTGGCGTCGTCCGGCAGGCGGATATTGTCGACCTCGTCCAGCAGCGAGCCGAACACCGTGCCCTGGCCGCAGCCGGTGGTCACCACGCGGCGGGAGGTACGCTCCTCGATACGGTCCACGCCCGTGCGGGTCGTGACGGCGGCGGATTCGGTTTCCCAGTCGACCTGGATCGCGGCGATATCCTCGATCGACTCGACCAGGCGCTGGTTGCGCAGGTAGCCCAGCACGAGTGCCTCGGGCGCACCGCCCAGCGTCATCAGCGTCACCAGCTCCCGCTTGTCCAGGTAGACCGTGAGCGGACGCTCGCCCGGCAGGAAGGCCGGCCGCACGCGCCCCTGCTCATCGACCACCTCGACTTCTTCGATCAGGGGAACGCAAGCATGGGTGAGTTCGGGACGCAGGGGCATGGGTAGGGGAAAAATGGATGGGCAGCGCGACCGGGCGGCGCTGCCCTGCCCCGTCCGTCAGGACTTGGCGATCACGCCGCAGGCGATGCGGCCGCCGGAGTTGCCGGTAGGCTGGGTCTTGTAGTCGTCCGGGTCCTTATGCACGACCACCGCGCGGCCCACCACGCTGTTCGGGCCGGGGGCCACGGTCACGTCGGCCAGCTCGAAGCTGGCCTGGGCGCGCCCGCTGGCGTCGGCCTTGAGGTTGTTGATATCGCCGGCATGATGGTCGGGCATCGACATCGATCCGTGCGGCTTGGCCGTCGGGTTGAAGTGACCGCCGGCGCTCATGGCGTCGGGCGTGGAGCAGTCACCCTTCTCGTGCACGTGGAAACCATGCTCGGTATTGGGTGGCAAGCCCGTCACATCGGCTTTGACCAGCACCGTGTTGGCGCGCTGGGTGAATGTCACGCTGCCCTGCGTCGCGGTGCCGCTCTTGGATGCCAGCGCGGCGACAGCGGTGTCCGAACCATCTCCCATTCCCGTACCGGCGCAGCCGGCCAGGCCGCCTGCCAGGGTTCCCGCTACCGCCAGGCCGAAAAGTACGCGTACATGCTTCATGCCGAACCTCCTCTCACGGTGATGTCCGGGGCGATTGTACCGCTCCGGTGCCCGGCGCTGCGGCCGGTTTGTGATCCGAAGGTGCCGCGACAGGGGCGGTGGACGGGCCGCCGGCGGTAGCGGCGGCCTCCCCGGTGGCGGGCGCCGCCGCCACAAATGGTCCCGGATCGGCACACGGCGGGGCTGCCGCGCCGGCCGGTACTTCTTTGCCCTTGGCTTTCATATCGTTGAAATAGTACGCAGCCGTCTTGTCTTGTGAACGGCAGAGCTGGTAGGCGGCCACCTTGTCGGCCCAGGCTGCACGTGCCTTGGCCTCGTCGGCCTTGAGCTTTTGCGCTTCGGTAGGGGGCGGCAGCTTGGCCAGGGCGCCCGTGCCGCCAAGTGCGAGGGCGAGCAGCAGCAGGATGCGTTTCATTGGTCTGATTCCTCTTCCTCGGGATCTGTGGCGCGGCGCCGCGTTCGCTCAGGCTTCGCCGGTGCTGGCCCGGCCACCGGCACGCTCGCCGGGTTGCGGCTCGGCCGCCCGCTGCGCCGGGATCTTGCCGGACTTGATATCGTCGTACCAGAGTTCGTGATGCTCCTTGGCCCAGGCTTCGTCGACCCAGCCGTCGCGCATGGCGCGGTAGGCGCCTTCCATGCCGATGGTGCCCATGTAGATATGACCGCAGGCCATCGCCATCATCAGCACCGCCGCGATGCCATGGATCACATTGGCGATCTGCATGGTGGCACGGTAGAAATCCATGCCAGGCACGATCATGTCGAGCACCCAGCCGGAAGCGGACAGGATCAGGCCGAACAGCACCAGCCCACCCCAGAACCATGCCTTTTCGCCGGCGTTGAAGCGCCCGCTTGGCACATGCTTGCCGGAAACGAGCCCACCCAGCTTGGCGAGCCACTGCCAGTCCTCGCGGGCAGGCAGGTTGTCGCGCACGAAGATCACAAAGCCGACGATCACGGCCAGCGTGAAGACCGGCCCGACGATGTTGTGGACGTTCTTCAGCAGGTAGGTCAGCCAGCCGAACAAGGTGTGGCCCATCAGCGGCAGCAGAAAATGCTTGCCGAACAACATGACGATGCCCGAAACCGCCAGCGTGACGAATGAGATCGCCATGGTCCAGTGCACCACGCGCTCCAGCGGCGTGAAGCGCTGGATCATGCGGCCGGTACGCGGCGTCTTGAGCGGGATGGTGCCGCGCCAGAAAAAGAAGGCCAGGATCGCGGCGGGCACGGCGACGATCAGCCAGCCACCCCAGACCGTGATCACGCCGTTGCGGAACAGCCGCCACTTCTGGCCGGTGCGCTGGATCAGCACGCCGGCCTCCTTGGCGGGCAGGCTGCTGTAGTGCGCCTGGTCGGAATTCACCTCGCGCCACACCGGCGCGTTATTGCCGGGCTGCGATTGCGTGCGCGCCTGCTGGGCCTGCGCCTCGGCGGCGATATCGCGCTTGGGCACATTGAAGATGTTCTCCGACGCGATGCCCGCGAAGGGCTGGACCGGGTGCGTGGCCGGATTGTTCGCGTCGGCAGTCACCGCGGCGGCAGGCGTGGCGGGCGTGGCCTGTGGCGACGATGCCTGGGCCCGCGCGGCGCCAAGCGGCGCCAGCAAGGCCAGCGCGCAGGCCACTCCCGCCAGGTAGCGGAACCAGCCAGGATTGAGCGTCGGCTTCATTTGCCCTCCATCGGCTCGGCCGGGGTTCGCGTTGCCGGGGTCATGGCGTGCGGTTGTATTCGTTCTGGTTCTGGTTGCGCTCGTGGATCTGGTTCTGCCAGCTGGTCTTGTCGCCCGGCGTCCAGCCCTTGGCCACGAAGGGATCGCCCGGCGCGCCCTCGTAAGCCGGCGCGTCGGATTTCTTGTGCGCCGCGGTGGATGTCTGCGGGCGTTCGCCGCAGGCGGCCAGCACGGTGCTGCCGGCGGCCAGCAGGATCATGAGCAAGCGGGTCATGATGGCTGCGCTCCGGACGCGGCTGGTGCGACAGGCGGCGGTGCCGCGGGCGCGCCCGGGGCTCCCTGCGCGGCGCCCTTGTTGCCATAGGCCGTCCCCCAGCCGAACACATCGCCGCCCTTGCCGCGCTTGATCACGCGGTTGCGCAGGATGTCGGCGATCACGTCGCCATCGCCGCCCAGCAGGGCCTTGGTCGAGCACATTTCCGCGCACAGCGGCAGCTTGCCTTCGGCCAGGCGGTTGCGGCCGTACTTCTCGAACTCTTCCTCGCTGCCGTTCTTCTCCGGGCCGCCCGCGCAGAAGGTGCACTTGTCCATCTTGCCGCGCACGCCGAAAGTCCCGGCGCTGGGGAACTGGGGCGCGCCGAACGGGCAGGCGTAGGAGCAGTAGCCGCAGCCGATGCAGACGTCCTTGTCGTGCAGCACCACGCCGTCGTCGGTGCGGTAGAAGCAGTCGACCGGGCAGACCGCCATGCAGGGCGCGTCCGAGCAATGCATGCAGGCCACCGAGATGGACTTCTCGGCGCCGACGATGCCGTCGTTGACGGTCACCACGCGGCGCCGGTTGACGCCCCACGGCACTTCGTGCTCGTTCTTGCAGGCGGTGACGCAGCTATTGCATTCGATGCATCGCTCGGCGTCACAGATGAATTTCATGCGTGCCATGGTCGTTCCTTGCCCTTGATCTCAGTCTCTGTCGCAATCAGGCGAACCGTTCGATCTGGCAGATCGTGGTCTTGGTTTCCTGCATCATCGTCACCGCGTCATAGCCATAGGTGGTGGCGGTGTTGACCGCCTCGCCGCGCACGATCGGCATCGCGCCCTCGGGGTAGTAGTCCTTGAGGTCCTTGCCCTGCCACCAGCCCGAGAAGTGGAACGGGATGAAGGCGGTATCCACGCCGACGCGCTCCGTCACCAGGGCACGCACCTTGATGCGCGCGCCGGGGGGTGTGCTGACCCAGCAGAAGTCGCCATTGCGAATGCCTCGCTCGGAAGCCGCGCGCGGGTTGATCTCGACGAAGTTCTCCTGCTGCAGTTCGGCCAGCCACGGATTGGAACGAGTTTCCTCGCCACCGCCCTCGTACTCGACCAGGCGGCCCGAGGTGAGGATGATGGGAAACTTCTCATAGAGCTTGTTATCGATATTGCGCTGCTGCAGTGACTTGTACAGCGTGGGCAGCCGCCAGAACGCCATCTTGTCGTCATGCGTCGGGTACTTGGCGACCATGTCGGGCCGCGTGGAATACAGCGGCTCGCGGTGCTGCGGGATCGGGTCGGGGAAGTTCCACACGATCGCGCGCGCCTTGGCGTTGCCAAAGGGGTGGCAGCCATGGTTCTTCAGCACCACGCGCTGGATGCCGCCGGACAGGTCGGTCTTCCAGTTCTTGCCCTCGGCCTTCTGCTTCTCGGCGTCGGTCAGCTCATCCCACCAGCCCAGCTTCTTCAGCAGCACATGATCGAACTCGGGATAGCCGGTGGTGATGTCCGCGCCCTTAGAGCATGAGCCATCCTCGGCAAGCAGGCTGACGCCATCGCGCTCCACGCCAAAGTTGGCGCGGAAGTTGCCGCCGCCGTCCATGACGTGCTTGCTGGTGTCGTACAGGTTGGGCGATCCCGGGTGCTTAAGCTCCGGCGTGCCGTAGCAGGGCCACGGCAGGCCGAAATAATCGCCCGTCAGGTCGTAGCCGGTCACCGGATCCTTGCCGCCCTTGCAGCGCAGCGTGCGCACATCGAACATCTGCATATTGCGCATATGCGACTTGAGCCGCTCGGGCGATTGCCCGGTATAGCCGATGGTCCAGTTGCTGGCGTTGATCTCGCGCAGGATGGACTCGGGCTCCGGCTCCATCCAGGTACGCCCCGCGCGCTTGACCTCGAGCAGCTTGAAGTTCTTCGACAATTCCTTGCCAAACCCCAGGCGATCGGCGAAGGCCTGCATGATGGTGTGGTCCGGCATGGACTCGAACAGCGGCTCGATCACCTTCTCGCGCCATTGCAGCGAGCGGTTGGAGGCCGTGCAGGTCCCGGAGGTCTCGAATTGCGTGCAGGCCGGGAGCAGGTAGACCGCTCGGTTCGGGTTGACCTTGTCGCCTTCGGCCGGCGGCATATTGGCCATCGCCGCGGTGGCCGACGGATAGGGGTCGATGATCACCAGCAGGTCGAGCTTGTCGAGGGCCTTCTTCATCTCCAGCCCGCGCGTCTGCGAGTTGGGTGCGTGGCCCCAGAAAAACACGCCGCGGACGTTGTTGTCCTGATCGATCAGGTCGGGCTTCTCGGTGACGATATCGATCCATCGCGATACGGTGGTGCCGGACTTCTCCATCATCGCCTGCGAGGCGTACTGTTTCTTGATCCATTCGTAATCCACGCCCCACACCGCTGCGAAATGCTTCCACGCGCCGGTGGCCAGGCCGTAGTAGCCCGGCAGCGAGTCGGGGTTGGGGCCCACGTCGGTGGCGCCCTGCACGTTGTCGTGGCCGCGGAAGATATTCGCGCCGCCGCCCGACACGCCGATATTGCCCAGCGCCAGCTGCACCAGGCAGGAGGCCCGCACGATCGCGTTGCCGATGGTGTGCTGGGTCTGGCCCATGCACCACACCAGCGTGCTGGGGCGGTTCTTGGCCATGATCTCGGCAACCTGGTGGACCTGGGCCTCGGGCACGCCGCAGACTTCCTCGACCTTGTCCGGCGTCCACTTGGCGAGGACTTCCTCCTTGACCTTGTCCATGCCGTAGACGCGGTCGTTGAGATACTTCGGGTCTTCCCAGCCGTTCTTGAAGATGTGGTACAGCACGCCGAACAGGAAGGCGATGTCGGTGCCGGAGCGGATGCGCACGTAGTAATCGGACTTGGCCGCCGTGCGTGTATAGCGCGGATCGACCACGATCACCTTGCAGCCATTCTCCTTCGCGTGCAGCAGGTGCAGCATCGATACCGGGTGCGCCTCGGCCGCGTTGGAGCCGATATACAGCGCCGCCCTGGCGTTCTGCATATCGTTGTACGAGTTGGTCATCGCACCGTAGCCCCAGGTATTCGCCACGCCGGCCACCGTGGTGGAGTGGCAGATGCGAGCCTGGTGGTCGGTGTTGTTGGTGCCGAAGAACGACACCCACTTGCGCAGCAGGTAAGCGCCCTCGTTGCTGTGCTTGGAGGAGCCGACGAAGAACATCGAGTCCGGCCCGGTCTGCTGGCGGATCTCCTTCATCCTGGCGGAGATCTCGTCGAGCGCCTGGTCCCAGCCAATGCGCTGGTACTTGCCGTTCACCAGCTTCATCGGGTACTTCAGGCGATACTCGCCATGGCCGTGCTCGCGCAGCGCGGCGCCCTTGGCGCAGTGCGCGCCCATATTGATCGGCGAATCGAAGACCGGATCCTGGCGTACCCATACGCCGTTCTGCACCACCGCATCGACCGCGCAACCCACCGAGCAATGGCCGCAGACGGTGCGGCGCACCACGATATTGCTCTTACCCTCGCCGCCGCTCCCCGGCGCATCCGCGGCGTCCGCATGGCGCAACAGCGTCAGTTGCGAGGCCGCCAGACCCGCCCCCACCCCGATGCCGGAGCGCTTGAGGAAACTGCGGCGGTCCATGGTGGGCATCGCGCCAGCCAGGCCGGCGGCCAGGCGGTCGGATAGCCTGCCGGTGGCATGCCCGGCCACGGTGCCGGCCAGTTGCGAGGATGCGCTGCCCTGCGCCGCGCGCTTGCGGGTCAAGATCATGTATCACCCCTGGATGGAAACGAGGTCGAACGGGCGCGCACAAGACGCGACTCGGCTCACACCAGCGTTGTCCGGTAGTACTTGCGAATGTGTTCGGTAACCCGGTAGCCCTCGCCGTCGCCGGGCGTGACATCCGGAATGGCCGCGGCCTGCGTGGGCATGGCCGGTCCGCGCGCGGTCAGCGCAGCGGCCGCGCCGGCGGCGGCAACAACCCCCGTGCCGGCGAGAAAAGTACGGCGTGCGACCCTGGGCTGCTTGTCTTTCATGTGGGGCTCCTCGGCAGATTAAAGCCGATAACCAATCCTGTTATGTATTCTTTTGCCTATTTTAGATTGATATGTGCTGAAAGACCATGCAATACGCGGGTTTTTACTGATACCTGCGTTTAAAAAATGCCATGCCCGGCTTGTTTGAAACAAGGTTGCAGGCGAGGCCGCCTCCTTCCGGCGATCCCGGCGATCCGCCTTGAAGGCTCAGCGCATGTCGAGCGCGATCGCCTCGACCGCCATGAAGGCTTTCAGCAAAGCGGCTACCTGTACATAGAAACGGGCTTGCGGATGCGCCGCCATGGCATCGCATAGCGTCTCCACCCATGGCTGAACATGGCGCGCAAAGAAGTGTTGCTGCTCTGCGAGATTGGAAACACCCGCATCCTCGCCCGCCACCAGGAAACGCATCACTTCGCACAGCGTGGCGATATGGTCCTCTGTCTCGCTGACATTGTCCTGGCGCACCAGGCCATAGCGTGCCAGGTCGTCTCGCAGCGCCACCACAGGGCGTTCGTTGAGGAAACCGGTCTGGTAGTAGGAGCCGTAGAGGAGGACTTCCGGCTTGCCCACGCCGATGAACAATTCCTGGTACTCGTCGGCCGTCTCGGCGGCCGTCGCGATCGATGCTGCATCGCACAAATCATTCCAGGCTTCGCCCAGCGTGGTCGCGGCGTCCTCGCCAATGGCGCGGTTGGCGGCGATATGGTGCAGCAGCGCGGCATCTGGCGCGCGATACAACAGCGTGGCCAGCAGACCGTACAGGTCAGCGCGAGCGGTGTCCTCGGCATTGGCCGTGGCTTCGATGACCGGGGGAATCAGCTGGATGGGCTGGAAATCTGTCATTTCGTGATGGTTCTCAAGGGTACCGGGAGACCGGATTGCTGACTTGGCCGGCGCAAGCGCGCCTTGCCGCTCACGCGGCAAGGCACGCTTGCGTCCCACCGGCTGTACTACTGCACCACGGTACCGCTTGGGGTGCCGCTGCTCTTTTCCATCATATCGACGACGCGGCAGTCGCCACACATCTTCAGGCGTTCGGCAGCCTCGCCGGCGAACGCGGGGTGGTCCGCGAGCCTGGCCAGCATGGCATGCACCATCTGCGCGGTGCCAAACGGCTTGGCGCAGCGGATGCAATGGAAGGGTTGGGTTTCGGCCAGTGTTACCGTGCGGCGCGCGTCCTCGCCGGTCAGCAGCCGCGGCACCAGGGTGATGGCATCTTCCGGGCAGGTGCTTTCGCACAGGCCGCACTGTACGCAGTTGCGTTCCAGGAAGCCAAGCACCGGACGCTCGGGATTATCGCGCAAGGCCTGCGAGGGACAAGCACCGACGCAGGCCATGCAAAGCGTGCAGCGCGTGGTATCGACAGCTACCGCACCCAACGGTGCCCCGGCCGGCAGCGGCACGCTGGCCTGAGAGCGCGGCGCCTTGCGCACCAGGTAGTCGAGCGCGAAATCCAGCGTCTCGCGTTTGGCTGCCGCGGCATGGAACAGCGCCGGCGGGAGTGCCGGCCGGCTGCTCGATTGCGCCAGTTGCGCCAGTTGCGCATCCAGCGTGGCGGCATCAGGGCCATCCACCAGCGACAGGCATTCGCCCTCATAGCCAAGGCCCGCGAGAATCGCCTGCCCTACCGCCATCTGCTCTACCAGCGCCGTGCGATATTGCGGCGCTTCGTCGCCCGTGAACATCACCGCGACGCGGCTGGCGCCCCAGCAAATGGCCGACAACCACAACTCAAGTCCGCTCGCGGCCGGATGGAACAGCGCCACCGGTATCACATTGGGCGGCATGCCGCTCGCCTGGCCGGCGCGCGCGGCGCGGCCCAGCGCCAGGATGGGAGCGTTACCGTATTCCTCGCCGTGCAGCAGCAGCACGGCGTCGCGGCCACCTGCCGCGCGGTAGGCCGAAACCAGGGTGCGCAAGCGCTCGCCGAGATAGTCCGGCTTGGGGTAGGCGTAGCTGATGGCACCGGTCGGGCACACCGTCGTGCAGGCGCCGCAGCCCATGCACAGGTTGGGCGTGACCTCGATACGGCCGCGCCCGTCATGCCATTGCGAGCGGATCGCCTCGGTGGAACAGATATCGATGCAGGCCGTGCAGCCGGTGGTCTTGTTGCGGCCATGCGCGCAGATTTTCTCCTTGTACTGGAAGAACTTCGGCTTCTCGAACTCGCCCACCATCTGGACCAGGGCCAGTGCCTGCGCCTGCTGGCGCACCGGATCCGCGCCGGCGTAGAGGTAGCCTTGCGGCGGCGAGTGCATGGTGAAGGCCGGCGTATCGGCCAGGTCGAACACCAGGTCGAAGCGCTCGGTGGCGGTCTTGACGGGACGATCGAAGTCGATCGCGGCGGCGGCCCCGCAAGCCTTCACGCAGGCGCGGTGGGAACGGCAACGGTCCAGGTCGACCTGGTAGCTGAAATCAATGGCGTCCTCGGGGCACGCCTCGATGCAGGCGTTGCAGCGCGTGCAAAGATCCAGGTCGATCGGGTTGCCGCGCCCCGCGCCGGTCTCCCAGCTTGCCTCGAAGGCGCCGAGCCAGCCGCCGAGCTTGACCAGCTTGCCGCTGTGCACCGGGAAGTCCCGCGAGGCGGGCTGAGTGGCTGCGCCCATGGCCTCACCGGTGCCGCCCAGCAGCACCGACACTTCCATGCCGGATTCGGCCAGCTTGCCGGCCCAGGGCATGGCACGGGCGGCCGGGCCGAGCACCAGCACGGCTCCGCCCGAACGGTAGTCCACCACGGGCACCGGCTCCGGATCGGGTAGCGCGGCAGCGGCCAGCAGCGCGGCGATCTTGGCGTTGGCGGTCTTGGGATCGCGCCGCGCCCCCTGCGACCATCCGCCGGTTTCCCGGATATTGACGAAGCGCACCGGTGCCGTCATGGTGCCTTCGGCCTGGCGCCGGGCAGCTACCTCGGTGAACAAGGCGCGCTCCTGCGTGCAGGCCACGATGACATCGTCCGTGCCATCGAGCGCGGCAGTGAAGTCGCCGATTTCGCGGCGGCACAGCAAGTGGTGCACCTTGAGCGGCGGGCTGGTGCCGCCTGCGGTCGTGGAACCATTGCCCGACAGCGTCGCCCCGTCAAGCGGCATGGTGTCGTTGCAATTGCAAATCAGCGTCGGCATGGCGATGCGGCTGGCCGGCGTGGTTGCTCCCTTTTTAAGGAGTCTTGCGGCCGGCGAATTGTGGGGGGAAGCCCATTGTAGGCCGCCGCGGCGGCAGCGGCTACGCGTGTTTGCCTGGGGCGGAATCGTCCGTCTGGCGCTCCGTGCCCGGCAAACCGGGCCCGGCCGCGACTGGCGTGGGTGCGATTGGATCGCCACCATGTTCTTGCGCGCCCCCCTGCATTTCAGGCGGCACTGCATCCACAGGCTCCGGCGTCGCGGACTGGCCAGGGCTGGCCTGCTCCGCCTGCGGCACCGCAGCTCCGGGCGCATCCGGCGCCTGTTCCGCCGCGCGTGCCGCAGCCAGTTCGTCGTCGGTCGGCGCGAACAGGCCCAGCGTCTCGGACTGGCGCATGCGCCGCAACACATCGAGGGGAATCGGGTCGGGCTTGCTGTAGTCGTCGATGTAGATATCGAGCCCGTCCATCACATTGAAATGCGGATCGGCAAACAAGGTCTTGAGCGCGGCGCGCTTGACGGTTTCGTCTACGCCGCGCGCCACGAATCGCGCGATGCTGTCGCCCGGCTGCAGCAAGGCGGCGTCGGCAAGCGTGGGAAGGGGCTCGGCCGGCGCGGCAGGTTCCACCTGCCACCGGTCAGCGGGGGCTGGCGGTTCGGCCGGCACGGGTGGCGCCGGCTCGGGCGCCAGCGGCTGCCCCTGGCGCGCCGCGGCCTTGCGGCGTGACCAGCGCGACAGGAAAGTGTCATCGCTCATGCGGTACCAGCCTGCATCAGTAGCGCGCCCGGTCCTCCGGCGCCTTGAACGATTCCGGGCGGCGGCGTTTCTTGGGCTCCGGGCGGTAATGCTCTGCCACGTAGGCGCGCAGCCAGTCGAGTTGCTCGGGCGCCAGCGGCACATTCTCGACGGTTTCGCCGGCATCGAGCCAGCGTCCGGCCTCGTTGTAGGAGAGTGTCACGGTGACCGGCAGCGGCAACGGCTCGCCATCGTCCGATGCGGGGACGGCGGCCTGGCCGCCCTCCTCCGCCATGCGCCAGAGCACGAACCAGCAGGGCGCGGTGGAGGTCAGGTTGAGGTAATACCCCTCCGCCTCATCGCGGAACAGCGTGACGCCGTAGCCTGGATACAGCCAGCGCGCGCCATGCTCGTCCTGCGCCAGGCAGTGCGGCACGGCACCGAACTCGCCGAGGTCGGGCAGGACGGCGTCGAGTTCCCATTTCCACGGTTGCCAGGGGCTGCGCAGCGCCACGCGGCGCATCACCACGGCCATGGTGACGCCGGGCCGGCCAGCGGGCACAGCATCTGCCCCGGTGGCCGGGATGCCTGCGGCGGGATCGGCTGGCGTGCCCATGGCGTTCAGGTGTTCTGCACCACGATGCTGGGGAACTTGCTGGTCATGTCGCGGGCACGGTCGGCCACCTTCACGGCCACCTTGCGCGCCATGGCGCGGTAAAGCTCGGCGATCGGGCTGTCAGGGTCGGACACCACAGTCGGGCGGCCAGTGTCGGCCTGCTCGCGGATCGAACGGTTCAGCGGCATGCTGCCGAGCAACTCCACGCCGTAGTCCTCGCACATCTTCTCGCCGCCGCCTTCGCCGAAGATATGCTCGACGTGGCCGCAGTTCGGGCAGCAGTAGACCGCCATGTTCTCAACAAGGCCGAGAATGGGAATCCCCACCTTCTCGAACATCTTCAGGCCCTTCTTGGCGTCCAGCAAGGCAATGTCCTGGGGCGTCGTGACAATCACGGCGCCCGTAACCGGCACTTTCTGCGACAGCGTCAGCTGGATGTCGCCGGTGCCCGGCGGCATGTCGACGATCAGGTAATCGAGATCGTGCCAGTTGGTCTGGCGCAGCAACTGCTCCAGCGCCGAGGTCACCATCGGGCCGCGCCACACCATGGGATTGTCCTGCTCGATCAGGAAACCGATGGAGTTGGCCTGCAGGCCGTGGCCTTCAAGCGGCTCCATGGTCTGGCCATCGGAGGACTCGGGGCGGCCGTCGATGCCGAGCATCATCGGCAGGCTGGGACCGTAGATGTCGGCGTCGAGCATGCCCACGCGGGCGCCCTCGGCGGACAATGCCAGCGCCAGGTTGACGGCGGTGGTGGACTTGCCCACCCCGCCCTTGCCCGACGCCACGGCGATCACGTTCTTCACGCCCGGCAGCAGCTTGACGCCGCGCTGTACGGCATGCGCCACGATCTTCATGCTGACGGCCACGCTGGCATTGGTCACGCCCGGCAGTTGCCGCAGCGCAGCAACCACCTGCTTGCGGATCGGTTCCAGCTGGCTCTTGCCGGGATAGCCCAGCTCGACTTCAAGCGACACATCGCCGCCTTCGACCCGAACGTTGCGGGCAGAGCGGGTAGACACCAGATCCCGGCCCGTGTTGGGGTCGATCACGGTGCGCAGGACTTCGGTAACCTGGTCGACGGTGAGGCTCAAGACAATCTCCGCTACTGAATATGGGGAAGGCGCGTACTGTATCAAAGTATGAGCGAAGCGCAGGCGGCAGGTGGCGCGCGGACGACAAGCCCCTCACGCGGGCGTGGAATTACACGCACTTACAACTGTCACAGCAACAGACTTGTGCACCCGGCTTCATCTCCTTATTGTAGTGCGCCAGGAACGCACGCCAGCGGAATACCGCCCGGACTCTTGTGTTCACGTGCCGTCCGCGTTATTTCTAGTGGTGTAGCTCACACCACTTCAACAATCATCTCAACAAGATCCGTCCTGAAGGAGAAAGCATGAAATTCAAGCTTGCCAGCCTTGCCGTTGTCGCCATTCTTGCCGCCGGCTGCGCTACAGAACAAGGCACGCAGACCGCGGTCGGAACCGGTGTGGGCGCTGCGGTCGGTGCCGGCCTGGGCAACCTGATCGGCGGTAACACTACCGGCACGCTCGTCGGCGCGGCGGTAGGCGGGGCACTCGGCGGAGCTACGGGTTACAACTGGAACGCGATCCGCGGCAAGCTGAACAAGGACACTGCCGGCACCGGGACCCAGATCACCGAGCAGCCGGATGGCTCGCTGAAGGTAAATATCCCGAGCCAGGTAACCTTCGACACCGACAGCGCCACCATCAAGCCCTCGTTCCGCTCGGTGCTGGACCAGGTTTCGCAGACCCTTGCCCAGCAACAGGACGTCTCCGCCACCGTGGTCGGCCATACCGACAGCACGGGCAATCCCAGCTACAACATGCAACTGTCGCAGCGCCGCGCGCAGAGCGTGGCGACCTATCTGGGTGACCGCGGCGTGGCCCGGACCCGCCTGGCAGCCGAAGGCCGGGGGCAAACCCAGCCCTTGGCGGACAACGCCACTGAGGCGGGTCGCGCACAAAATCGCCGGGTCGAAATTTATTTGAAACCAATTCAGCGATGATGCTGTCATAGAAACAGGTACCGCTTGTCACCGTTGCTGGCTCGCGATGGGTGGCTGACCTCCCGGGCGGTACCTGATTTCTCCTCCTTTTCCGTTGTGGAAAGCTGCGCCGGTACTAACCGGCGCTTTTTTTGCCCAGAAGTTTTTCAGTGCCTTTTCAGGCACTTACAGCACTCTCTTCCCGCTCCGCCCTGCCGGAGTGCACGCGCTGCCTGCCCCGCTTGCTAGAATAGCCCTCTCACGGTGCCCGCCTGATTCTCGCGGCGGCGCCCCCGCCTTACTGTCCAACCCCCTCCTGACCGGCAATTTTTCCATGACCGCACGTCGCATCCTCGTCACATCTGCCCTGCCATACGCCAACGGCCAGATCCATATCGGCCACCTGGTGGAGTACATCCAGACCGACATCTGGGTGCGCTTCCAGCGCATGATGGGCAACGAGGTGTACTACGTCGGCGCGGACGATACGCACGGCACCCCGGTGATGCTGCGGGCCGAAAAGGAAGGCATCACCCCCAAGCAGCTGATCGACCGCGTGTGGACCGAGCACAAGCGCGATTTCGACAGCTTCATGGTGTCGTTCGACAACTACTACAGCACCGACTCCGACGAGAACAAGCAGCTCTCCGCGAAGATCTACCTGGCGCTGAAGGCCGAAGACCTGATTGCCGAACGCGAGGTCGAGCAGTTCTACGACCCCGTCAAGAACATGTTCCTGCCGGACCGCTTCATCAAGGGCGAGTGCCCGAAGTGCGGCGCCAAGGACCAGTACGGCGACTCCTGCGAGGTCTGCGGCACCACCTACGTGCCCACCGACCTGAAGAACCCGTATTCGGTGGTGTCCGGCGCCACGCCGGTGCGCAAATCTTCCGCCCATTACTTCTTCAAGCTCTCCGACCCGCGCTGCGAAACCTTCCTGCGCGAGTGGGTGGCCGACCTGGCCCAGCCGGAAGCGGCCAACAAGATGCAGGAATGGCTTGGCGCCGAAGGCGAGGCCTCGACGCTGTCGGACTGGGACATCTCGCGTGACGCGCCCTACTTCGGCTTCGAGATTCCCGGGGCACCCGGCAAGTACTTCTACGTGTGGCTGGATGCGCCGATCGGCTACTACGCCAGCTTCAAGAACCTGGCCGAGAAGAAGGGCATCGATTTCGACGCCTGGGTAGGCCCGCATTCCACCGCCGAGCAGTACCACTTCATCGGCAAGGACATCCTGTATTTCCACACGCTGTTCTGGCCGGCCATGCTGCGTTTCTCGGGCTACCGCACGCCCACCAACGTGTTCGCGCATGGTTTCCTGACGGTCGACGGCGCCAAGATGAGCAAGTCGCGCGGCACCTTCATCACCGCGCAGAGCTACGTCGATACCGGCATGAACCCGGAGTGGCTGCGCTACTACTTCGCCGCCAAGCTCAACGCCAGCATGGAAGACCTCGACCTCAACCTCGACGACTTCATCGCACGCGTGAACAGCGACCTGATCGGCAAGTACGTGAATATCGCCAGCCGCGCTGCCGGCTTCCTGGTCAAGCGCTTCGATGGCGTGGTGGACGAGGCCGCGCTGGCCCACCCGCTGCTCAAGCAACTGCGTGAAGCCGCGCCGCAGGTGGCGCACTTCTATGAGGGCCGCGAATACAGCAAGGCGCTGCGCCTGGTGATGGAACTCACCGATGCAGTGAACGCGTTCGTCGACACCGAGAAGCCGTGGGAACTGGCCAAGGACGAAGCCAGGCGTGCCGCCCTGCACGCCGCCTGCTCGGTCTCGCTGGAAGCCTTCCGCCTGCTCACCGTCTATCTCAAGCCGGTGGTGCCGCAGATGGCCGCGGGCGTCGAGCGCTTCCTCAATATCGAGCCGCTGGACTGGCGCGGCATCGACAAGCAGCTGTCGGCCTCGCGTCCGGTGCAGCCGTACTCGCACCTGATGACCCGCGTGGATGCCAAGCAGGTCGATGCCCTGCTGGCCGCCAACCGCGATTCGCTGCAAGCCACCGCCCCCGCCGCCACGGCGGACGATGCCGCCGCCTCGATCGAGCCGATCGCCGAGACCATCACCATCGACGACTTCGCCAAGATCGACCTGCGCGTCGCCAAGATCGTGGCATGCCAGAAGGTGGAAGGCTCGAACAAGCTGCTGCAGCTGACGCTGGACCTGGGCGAAGGCAAGACGCGCAACGTCTTCTCCGGCATCCAGTCGGCCTACACGCCCGAACAGTTGGTGGGCAAGCTCACCGTGATGGTGGCCAACCTGGCGCCGCGCAAGATGAAGTTCGGCCTGTCCGAAGGCATGGTGCTGGCCGCTTCCGCGGCGGACGAGAAGGCCACGCCCGGGCTCTGGATCCTGGAGCCGCACGAAGGCGCGGTCCCGGGCATGCGTATCCGCTGATGTACCGAGGCGGTGAGGCGCGCCCGCGTTGATCCGCCAATGCCGCAACGGCGCCGGCGTCGATTGACGCCGCGCCGCCAGCAAGCCCCGCTGCCCGTAGTGGGCTAGCCGCCCTGCATCTTGGAGGGATCGTCGCTGCGCGAGGTGTGGGTTACCTTGCCGTCGGCGTTGAAATGCACGTTGAAGAAGGCCTTCTCCTGCGAGCTTTCCCACCAGCGATAGCCCCAGACCTCCTCCTTCTTGAGCGCGAAGGCTTCCACCTTGGTGGGCTTGCCCAGCAGGCGGCGGATGTCGTCGCGGCTCATTCCGGCCCGCACGCGCGCGAAGTTTTCCGCTGTCAGCACCTGCTCGACGGCGCTCACCTTGCCGTCTGCGCCGATCGTCACCATCCAGGTAGTGCCGCCCTCCGGCCCGCGCGGGTATTCGAGGCGGCGCCCGCCCCCATCCTCTTCCCAGACAATCTCCGGGCGCCCGGCCTGGCGCCGCACGTCCTCCTCGCCCGACTCGCCCACCACGATGCCCTTGAACAGCTGGCTATCGGGCTTGACCGAGTTCCAGGTAGAGCGCGCGGCATCACCCGCCTTCTTCATCGCTTCGTCGACCTTCTGCTGGTCGCACCCGAACAGGGCAAGCACGGAGGAAATCAGTCCCATGGCGGCAAGGCGTCGGTACGACGCGGCAGTATCTGAAGGGAGGCGATAGCGTTGCCCCTCAGGGCCGCGCAGGCGCGGCATCCGAGGCGGCACCGCGGGGGGCATCGTCGCCGGTTTTGCTGTTGATTTCATTGCTGCCATCGGTCTGGCTCCCTTCGGATCTGGCGCGGCCGCCCGCGCCGGTGAACAGATTGCCCCAACTGTCAAAGCGGCGGTTGAACAACAGGGACAGGCCACTGATCGAACCACCCTTGGCAACCAGGGACCAGCGCCGCGAGAATGCCCAGGTCAGCTTGAACACGCTGGAAGCACTGGTCAGGCTCTGCTCATAGCCCACCGAGATCTGCTCGGTCACGGCCTTGCCCACGCTTACCACCTGCTGGTCGTTAAGGCCCGCGGTACTCGGACCGATGGAAAACTCATCGATGCCGAAATGCTGCACGATTCCCTTGCCGGCACGCCCGCCGATCATCCCCAGCGCAGCGCCGCCCAGGGCCGCGCCACCCAGCTGCTTCTGCTGTCCGGCGGCGGCGGATTCGGCACCATAACCGAACATCAGCCATGACAGCTTATCCTCCTCCGGCACATTCGGCTCCGACACCAGCCTGACGCGCGGCAGGCGCACCGTGCCGGTCACCTCCACGCCGGCCTCCACCTCCTGGTTGCGGCGCATGGCGCGGATATTGATGTTGGGATTGTCCACCGGACCGTTGAAATTGACGATGCCGCGCTCGATGTTCAGCTTGCGCCCGAAGGCTTCATAGGTGCCGTCGGTCACGCGAATGGTGCCGGTGGCGCGCAGCGGGGTCAGCGGCGCGCTCTTGATGCCGAGCTGGCCGCCCAGGCGCAGGTCCGCGCCGGCCCCGCGGAAGCGGAAGTTGTCTCCCAGGTCGAGCGTGAGATCGATCAGCGGGCTGAAGCGGCTGGCCGGCCTGGTCTCCGGCACGGGCGTGGCGGCAGTCTTGATCTCGCGCTGGTCGCGGCGGCGCACCACCACCACGTCGTCGCCCAGCTCCGGGGCACCGGCCTTGGGCAGGTCGAACAGGCCGCTGTCCACGCGGAACTTGCCGCGTATCACGATCTGGCGGTTCTCGTTCACGATACTGGCATCGCCGGAAACGATCAGGGTGCGCTCGGGGCTGGCAAAGATCTGGAGCTTGTCGGCCACGATCTTGCCGGTCAGGTTGGGATCGGTCTCGCCCAGCTTCACGTTGCCGGTGGCCACGATCTTGCCGTCGCCGCCGCGGAATTCCACTTGCTTGAGCTCAATGGCGTTCTGATCGAGCGCGACGCGCACGATGCCGTCGGTCAGGCGGATGCCCAGGTCGTACAGCGTGATAGCGATGCCACTGCCGTCGATATTGCCGGTGAGCAACGGGTTGCCGACCGTGCCGGCAAGCTGCAGGGTGGCCGCCAGCTTGCCATCGAACGCGTATTGCGGCCCGGTGAACGCTTCCAGCGTCTTGATCTTCGGCACATCCAGCGACACCTTGCCCGCCAGCGCGGAAGCCGGCGTCACCGTCATCAAGCCCTGGTCCTGGAGCAGCCCGGCGGACGCGTCCACCACCAGCTTCCCGAGGCGCGCGGCTTCGACGCCGCCGCGCAGGTTGACGCGGCTGCCGGCAAACTCGGCGCGCAGCGCGCTCTCGCCAAGTCCCAGCGTGGTGAAGCCCCGACCCGCGCTCACTGAGACATCGCCGCTGCGGCGGCGCAACTCGGCGAAGCCGGAGGCGGTCTCGGCCAGCGTGATGTTCCAGCGCCCGTCCAGCACCAGGTCCGAGCGCACCGGCGGCGCCTCGCCGCTGAGCGCCTCGGCCAGGCGCAGCAGATTTGCCACCTGCAAGCCGTCGAGGTTGCCCTGCGTGCGGATGCGGCCATGATCGAACTCGAAACTGTCCACATTGACGCGGGCGCGCTCGAACTGCAGGCCGGCGGCGCCCAGCCGCACATGCTGGTCGGCCACCAGCAGCTGTGCAGGCGCTATCAGCCGCACATTGACGGTGCCGCGTTCTTCCAGGGTGCGGATGGTGCCGTTCCAGCCCGCCTGGCCCTGCCAGGCACCCTGCCCCGCCAGCGTCAGCTGCATCGGCTTGTCGTGCAGCGCGCCGGCCGTCTTCAACTCGAAGCTGTGCCTGGCCTGGGTGCCGCTGAGCGTCACGTCGAGCGTGTGCAGCGTGGCAACCGGGCCGCGATAGTCGCGTGCGTTCAGTTGCAGCGCGAGCGTGCCATCCAGGCCCCCGCGCAGCTCCGCGCTGCCGCTGGCGCTGGCGACATGGTGCGGGCCCACCACCAGCGACTGGGCGCTATAGGTGCCCACGATTTCCGGCCGCGCCAGGGTGCCGGTGACGTTGGCATCGAGCTTGAGCACGCCGGCCACGCCGAACTTGAGCCGCTCGAGCTGCGGCGCGTCCACGTGCAGCTTCAGGCGGTCGCCGCGCGCGCCGAAACTGCCACTGAGCTGAGCCTGGTTGCCGGCCATGTCAATCGTGGCCTGGCTCGGCAGCAGGCGCTCGCCGGCCAGGCGCAGCTTGCCCTCGCCGCGCATAGGCAGCCCCGCATAGACGCTGTCGCGCACCGAGAAATCGAGCCCCACGCGCAACTCCGGCGCAAGTGTCCCGCTGGCAGTGAAATCGGCATTGATGCGGCCGGGCGCCACCGTGGCGACGCGCGCGGGGTCGAAGTTGGTGAGCTTGCCCTTGAAGCTGAAGGGCTGCTCGTCCTTGAGCGAAAGCTTGCCCTCGGCGTTGAGCGTGCCCGAGCCGATGCCGGCGCGCAGCGCGGTCAGCGTCACTGCCTCGGCGTCCAGGCGCGCATCGGCGAACAGCTTGAACTCGCCGCCGGCAAGGTCCAGCGCCGCGCTCTGGCGGCCGGGCTCCAGCCGCAGGATCACCGGGCCGGACAAACGCACGCGCTTCAGGCTGCCATAGAGGGCTTGCGGGTCGAGGTTGCGCACGTCGAGGTCAAAGCCGCCGCGGCCCTCGTGCAGCGCGCCGCCGCCACGGATCTCGCCGCCACCGGCCAGTGCCACGCGCAGGTCGCGCACCGCCTGTGCCGTCTCGCTGACCTCGATGTGCCCCTGCACCGATTCCACCGGCAGGCGCTCGGCGTCGAGCTTGCCGGCGTCATGGTTGACGATGCGCACGTCGCCCGCTACCCGCAGGGGCGCCTCGTCGGTGGCGCCGGCGGGCTTTGCGCCGGCGGCGGAGGCGGGAACCGCCGATGCCGTTGCAACCGGGGCGCTGGCAGCCGCCGGCGAGGATGCCGCCGCTGCCGGTGCCGGTGCGCCCGCCCCGTCCACCGGCCGCAACTCGGCCTGCACGGACAGGTTGGCTTGCGGCGCCGAAGCGCTGAACAGGCGCGGATTGATATGCTCGCCGTTGACCACCACATGGGTGAACGGCACCTTGCCGAACGGCGTCAGGTCGGCCCCGGCGCGGCCGCGCATTCGATCGCCGCTGGCCTCGACTTCCGCGCGCAGGGCGGCGAGCGAGCCACGCATGCTGGCGCTGATGCTGAAGGACTCCTTCTCCCAGCTGCCCTCCAGCAGGCCCGCGCCGGTCAACGCGAAAGGCGCCTGGCCGGCGATCTGCGCATTGGCGGCGAGCTTGCCATACGGCGTGACCAGGTGTTCCACGCTGGCGCGATGGTGCTGCCCGTCGGAATGCAGCGAACCCGCCAGGTCGGCAAACACCATCTCGCTGGGCGTGGCCGGCGGCCCCTCCAGCAAGGCCAGGCGTGCCAGGGTGAGCGTATCCACGTCCACCGACAGCGGCAGCTCGAGCGACTTGGGCAGCGTCGCAGGCGCGCTGTCGGGCTGGGCCGGGGGCAAACGCAGCGTCACCGCACCGATGCGCAGCCATTTGACATGCAAGCGGGTCGGCGACCAGTTGAACGACCAGTCGCCATCGAGGCGGTCCACCGTCACGCGTGTCTCGCCGCTCGCGAACACCACATCGCGCAGGCGCAGGCCCTGGGCCACCGTGCCGCCCTCCAGCTTGCCGGACAAGGCGCCGTCGGACAGCCGCGTGGCCATTGACCATAGCTGGCGCGTACCCGCCTCGGTGCGCAGGGCCAGCGCCACGGCCGACAGCGCCGCCAGCAGCAGCACGAGCAACACCGCCACCAGCCACGCCAGCCAGCGCCAGACGCGCCCCCGGCGCGGACGCGCCGGTCCGGGTGCGCCAGCATCGCGGGCGGGAACGGGAGGCATGTCGGGGATACTCATGCGGCAAACGCCTTGCGGCTGCGTGGACGGGAGGCGCCGGCCTGCCGGCAGGGTCGCATCGCCATCAGAACGCAACTCCAAGTGAAATATGCGGGCGGAACTGTGTCTCCTGGATGCCGTAGCCGATATCGAGCTGCACCGGCCCGACCGGGCTGCGCCAGCGCGCCCCGATACCCACGCCGTTGTAGAGCTTGACGCCCGTCAGGTTGTCGGTGGCGGTCCCCACGTCCCAGAAAACCGCGGCGCCCCAGTCGGGCAGGAACCAGTACTGGTATTCCAGGCTGGCAGTGCCGAGGTATTTGGCGGGCAGCACGCTGGCGCCGTCGCGCGTGCCGATCGACTGATAGCTGTAGCCCCGGATCGAATCGGTGCCGCCGGCGCGAAAGCGCAGCGAGGCCGGCACCTTGGTGACGTCGCCTCTGGTGATATCGGCGCCCAGTTCCAGCCGGGCCACCACCAGGTCGCGTTTGCCCACCGGGATGTACTGGCGGATACGGCCGTAGACACGGAAAAAGGTCTCGTCGCTCAGCACGTGCTGGGCCGCCACGCCAACCTGCGTGTTGATGACATTGCCGCGGCGCGGGAACACCGGGTTGTCCACGTCGCGCCGCGTCCATGCGAAAGCCGGCACCAGCGCCCGGCTGAGCTGGTTCGGCTCGCCGAAGGGCTGCAGGTTGTCGTAGTAATAGTCCAGCGAGATGGTGGTGTCGTAATTCTCGCGCGAGCGGGAGCGCTTCAGGCCGGTGCGCAGGCTGGTCAGGTCGGTGCTTTCCAGGTCGATGGTGCGTTCGTAGCTGCTGTAGACGCTGTTGCGGTACGTCCTGCTATCGGGCGGCATGGCCATCTCGGCGAAAACGTACTGGCGTTTTTGCTCGATGCGTGCCTGCGAGTCGAACACCCAGGCACGGTTGAACAGGTTGTAATAGGAATAGCGGCCTTCGACCTGGGCGCCGGTATCGGTGGTGTAGCCCACGCCGCTCGAGAGCCGGTTGACGGGATACTCGCGCACGCGCACATACACCGGCACGGTGACCTTGTCGGCGTTCATGTCGACCTTTGGCTCGGCGTCGCTGGCCGTGCCCGCCTCGGTCACCTTGCCCTGATCCGTCGACTCCTGCTGGCCCAGGTCGATCTGCACGTTGGAAAAATAGGGCTGGTTCTGGATTGCCCGCTGGAATTCCAGCAGGCGCTCCACGCGGTACGGCTCGCCCTCGTACAGCGGATTGACGTTGCGGATGATCTGCTCGGGATAACGCCGCAACCCGCTGATCTTCAGCGGTCCCATGCGGTATGCCGGGCCGCTGGCAAAACGCGCGCTGAGGTCCGCCGCATGTTCGTCCGGCTCGACGCGCGCCTGCGAGCCGGTCATGCGGGCGCCGTAGTAGGTATGGCTCTGCAACTCCACCAGGGCGTCCTCCTTGGCCTTGGACCAGTCCGCCTGCCGGAACGGCTCGCCCACCGGCAGGCCCCATTTGGCCCGGATTTCGGCAATCTGCTCCGGCGACTGGGTGGCGGCGGGGCCGCTCACGCTAACGTCGACCGCACGGATCACGGTGCGCGCGCCAGGGTCCACCGTGATGGTCACGGTGCGCTTATCGCCGCTGCCTTCCACCTTGGCGGTGGTCTGCGGATCGAAATAGCCTTCGGTGGAGGTGAACTGGCGGACCTGCTCGCCAACCGTCTCGACCATGTAGTTGAACTGGTCCGGCGAGATGTCGTCGCGCGCGCTGTAGCGTGACAGGTCCAGGTGGTCTTGCAGGATTTCCTTGATCGCCTTGGGCGCCTCCACCTCGACCTTGTAGGCGGCAGCGGCCGGCCCCGCGGACAGCGCCAGGGCCGCCAGCAACGGACACGCCAGGCGGCGCAGCGCGGCCGCCGCCCCCGGCTCTGCGCCGGAGGCGGCGACAAAGCCGGCGGGCCTGGTACGCGGGGTCCCTGGATCCATCCTCATCGATTGGTGCACGTCACGCAAAGTCGATATTTGACCACACCCGGGCGGCCAGCCTGCCCGATGGCGCCAAAAAGACCCCCCCGGGCGGCCGCGCATCAGGGGTGTGGGATCAAAATGGCGGAATCGCGTGCAATCCCGTTACTGACCCTGCCAATACGGTAAAATCCGGGCTCGTTCGACAATTCCCCACTGTTTCCCGTCATGGCTCTCTACGAATCGGATATCACCCAGTTCCTGAAGTCGCTCAAGGATGAGCGCCCTTCCCTGGAAGCGGAACAACGCCAGGGCCGCGCCCTGCTGTGGGACAAGAGCCCGATCAATCTCGAAGAACGTGCCCGCGCCGACGCCTCCCGCGTGGCGCAGAAGCCTTACGTCTATTCGCTGGACTGAAGCCGTACCCGCCCCCTCGAGCGCCCGCCCCTAGATGAACCAGAGCGAGCAGGACAAGCTGAAGCCGCCGATCGAGCTGCCCAGCGTGGCACCCGGACAGGACTCCACGCCGGCCGCCGTCGACGGCATGGCCTTCGCGCGCCTGTATGGCGAGCCGCTGTTCAAGCTGCCCCAGGACCTGTACATCCCGCCGGATGCGCTGGAAATCTTCCTGGAAGCGTTCGAAGGGCCGCTGGACCTGCTGCTCTACCTGATCCGCAGGCAGAACTTCAACGTCCTCGATATCCCGATGGCGCAAGTGACGCGCCAGTACCTCACGTATATCGACCAGATCCGCAAGAGCAATCTTGAGCTGGCGGCCGAGTACCTGCTGATGGCGGCCATGCTGATCGAAATCAAGTCGCGCATGCTGCTGCCGGTGAAGAAAAGCGACAGCGACGAGGAAGAAGAGGATCCCCGGGCCGAACTGGTGCGCCGCCTGCTCGAATACGAGCAGATGAAGCTGGCGGCCATGCGCATCGACCAGGTGCCGCAGCTCGGGCGCGACTTCCTGCACTCGCAGGTCTATATCGAGCAAAGCCTCGCGCCGCGCTTTCCCGATGTCGAGGTCGTGGACCTGCAGGCCGCCTGGGCCGACGTGCTCAAGCGCGCCAGGCTCAACCAGCACCACAAGATCTCGCGCGAGGAATTGTCGGTGCGCGAGCACATGAGCCATATCCTGCGGCGCCTGCAGCATACGCGCTTCATGGAATTCAGCGAGCTCTTCGACGAAGCCGTGCGCTCCGGCAAGGGCGTGCCGGTGGTGGTGGTCAACTTCATCGCCATGCTGGAGCTCTCGCGTGAAGCCCTGGTGGAGATCACCCAGGCCGAGCCGTTTGCGCCGATTTATGTGCGATTGGCGTACATTCCCAGCTAGGCCGCACCGATAGCGGCGCCCGCCTCGGGCCACATGCTCTACAATCCGCCGACAGTCGGCGCCACCAAGAGCACCAGACCGGCTTCTCGGGCGCGCGTATGCGCCAGGGTCATCCCTACCACGACCAGCACACCAACTTCATGAAAGTCATCTCCTCCATTCACGAGTTGCGGGACCAGTTGCGCGGACAGAACCGGGCGGCCTTCGTGCCGACCATGGGCAACCTGCACGAAGGCCACCTGTCGCTGATGCGCCTGGCGCGCCAGCACGGTGACCCGGTGGTCGCGTCAATCTTCGTCAACCGGCTGCAGTTCGGTCCCAACGAGGATTTCGACAAGTACCCGCGCACGCTGCAGGACGACATCGAGAAGCTGCAGAAGGAAGGCGTGTACGTGCTGTTTGCGCCGACCGAGCGGGACATGTACCCCGAGCCCCAGGAATACCGCGTGGAGCCGCCGCACGACCTCGGCGACATCCTCGAAGGCGAATTCCGCCCCGGCTTCTTCAAAGGTGTCTGCACGGTCGTGATGAAGCTGTTCTCGTGCGCGCAGCCACGCGTGGCGGTATTCGGCAAGAAGGACTACCAGCAGCTGATGATCGTGCGCCGCATGGTGAACCAGTTCGCGCTGCCGATCGACATCGTGCCGGCCGAGACCGTGCGCGCCGAGGACGGCCTGGCCCTGTCCTCGCGCAACCGCTACCTGACGCCCGACGAGCGCACCGAGGCACCGGTGCTCTACAAGACGCTGCATGACGTGCGCAATACCGTTCTGGCCGCCAACAGCGCCAGCGCCGACCTGGCCGCGATCGAGGCTAATGCACAGGCTGCGCTGCAGGCGCGTGGCTGGAAGCCGGACTACATTGCCATCCGCAAGCAGGTAGACCTGCAGCCGCCGACCCGCGAGGAATACGTGGCGGGCGAGCCGCTGGTGATCCTCACGGCAGCCAAGCTGGGGGCTACCCGGCTGATCGACAATCTCGAGATCTGACGCCGGGAGCGGCTGGCGCCGCACCTACCCCGTAGCAAAGAGAAGCGGCCCCAGGGCCGCTTCTCTTTTTGTCGTTCAAGGCCCTGCCGGGGCACCGCCCGTGCAGACCCGGCCCGGTCAGGCGGTCCGTGCCCTGGCGCGTTGCAGCGTCCGGGCCACATGGCGCCGATGCCCGCGCCGCCGCTTCCACCAGATCAGCACTCCGGTCACGGCGAACAGCAGCGGCACCAGCCCGAACACCGAGATAAAGATCCGCCCCGGCAAACCGAAGGCTTCACCGGTATGCAGCGGGTACATCCAGTTGAGGAAGGTATCGCCGGCGGGCGCGGCCATCGGATCGCGCACGCCGAGGCCTTTGCCCGTGTGGGCATCGAGCCAGATCCGGGTGGCGCCGCTGCCCTGGCGGACCTCCCCGGGCTGGCGCACGCGGACCTCGAAGGGATCGCCGGCCTTGCGCGGGAAACTCACCCGCGTGACCTGCGCGGCGGGGTAAAGCGCCTGGGCCGCGCTGACCGCTTGCGCCGCGCCGAGCGGCGGCGTTCCGGCGGGCACAGGCGCCGATGCCGGCTTGCCGGGTGGCGTCACCGTCATCACGCCGGCCACCAGCGGCGTCACCCACTTGGGCAGGTCCAGGTACCAGCCGGAAAACGCCATGGTAGCCAGCACCGGCGCCGCGAAGATGCCGCCCGCGCGGTGCAGCGAATAATTGAAGCGTGACCAGGAGCCGCCGTGCGTGATGCGAAAGGCATGCAACACCGCGCGCGGCTTGAGCTTGGGCCACCACATCGCGACCCCGCAGATCACCATCACCAGCAGCAACATGCCGGCAATGCCGAGAATGGTCCGGCCGGTCTCGCCAGACAGCAGGTAATGGTGCACCTGGAACAAGGTGGGCATCAGCAGCGGGCGCGACAGCCCCGGCTCGCCCCAGACCCGCTCCCCTTTCACCGCCAGCGTGACGGGATCGACCATGACCTGGCGCGAACGGCCGGCATCCGCGCCCTTGAGCGGATACCAGGCCACGAACACCTCGTGCGGCGCGGACGGCAGCATCAGCAACCCGGGACGGCCGTAGCGCGGATCGGCCTGCAGTTTGTCGGTCGCCGCCTGTACCGTCGCCGGCGCGACCGGCAGCGGCACCTCGGCCGAGGCGGTCAGCAATCCGGGGTTGAGCAGCGCATCGAGTTCATCGCGCCAGGCGATGGCGGTGCCGGTCAGGCCCAGCATGACGAACAGCAAACCCAGCGTTAAGCCGATGTAGAGATGAATCTTGACGATGACAACGCGCAGGCGGCCGGTGACCATGGGAGGCAGAGAGCAGATTTGGGGGGGTTATGTATTGCGCATCACAGGCCGGCAACGCATGGATACGTCACGCCAGTAAAAATGAGAATGCGAAAGATTCGCGATTCTATCAGGCGTTACAAGCCCGCGCGCGACGGGAGCAAGACTGTGGCGGGGCCGCACCGGATTGCGGCAGAATGGCGTGCGCGGCCACCGCCGGCCCCGCGTTCCTGCCCTGAAGATGCCCAGATCGATCGAATTGCTGCCCGCCGCGGCCCAAGATGCAGCGCTGATTGCCGGCCTGCACACCCAAAGCTGGCACCACGCCTACCAGGGCCTGTTGCCGGCGGATTACCTGGAACGGGAAGTGCCGGCCGAGCGCCTGCGGGCCTGGCGGGCACGCCTGGTGGATGGCGCCGAGGGGCCGCTGGAGGTCACGCTCGCGCGCGTGGATGGCGAGCCGGCCGGCTTTGCCTGCCTGCAAGCGGAAGCCGAGCCGCAGTTCGGCGTGTACCTGGACAACCTGCATGTGCTGCCGCAATGGCATGGACTGGGCCTCGGCAAGCGCTTGTTCGCGCATTGCGCGCGGCGCGCGGCCAGCGGATGGCCCGGGCAGCCGCTCTTCCTCTATGTGCTGGACAGCAACACCCAGGCGCGCGAGTTCTACCGGCGCCTGGACGGCATCGAAAGCGAACCGTTCGACGATGCGTTTCCCGGCGCCAGCCTTATCGTGGCCGTACGCCGCGTCAGCTGGCCGTCGGTGGACGCCCTGCTCAGGCGGCTGGGCGCTTAGCCAGGGCGGGCTGCTCCAGCCAGCCGATGATGGGCTGCCACTGCTCCCAGTCGCGCGCCACGCGGGATGGCGCCACGTCCCACAAGGTCAGCCCGTGCGCGGCCAGCTGCACGTAGTTCTGCGTATCGCGCAGGAAACCCAGCACCGGCAGCCCCAGCTCCGCGACAAAGCGCTGCAACTGCTCGGCCGCGCGGGTGCGCAGGTCGACCCGCATGCCGATCACGCCAACCTCCACCTCGCCGTGGCGCACGCGCTTGTCGTCCGCCAGGCGAGCGAGGAAATCCTGGGTGGCCAGGATATCGAACAGGGAAGGCTGCAGCGGCACCACCACGCGGTGGGCCAGCTTCATCACGTCGTTGAAGCGCCAGCCGTGCAGGCCGGCCGGGGTGTCGAGCACCACATGGGTGGTGCCCTTGGGCGGACGTGCGATCTGGTCGGAGCTGATGTCCCAGGTGCGGATGGCCGGCGCCGAGGCCGGCCGCAAACCCAGCCAGGCGCGCGAGGATTGCTGGCGGTCCGTATCGCCCAGCATCACGGCATGGCCGGCGCTGGCGAAATAGCCCGCCAGGTTGGTGGCCAGCGTGGTCTTGCCTACGCCGCCTTTGGGATTGGCGATCACGACTACAGGCATGGGTGTCTCCGCAATGGCTTTCCATGGCGGCGCTGCCCTCGGGCGCGCCGCTCCGGGTTCCGCCACGGCCTTGCCGTTTGTCGTAAGCGGGCCCCGGCGGAGCGGACCCGCCTGCGAGTTTAGCAGTTGCCGCGCGCGGGCGGCCCGGCCAGCGGCGAAGTTTGCAAGGGCGCCAGCAAGGTGCCCAGGTCGAGATGCGCGGCGAGCGTGTCGGCCAGCCGCTCCAGCGACGCCTCGCGCAGCGCGGCCAGGTCGACGCCTTCGGCCCGCGCCAGCCCGGCCCAGCGCAGCAGCGCGCCGCAGGCCTCGGGCTGGTCGAACAGGCCGTGGACGTAGGAGGCCAGCACTTGGCCGTCCTCCGACTGCGCGCCGTCCGGGCGCTCGCCTTCGAGCCATAGCGCCGGGCGCGCCAGCGCCGCGCCGGTGGTCACGCCCATATGGATCTCGTAGCCTTGCACGGCTGCCTCGCTGCCGTCCTCCAGGGCCAGCCGGCCGCTCACCACACGCAGCTGCTTGTGCGGCGCCAGGACCGTCTCGTAGTCCAGCAATCCGAAACCTTCGCTGCTGCCGGGCGTGCCCTCGTTGCCGGCCGGGTCGTCCACACGCCGGCCCAACATCTGCATGCCGCCGCAAATGCCGATCACCTTGCCGCCATAGCGCAGATGCCGACGCAGGGCCGGCTCCCAGCCATTGGCGCGCAGGAAGGCCAGATCGGCGCGCACGCTCTTGCTGCCTGGCAGCACGATCAGGTCGGCAGGCGGGATCGGCATGCCAGGGCCGATGAAGCGCAGGTCCACCTGCGGATGCGCGCGCAGCGCATCGAAATCGGTGTGATTGGAAATGCGCGGCAGCACCGGCACGATCACGCGCAGCAGTTCGCCCTGCTTGGCCGCCTGCGAGCCGATGATGGCGTCCTCGGCGTCCAGGTGCAGGCCATGCAGGTAGGGCAGCACGCCCAGCACGGGTTTGCCGGTGCGCGCCTCCAGCCAGTCCAGCCCGGGCTTCAGCAGCGCGATGTCGCCGCGGAAGCGGTTGATGATGAAGCCCTTGATGCGCGCGCGTTCGGATTCCGACAGGCAGTCCAGCGTGCCCACCAGGTGGGCGAACACGCCGCCGCGGTCGATGTCGGCCACCAGCACCACCGGGCAGTCGACCGCTTCGGCAAAACCCATGTTGGCGATGTCGCGGTCGCGCAGGTTGATCTCCGCCGGGCTGCCGGCGCCCTCCACCATGACGACCTCGTAGGCGCTGGCCAGGCGCCGGTGCGAGGCCAGCACCGCCTGCATCGCCACCGGCTTGTAGGCGTGATAGGCGCGCGCATCCAGGTCCAGCCGCGCCTGGCCATGGATGATGATCTGCGCGCCGGTATCGCTGCTGGGTTTGAGCAGCACCGGATTCATGTCCGTATGCGGCGCCAGCCCGGCGGCCAGCGCCTGCAAGGCCTGCGCGCGCCCGATCTCGCCGCCGTCGGCGGTGACCGCGCTGTTGAGCGCCATGTTCTGGGGCTTGAACGGAACCACGCGCACGCCGGCGCGGGCCAGCACCCGGCAAAGGCCTGCCACCAGGGTGCTCTTGCCAGCGTCGGAGGTGGTGCCCTGCACCATCAAGGTACCGCGCAAGCCGCCCGGCAGCGCCTGCGCGGTGGCTTCGGAGAGATTTTTTTGCATCGTGGGATTATCGCATCGGCGTGCTTCCCGGCGGCCCTGCGCGCGCCATCGCGGGCGTGCGATCCATGGATGCGCCCGCTACAATACCCGGATGATCCCGGCACAAGCCTCCGCCACCGCCACCGAGCCCGTCAGCGCAACCAGCCACGCGCCGGCCGGCGAACGCACGCCCCAGGCCGCGACCGCGCCGCACGCCGCGGCGGCGGCCGGCCGCGCACGCCAGCTCACGCTGGTGCTCGGCGGGGCACGGTCGGGCAAGAGCCACTTTGCCGAGCAGATGGCCGCCGACCATGCCGCAGCCACCGGGGGCCCCGTCACCTATATCGCCACCGCGCGCCACGACGACAACAGCGCCGATGAAGAGATGGAGGTGCGCATCGCGCTGCACCGCGCCCGGCGCCCGGCCGAGTGGGGCCTGGTCGAGGCGCCGCTGCACCTTGCCGACGCCTTGTACGCGCACGCGACCCACAATGGCTGCATCCTGGTCGACTGCGTCACGCTCTGGCTCAACAACCTGCTGTTCCTCGACGCCCGCAGTTATCCCGAGCATGGCCTGGTGACGCCGCCGGCCGCCTTCACCGAGGAAATCGACGCGCTGCTGACCGCGTTGCCCACCCTGCCCGGCCACGTCATCCTGGTCTCCAACGAGATCGGCTTCGGCGTGGTGCCGATGGGCGCCATCACCCGCTTCTACGTGGACGAACTGGGCCGCCTGAACCAGAAGCTGGCCGCCGCCGCGGACCGCGTGCGGCTGCTGGTGGCAGGCATTCCCGTCAGCGTGAAAGGCGCCGACCCGGCGTGCTGATGCTGTCTTCGCTGTCCTCGCTGCTTTCGTGGTGGCCGTTTCTCGACTTTACCTGGACCGCCTGCGTGGCCGCCGCCGTAGCCGGCGTGCTGCTTGACCAGTGGCTGGGCGAGCCGCGCCGCTGGCATCCGCTGGTGGGTTTCGGCCGCCTCGCGGCGGCCTTGGAACGCCGCTTGAACCGTGGCGGCGCGCCGCTGCGCCAGCGGCTCACCGGCCTGGCCGCCTGGGCGCTGATGGTGCTGACGCCGGCCGCGCTGGCCGGCATTCTGGTGCATGCCGCCACGCAGTTCAGCGCGGTGCTGGGCTGGCTGTTGCAGGCACTGGCGCTCTACGCCGCGCTGGGCGCGCGCAGCCTGACCCAGCATATCGCGCCGATCGCCGTGGCGCTGGCGCAAGGCAATCTCGCCGATGCGCGCCAGCTCACGGCACGCATCGTCTCGCGCGACACCGCCGACGCGGATGGCGAGGCGCTGGCCCGCGCCGCTTGCGAATCGGCGCTGGAGAATGGCAACGACGCCATCTTTGGCGCCTTGTTCTGGTTCCTGCTGGGCGGCGCGCCGGCGGTGATCGCCTACCGCCTTGCCAATACGCTGGATGCGATGTGGGGCTACCGCACGCCCCGCCTGCTGCATTTCGGCTGGGCCGCCGCGCGCCTGGACGACGTGCTCAACCTGGCGCCTGCCCGCCTCACCGCGCTCTCCTACGCACTGCTCGGACGCACCGTTCAAGCGCTGCGCTGCTGGCGGGCGCAGGCGCCGGCGTGGTCCAGCCCCAATGCGGGCCCGGTGATGGCCGCCGGCGCCGGCGCCGTCGGCGTGGCACTGGGCGGGCCCGCACGCTACCACGGCGAATGGGAGGAGCGTCCGCCGCTTGGCGAGGGACGCGCACCCGGCGCCGCCGATGTGCACGCCTGCCTCCGGCTGGTTCAACGCACGCTCTGGCTATGGCTGGCCGCCGCCGGCGCCAGCGCCGCCCTCCTCCAATACGGCATCGCATGAGTACACCGATCCGCCACGGCGGCGACCTGCTCGCCGCCGTGCGCCGCTACGGCCGGCCAGCCGAAGACTGGCTCGATCTTTCCACCGGCATCAATCCCGACGGCTATCCCGTGCCGGCCCTGCCCGCCGACGCATGGCAACGGCTGCCGCAGGACGGCGACGGCCTGTCGGAGCTGGCGGCGCAGGCTTACTGCGCGCCGCAAGCCCTGCCGGTGGCCGGCTCGCAGGCTGCCATCCGCACCCTGCCGCAATTGCTCAAACCGGGCCGCGTTGGCGTGGCGGCGCAGGGCTACAGCGAATACGCGCCCGCCTTCGCCCGCGCCGGGCATCAGGTGATGCCGCTGGCCGAAGCGGATTTCGCGCGCGGCGACCTTGCCGCGCGGCTCGACCACCTGGTGGTGGTCAACCCCAACAACCCCACCGGGCGCACGCTCACGCAAGACACGCTGCTGTCGTGGCATGCCGATCTGGCGGCGCGCGGCGGCACGCTCCTGCTCGACGAAGCCTTCATGGATTGCACGCCCGCGCTGTCGCTGGCCGCGCGCTCGGATCTCCCCGGCCTGGTAGTCCTGCGCTCGCTCGGCAAGTTCTACGGCCTGGCCGGCGTGCGCTGCGGCTTCGTGCTGGCAGAGCCCGCCTTGCTGGCGGCGCTGGCCGAACAGCTCGGGCACTGGACCGTGGCAGGCCCGGCGCGCGCGGTAGCGCGCCTGGCCCTGGCCGACCACGGCTGGCAGGCCGCCGCGCGCGAGCATCTGCAGCAGGCGGGCAGGCGGCTCGCGGCGATACTGCGCGCGCACGGCCTGGCGCCCGTGAGCCACCCCTTGTTCAGCTGGGTGCCGCGCGCCGACGCGGCGCTGCTGCACGACACGCTTGCGCGGCAAGGCGTATGGACGCGGCTGTTCGACGCACCGGCCAGCGTCGATGCCATGCCAAGCCTGCGGCTGGGATTGCCCCCGGCGCAAGAAGCGGCGTGGCAATGGCTCGACGCGGCGCTGGCATCCGCATGCGCCGCGATGCCCATGGGCATGCATCAAGACGGCTCAACACAGGCACCTTCCCCGACACAACCCCGATGATCCCTTTCCCGATGACTGCCCGTTCCCTGCTGGTCCTGACAACACTGCTGGGCATCGGCGTTTGCGGCAACGCCGGCGCCGCTGTCTCGGTGGTCGACGATGCCGGGCAAACCGTCACGCTGGAACAACCCGCGCGCCGCGTGATCTCGCTGGCGCCACATGTCACCGAGATGCTGTACGCTGCCGGCGGCGGCGCGCGCATCGTCGGCGCCGTGAGCTACAGCGACTACCCGCCGCAGGCACGCGACATCCCGCGCGTAGGCGACAACAAGGCACTGGATCTCGAACGCATCGCCGCGCTCAAGCCGGACCTGATCGTGGTATGGCGCCACGGCAATGCGCAAAAGCAGACCGACCGGCTGCGCGCGCTCGGCCTGCCGCTGTTCTACAGCGAGCCGCGCAAGCTGGAGGGCATTCCCAGCAATATCGAAAGGCTTGGCGTGCTGCTCGGCACCGAATCCACCGCCAACGGCGCCGCCGCCAGCTTCCGCCATCAGGTCGACAAACTGCGCCAGACCTACGCCGCACGGCCGCCGGTAACGGTCTTCTACCAGGTCTGGCAGCAACCGCTGATGACCCTCAGCGGGCAGCACCTGATCAGCGACGTGCTGGCGCTCTGCGGCGGGCGCAACCTGTTCGCCAACGAATCCCTGCTGGTACCGACGGTATCGGTGGAAGCCGTGGTCGCCGGCAATCCCGAGGTGATGATGACCGCCAGCATGGGCGCGACCCGTTCCGACCGCCCGCTGCCCGACTTCGCCATGTGGGAACGCTGGAAACAGGTGACCGCGGTAGCGCGCGGCAACCTGTACGCCATCGACGGCGACCTGGTCAACCGGGCCGGCCCGCGCATCACCCAGGGTGCGGAAGTCGTATGCAAGGACCTGGACAACGCGCGCCGCAAGCGGCCGGCGCAATAGGTAGGACAGGTCCAGGAACGCCCGCCCCATCCCGCCTGCGCGAGAGGGCTGCCATTTGCAGGGGCGAGCCCGCCAAATCAACGATTGGTAGCCGTGTGGAGCGCCCCCAAGGGCGGCCCACACCCCAGCGCAATGCGGAGCGAGCCGTGTAGGTGTACCTGGCCGTATGGGGCGCCTCGGGATCCGGTGAAAAGAGCGGAAAAGAGGGACCCATGTTTGARTATCGCCTTAAGGCGATGCGAGTTTGGGTCCCGGCCGCTCTTTTCGCCGGATCCCGAGGGGGTGTCGCCCCATCCGGCGCGCCTTCTTTGCCTACTTTCTTGGCAAGACAAGAAAGTAGGTCGCCTCCCCGCAGGGGAGGTGAAACTGCACACGCGCCATCGCCTCGGCCACCGTCTCGCCGCCGTGAGGCCTGGCATGCAGCAGATCCGCGGCCCACGCCTCCACCTCCGCGCGCGGCACGGCATCCCACGCACAGCCCTCCCACCTGCCGAAATCCAGCTCACGCAACCGCGCATCGGTCTCGAGCGGCAGCCCGAGGTCCCGCGCCAGCAACGCCGCTGTAGCGCGAGCGCGCGCCATCGTGCTGCTGACGATGCGCTGCGGCACCAGGCCATCGAGCATCGAAAACATGCGAGCGGGTTCGGGTTCCACTGGTTGCGCAAGGGGCAAATCGAGCGCCCCGTAGCAAACGCCCTGCGCAACCTCAGGCCGCGCGTGCCGGATCAGGACCAGGTCCATGCCGCTGCTACGAGATAGATCAACAACTCGGCCAGCTGCTGCGCCATGCCGAGACAATCACCGGTGTAGCCGCCGATACGGCGCACGTAATAACGCCCAAGCAGGAAACGCAGCACCACCAACGCCACCATCACCACGGCGGCAAACGGCAGCGACACCAGCAACAGCGGCAAGGCACCGCACAGCAGCGTGAACACCAGGCCGATGCCCGACAGCCGCTGCGCCACCGGCTTCGCCTTACCCTCGGCGCGCACGTAGTCCAGCGTGGCCAGATAGCTCACCGCCATCGCGCGGCTGGCCGCATGCGCGGCCACCAGCACCAGCAGCAGCTCCACCATGCCGCTACGCGCAGCAATCGCCACCAGCAACTGCCACTTGAGCAGCAGCGCCACCACCAGCGCGATAGCGCCGAACGCGCCAATGCGCGAGTCGTGCATGATGCGTAGCACATCCTCGCGCCGGTAGCCGCCGCCGAAGGCATCGATGCAGTCGGCCAGGCCGTCTTCGTGGAAGGCGCCTGTCACCAGCAGCGTCACTGCCATGCCCAGCAGCAGCGCCACGCCGGGCGGCCACCATTGCAGTGCGCCCCAGCTCGCCAGCGCGCCGAGCGCGCCCACCAGCAGCCCCACCAGCGGGAAATAGCGCGCCGCCGCGTTCAGGTAGTGCGGCGCAAAGCCAACCCAGCGCGGCACGGGCACCCGCGTGAAGTAGCCAACGGCGGTCAGGAAATAGCGGATTTCATCGAGCATGGGCCATTGTGGCAGGATTGCCGCCGCGCTAGGCGGAAGCCGTGCTGACGCCGGCGGCGCCGAAGGTCGCCATCTCGCGCAGGAAGGCCGCGGCCGAGGCCACCAGCGGATAGGCCAGCGCGGCGCCGGTGCCCTCGCCCAGGCGCAGGTCCAGGGCCAGCAGCGGTTCCGCGCCGAAATGCTCGAGCAGCCGGCGATGGCCGTGCTCATGCGAGCAATGCGAAAACACGCAGTACTGCAGCACCTCGGGAGCAAGGCGCTGCGCCACCAGCAGCGCGGCCGAAGCAATAAAGCCGTCGACCAGGATCACCATCCGGCTGGCCGCCGCGGCCAGGAAAGCGCCGGTCATCATGGCGATCTCGAAACCGCCGAATGCCGCGAGTACGTCGAGCGGCTCCACGGCATCGGCATGAAGGGCCAGCGCCTGCGACAGCACAGCCCGCTTGCGTGCCAGGCCGGCATCGTCCAGGCCGGTGCCACGGCCAATGCAATCGTCGATCGGCGTGCCGGTCAGCCGGCTCACCAGGCAAGCGGCCGACGAGGTATTGGCAATGCCCATCTCCCCGAAGCCGATCACGTTGCTGCCCTCTTGCGCGTGGCGCAGCACGCGCGCCATGCCGGCGGTGAGCGCCGCCTGCACCTGCTCCGCGGTCATCGCGCGCTCTTGCGCGAAATTGCGCGTGCCCGCCGCGATGCGGCAGTTGACCAGGCCGGGCGCGGACGGCAGCGGCGCGCGCACGCCGGCGTCCACAACCTCCAGCGCCAGCCCGTGCAGACGCGAGAACACATTGATGGCAGCGCCGCCGGCCAGGAAATTGAGCACCATCTGTGCCGTCACTTCGGCCGGATAGGCGCTCACGCCGGCGTCGGCCACGCCGTGGTCGCCGGCGAACACGATCACGGCCGGTCGCTTGAGTTCAGGCGTGCCGCCGCCGGTGATCAGGCCGATCTGCAGGGCCAGGTCTTCGAGCCGGCCGAGCGCGCCGAGCGGCTTGGTCTTGGCATCGATGGCGGCTTGCAGCGCCGGGCGCAGGGAGGCGTCGAGCGGGGCAATGTAGGGTAATTGCATGATGTTCGTCGCAGTGATTGGCTGAATGACAAATGGCACAAATGCACAAATGGCCGGAGCCTTACATCTCTACGCCGCGCTGCGCCTTGATGCCCTGCTGGAAGGCGTGCTTGACCGGCGTCATGTCGGTCACGGTGTCCGCCGCCTCGATCAGCGCAGGCGGCGCGCCGCGGCCGGTGATCACCACATGCTGCATCGGTGGGCGCGCGCGCAGGTCGGCGATCACGGTGTCGACATCGAGATAATGCAGCTTGAGCGCGATATTGAGTTCGTCCAGCAGCACCAGCCCGACCGACGGGTCGCGCAGCAGCCCGCGCGCCACCTCCCACGCCACCTGGGCCTTGGCCACATCGCGCGCGCGGTCCTGGGTTTCCCAGGTGTAGCCCTCGCCCATCACGTGGAAGGCGCACTGCTCCGGAAAACGCCGCAGGAACAGTTCCTCGCCGCTGGGAATCGCACCCTTGATGAATTGCACCACGCCGGCCTGCATGCCGTGGCCGAGCGCGCGCACCACCATGCCAAAGCCGGAGCTGGACTTGCCCTTGCCGTTGCCGGTGGTGATCACGATGACGCCGCGCTCGTCCTGGGCCGCGGCGATCTTGGCGTCCACGACATCCTTCTTGCGCGCCATGCGCGCCTTGTGGCGTTCGTCGCGGGCGGCGTCTTCGTTCTTGGAGGGGGCGTTGGCCTGGGGTTCAGTCATATTGATTTCCGTCTTGTTCCGGATGAGTGGCGCCGTCGGCAATCAGCGCGGTATGGTGGCCGTCGCTGACACTGACAATCGGCGTGCGCAGCGCGTGCGAGCAATACGCGGGAGTCAGTACTTCCGACGCGGGGCCATGCAGGCAGAGGCCGTCCTCGGCCAGCAGCAAGGCATGGGTCGCGTAGCGCCGCGCCAGGTTGAGGTCGTGCAGGATCACCACGACGGCGTGGCGGCCGGTGCGCGCCAGCCGGGTCAGGGTTTCCAGCACCATGATCTGGTGGCGCAGGTCCAGGTGG
Organism: Cupriavidus sp. 05L310; assembly: GCF_056398185.1. Classification (NCBI taxonomy): domain Bacteria; kingdom Pseudomonadati; phylum Pseudomonadota; class Betaproteobacteria; order Burkholderiales; family Burkholderiaceae; genus Cupriavidus; species Cupriavidus sp. 05L310. Next base: position 89,231 of record NZ_JBFTOX010000027.1, read on the forward strand.
GCTGCCGGTTCGTCGAGCAGCAGCAACGGCGCCTGTTGCGCCAGCGTGGCGGCCAGCGAGACGCGCTGGCGTTCGCCGCCGGACAGGGTCAGCACATCGCGCCCGGCCAGCCCGTCGAGATCCAGTTCGCGGATGACCGCGGCGACCACCGCATCGTCCTCGCGGCCGGACCAGCCCCAGCCCGATAGGTGAGGATGGCGGCCCACGGCCACGGCGTCGCGCACCGACATCGAAAAGGTATCGTGCACCGCCTGCGGCAGATAGGCGCGGCGCAACGCCAGCGCGGCCGGCGCGATCTCCAGTGGCGCGCGGCCGTCGAGCAGCACCGCGCCGCCGTCGGGCTTGCGCAGTCCGGCCAGCACCGACATCAGCGTGGACTTGCCGACGCCGTTCGGGCCGACGATGCACCAGAGTTCGCCGGCCTGCATGGTCAGGCTCAGGCCATCGAGCAAGGCGCGTTTGCCAGCGCGCAGCTGCAAGGACTGCAGCACCAGCGGCGGACAAGGCGAGACGGGTTGGTTCCAGCTCGTCATGGGGATCAGCGCGGCCTGCGCAACAGCAAGAAGAGAAAAGTCGGCACGCCCAGCAGCGCCGTGATCACGCCCACCGGCAACTGCGCGGGCGCGATTACCGTGCGCGCCACCAGGTCGGCGGCCATCAGCAGCGCGCCGCCGAGCAAGGCCGAGGCTGGCAACAACAGGCGCTGGTCGTTGCCCCAGGCCAGGCGCACCAGATGCGGCACCACCAGGCCGACAAAGCCGATCGAGCCGGCGGACGTGATGGCCACCGCGATGGCCAGCGAGGCCAGCACGAACACCGACATCCGCACGGCGCCGACGCGCACGCCCAGCGCCTGCGCTACCGTCTCGCCCAGCAGCATCGCATTGAGCGAGCGCGCCAGCGGCATCGCCAGCAGCACGGCCAACGCCAGGGCACCCAGCGCGAGCCCGTAGCTGGCGGTACCGCCAAGATCGCCGGTCAGCCAGAACAACATGCCGCGCAGCCGCGCTTCGGGCGCCACGCTCAGGATCAGGGTAATCAGCGCGCCCCAGCCCGCGGCCAGGATCACGCCGGTGAGAAGCAGGCGCGAGCCGGCCTCATGGTGGCCGCCCTGCACCTGCGGGTGCAGCAGGTCGCGCCGGGCCAGCGTGGCCACCAGCAGCATCGAGAACAGTGCGCCGCCCGCTGCACCGGCCTGCACCGTCCAGAGCGGCCACATCATCAGCATGGCGGTGAGCGCGCCGGTGGCCGCGCCGCCCGAGACGCCCAGCACATAGGGCTCGGCCAGCGGATTGCGCAGCAGCACCTGCATCAGCGCGCCGGTCAGCGCCAGCAGGCCGCCGCAGGCGAAGGCGGCCGCCGCGCGCGGCAGCCGCAGCTCACGCACGATCGCGCCGGCGGTATCGTCGGTGGCGCCTGACAGCGCCTGCCAGACCTGCGTGCCCGACAGCGGCACGCTGCCCACCGCCAGGGACAGCAGGAACACCGCCACGCCGGCGGCGGCAAGCATCAGCCAGACGGCTAGCGCGCGACGCATCTCAGGCGGCCGCCATCACTGGCGCCAGCCCAGCGTGATAAAGCCGGCGCGTCCCTGCGTGTTGTAGGGATAGGCGAGCTGGTAGTTCTTGTCGAACAGGTTTTCCACGCGGGCGGCAACGAACCATTGCTTGTCGATGTTGTAACGGGCAGTGAGGTTGACGATACCGTATCCGCCCAGGGTACGCGATCCGCTATCGAGGCGGGCCGACGAAACAATCCACTCGCCGCCCAGGCGGAAGGCGCCGAACTGGCGGCCCACGTCGAAGGCGGCATGGCGGCGCGCGCGGCGCAGCAACTGCGTATTGCTCTGCTCGTCCACCGGGTTCTGGAAGGTCACGCTGGCGCCCACATCGGTGCCCATCAGCCTGGCGCGCCACGAGGCTTCGATGCCCTGCACCTTGGCCTTGTTGATATTCTGCGCCAGGAACAAGCCGTTGGGCTGCAACGCGGCGGTGATCAGGTTGTCGTAGCGGGTCTCGAACGCGGTCACGCGCAGCAGGCCGGCGCTGTCCGTGCTGTACTGCGCGCCCAGCTCGACCGACTTGGCGCGCTCGGGCTGGATGCCGGGCTGGCCATAGTTGGGATAGTACAGTTCGTTGAAGGTGGGCGCGCGGAAGGCATTGCTGGCGTTGGCGATCAGCTTGAACGCCTCGGTCACGTTATAGCCGTAGCCGGCGAAATAGCTCGCCTGGCTGCCGAAATCCGAGTAATGGTCGTTGCGCGCATTGAGCTGCAGCTGGTGCTTGCCCAGCCGGCCATTGTAGCCGCCGAACACCGACATGATATTGCGGCCCGGCGCGCCATACGTGTTCGAGCTGAATTCCTGCTGCGCATACTCCGTGCCGAACAGCAGCTTATGGGTGGGCGCCAGCGCATATTCGTTCTGCCACGTGTACTGGCGGTTGCGCGTGTTGAAGTTGCTGTTGAACAGTCCGTTCAGGGTGTTTTCGCTATTGTCCCCGCTCTGCGCGATCTTGAAATGCGTGGTCCAGTCCCGGGTGAACTTGCCGTTGACAAAGGCGGATACGGTGTACAACTCGCTGTTCATCCACCAGACATCGGTCGGTTTGCCTGTCGTGGTGTCGTAGGAGAGCTTGCTCTTCGAGTAGTAGGCGGTGACGCCGGCGTCCCAGTCGCTGGTGAAACGATGCTTCACCTGGCCCGATACGCTCTTGTTGTCATACGGGTTGTCGTTCGGGTTCGGGCCTGTGCCCTTCTTTGCCTTGGCCGGATTGTCACCGTTCCATTGGGCCGCATTGATCGCCGAAAAACCGTCTGTCTTGACGGCCGATCCGGTGATATTGAACGAGGTATCGCCCACCTGGCCGCCGTAGCCCACCGTGCCCTGGCGCGTATTGTTGCTGCCGTATTCGATCTGAGCGTTGGCTGCGGGAGCCTGGCCCGCACCGCTCTTGGTGAAGATCTGCACCACGCCGCCGATCGCATCCGAGCCATAGAGCGCCGAGACATTGCCGCGCACGATCTCGATATGGTCGATCTGGTCGGGCAGGATATTCGAGAGCTGGGCCGTGCCGCTGCTGGCAGCCGAGATCCGCACGCCGTCGATCAGGATCAGCGTCTGGTTGGAGTTGGCCCCGCGCATGAACAGGCTGGTATTGGCACCCAGGCCGCCGTTGGCGGCAAACTCCACGCCGGCCTGCGTGCGCAGCAACGAGCGCAGGTCGATGGCTTGCGAGTTGACGATGTCCTGCTGGGTCACTACGGTGGTATGCGGCAGCGCCTCGGTCAACGGCTGGACAGTGCGGGTGGCAGTGACCACCACCGGGTCTAGTTGCGCATCGGCCGCGGGCTGCGAGGCGGATTGTCCGGCGGACTGGGCCATGGCGATGCCAGGCGCGCTCACGGCAAGCAAGGCGGCAAGCGCTGCGGGCAGTTGCCGGGAGACGAAGACGGGGGCGGTGTGACGGCGCGCCGGCAATGCCGGACGGCTCGACCTGTAGGACGATGAGCGCATGATGCGATTGTGGGAGAGATCTGCCTGGTCCGTTCCCCCGCGGACCGTCTGGCGACGAAGCACGCCGCCGGTTCCCGCAAAAAGACAGCAAAAGGCAGCGCACTCTCATCCAGGCCGGTATCCGGGCTGGCGACACCAGTCCGACCGCCTTCCCGAACCTTGCGGTTCAGTGGCTTGTGGGTCGGCCTTGCGATCTTGCGATCGCGGTCGCTTACCGTTGCGGGGGCAGCACAGGTTGGCACGGCCCCGCCCTGGCGGCGGCGGCTGGCTCCCTGTTTCCCGTTGAACTGCAACCCTGTAGTGAATAGGATTACGAGCACCTGGAACGTGCGCGAGTGTAGGCAGTTTCAGGGCAAGCGTCAATGCCGCGTGATTCCGGCGGAAAACCAGTGGCGGGCGCCTGAAAACAGGCATAAAGCCGTCGCCCGGAATGCCGTTAAGCGACGATGCATGCAACTTCGGCGCGCAGGCCCGGTCACACACACCTGCGTTCGCCGTCCTCACGATAGCGCTTGGGCTAAAATCCCAAAACCCGAGACCCTAGATATGACAGGCTCTATGCTCACCGAACTCGAACAACTCGCCGCCAAGATCGGGCGTGTGCTGCACCATGCCGATACCCTTGCGGCGGAGAACCAGCGGCTGCGCGAGGAGATCGAACGCCTGCAGGCCGAGGCCAGCCAGCTGCGCGGCGACCGCGAAGCCATGGCGGCAGACCGCGAGCTGCTCAATATCAAGATCGAGGAAGCGCAGTTGCGCATCCAGTCGATCCTCGACAAGCTGCCCACCGCCAGCGACGCCCGCCAGCTCGACCTGCTGGGCGAAGGCGAGGCGGCCAGCCGCGCCGATCACAAGGCTCCCGGAGAAAACGCATGAGCAACAAGCAAGTCGAAGTGAACATTGCCGGCCAGTCCTACCGTTTCGCCATTTCGCCCGACAATGAAGCCGCGCTGCTGGAAGCCGTGGCACTGGTAGACGACCAGATGACCCGCCTCAAGGGCGGCGTGTCCGCCAAAGGCGTGGAACGCGTTGCCGTGATGGCCGCCATCAGCATCGCCTCCGACCTGCTCTCGCTCAAGCGCAAGCAGCAGGAGGACGGCGCGATTCCCGTCGATGCCGTGCGCGCGCGCATTCGCGAACTCAACGAACGCGCGGACGAAGCCCTGCGGCAGTACGCGCACGTGGGTACCAATGCGCCCGCGCCGCGCAACTGAACGCACCGCAGGCGGTGTACCGCACGGCACAGGGGAGCCGCGATGTGCCCGACATGCCGCGCGCGTCAGCAAAATGTAACGACACGCAACGACGGGCTTGGTATGGAAAGCGGTGCGGTGTATAGTGGAGCCAAGCCGCACCAAGCCACATAGTTGCGGCACCTTAGGTCGGGTTATCGCGCCTGACCGCCGTTTTCATCCCATCCAAGTTCGAAACGGCAAACGTCTGACAGCCCTCCCGGAGCCGTTGTGTTCGGTAGTGCAATAAAGGTCAGACGTTTGACAGTTTCCCTGCCTGGTTCGTCAGGATCATATTCCTTGAACCGATAAGCATTTGTTGGTGCGGGATTATGCCGTGTGGGCGAGCGCGTCGCTTGGTTCATAGTCGCAGTCTGGACTCCCTGAAACAGTGATGTACCCGAAATGCGGCTTCCGCAGCCACTCTGAACCTCACTTGGGTTCAGGATGCCGATCCAGCGGCCGAGGCGGGGACCCCTCTAAAGGCGGTGGTTTTTTAACCACCGCCTTTTCCTTTTGTGCCGCGCTTTCTTGCGCCGCCATGTTTCCCTCCTGCGCCCTGCCCCCGCTTCCTTGCTGATGCGCGCCCACGCCGGCCCGCGTCGGGCAAACGGTTTTCTTTTGGCCGGGCTTGCTGCACCATAGCGCTGTCGCCAACGTCACGCCTGCCCTGCCTGCCCATGAGCCGATCCACGCAAGCCAATGCCACCACGCGCGCCCGCCAGTACTGGCTGATGAAATCGGAACCCGATGAGGCCAGCATCGATACCCTGGCCGAGCGTGGCACCTTGCCATGGACCGGCGTGCGCAATTATCAGGCACGCAACTTCATGCGCGACGCCATGCGCATCGGCGACGGCGTGCTGTTCTATCACTCCTCCTGCCCGCAGCCCGGCATTGCCGGCCTGGCCGAAGTCAGCTCGCAGCCCTATCCCGATCCCACCCAGTTCGACCCGAAGAGCGACTACTACGATGCCGCCGCCAAGCCCGATGCACCGCGCTGGATGCTGGTCGACGTGCGCTTTGTCGGCAAGGGCCCGCTGATCTCGCTCGCCGACCTGCGCGCGCACGAGGAACTGGCGGACATGGCCGTGCTACGCCGCGGCAACCGCTTGTCGATCACGCCGGTGACGCCGGCCGAATGGCGTTTCATTACCACGAATCTGATGCGCTGATGCGCTGAAACGCTTCAAAGATGCGGCGCGGCTGCGGCCGCCCACCATGGCGGGCAGCACTGACGGTCACACAGGCGGCATGACACAATGGCTGCCGACTACATAACTACAACACCAATAAGGCCGATTCCGCATCATGAGTTTTTCCCTGATTCCCGGGCTATTGCTGCTCGGCGCCTTCACCGGTTTTTGCGCCGGCTTGCTCGGCGTCGGCGGCGGCATGCTGATGGTGCCCTTCCTCACGCTGCTGTTCACCGCCATGGCCTTCCCGCATGAGGCCATCGTCCATATGGCGATCGCCACTTCCATGGCGACCATCCTGTTCACTTCGCTGTCCTCGGTACGTGCCCATCACAAGCGCGGCATGGTGCGATGGAAACTGGTGCTCGCGCTGGCCCCGGGCATCCTGATCGGCGGCATGATCGGGGGCGGCAAGGTCTTCGCGGCGCTCAAGACGAGCTGGCTGTCGCTGCTGTTCGCGGTGTTTGTCGGTTTCTCCGCGTGGCAAATGCTGCGCAACCGCAAGCCCGCCCCGCACCGGCAGCTCCCCGGCACGCCGGGCATGCTGGGCGCCGGCGGGGTGATCGGCTTCCTGTCCAGCCTGGTCGGCGCGGGGGGCGGTTTTGTCTCGGTGCCGTTCATGACCTGGTGCAACGTGCCCATCCACAACGCCGTGGCCACCTCGGCCGCGCTCGGCTTTCCCATCGCCGTGGCGAGCGTGATCGGCTATGTATGGAGCGGGCTGGGCCAGGGCGGGCTCCCGGCGGGTTCGCTCGGCTACATCTATCTGCCAGCGCTGGCGGTGATCGCCGTGGCCAGCGTGCTGACCGCGCCGCTGGGGGCGCGCACCGCGCACCGCATGGATGTCGGGCAACTCAAGAAGGTCTTCGCCTGCCTGCTGTTCAGTCTTGCGGCCTATATGCTGTGGAAGGCCTGGCACGCGTTCTGAGCGGCGGCTTGGGCGGTGCAGCGCAGCGGATACATGTAGATACAACGTCGATCGCAAGGTAACGGAACGATCACCTCGGCCGCGCGTCTGATTTGCATCGCCAAGAAAGGGAGAATCCTGATGAAACAACTGCTTGCCGCCACGCTGCTCGGTACCACCGCCATGGTTGCCTCCGCCCAGGGTGGTGGCCCGACCCACGACCCGGCGCCCGCCGGCGTGCTGTCGCTGTCCGCCCAGGCCGCCACCGAGGTACCCACCGACGTGGTGCACATGACACTGGCAGCCGAACAGGAAGGCGCGGAGCCCGGCGCGATTTCCTCGTCGTTGTCGGCGAAGACGCAGGAAGTGATTGCCCAGGCAAAGCGGACCAGCGGCGTGCAGGCGCAATCAGGCGGCTTCACCATTTATCCGTCCAACGACAAGAACGGGCGCATCAGCACCTGGCGCGGCCGCGCCGAGGTGATTCTGGAGTCGCGTGATTTCTCCGCGGTGTCCAAGCTCGCGGGCCAGCTCGCCGGCCAGATGCAGGTGCAGAACATCAGCTTCTCGCTGTCGCGCGAAGCCCGCCACGCCGCCGAGGCCAAGCTGACCGAGCAGGCCGTGGCCTCCTTCCGCGAAAAAGCGCAGGCCACCACCAAACTGTTCGGCTACGGCAGCTACACCATCCGTGAAGTCCAGGTGAGCGAAGCCGGCGCCGTGCAGCCGATGCCGCGCATGTACGCGGCCAAGGCCATGATGGCCGATTCCGCGCCGGTGCCGGTAGAGGGCGGCAAGGCCCAGGTCACGGTGACGGTAAACGGTTCGGTGCAGATGCTGAAGTAAATCCCGCGCGTCCGGACCAGGACGAACCACACACGGGTCAAACGGGCCTCTTCCGCGCAGCGGGAGAGGCCCGTTTTCCTATGCGCGAGCCGTGCTGCCAACGCGCAGCCGCTCCACGATGCGGGCGTAGTCCTCCGGTGTATCCATGTCGGTGGTGAAGCGGTCGTGGCTGGCTTCATGGACGAAGACTTCGTCCGGATGGTCGGCGATCAGTTTGCGGCAGCCGGGATTGACGTGCCCCGCCACCACCTCGGCGGCATAGCTGGCGGAAAAGGCGACCGGGTTGCCCCGCTGCCCCGCGAATACCGGGACCAGGATCGAGCCGCGCGGCATGGCGCCGAAGGCGTCCACCAGCTCCCGGTAATCGCCGGCCTCCAGCAAGACCTGGTCGGCCAGGCAGACCAGCACCACGCTGCACGGCAGCCGCAGCGCGGCGACGCCGGCGGCCACCGAGGTCATCTGGCCCTCCTCGTAGCGCGGATTGGGCTGGAAGCCGACTGGCAGGTCCTCAAGCGATTCGATCACCGCGCGGCCCTGGAAGCCGGTCACCACGACAAGCTGTTGCGGTCCCGCCGCAAGCACGGCGCGTACGGTACGCCTGACCGCGGGTTGCCCTGCCACCGGCAGCAGCAGCTTGTGCCTGTCCCCCATCCTCGATGACATGCCGGCGGCCAGCACGACCGCCGAGAAGGCAGGCAGCGCGGTCGCAGTCTCGCTCATGTCGTTCATGTCGTTTCCCGCTGCCGCGCGATCGCCAGGTACTTGCCCGGCTCGCGCTCGAATTCCACCTTGCAGCCGTCGCAGCAGAAATACAGGCGCTGCCCGCCGTAGTCGACAACATACTTCGCAGAAGCGATATCGATCTCCATCCCGCAGACCGGGTTCACGTAGCGCACCGGCATCGGCTCGACCGATGCCATCGACTCGCACGGACGCACCACGGGCAGCTTGTCGGCCGGCCCCGCGCCCGACACCTCGGCCGCCCGCTCCTGCTCCAGCAGGCGGCGCAGCATCACCAGTCCCGCGACCGCGCCCAGCGCGATCTCCTGCGGGGTCCGCGCATGGATACAGGGTCCGGCCGGCGCATGCAGCGCGGCCAGCCGTTCCGGGGCGATGCCGCGCGCGCGCATGGCCTCGCGCAGCTTGTCCGCCTTGCGCTGGCTGGCTACCAGCAGGACCGCCGCTGCACGGCTGCGCATGGCGGCTTCCAGGGCATCCTCGTCCCCGTCGCCCTGAGTGGCCACCAGGACTAGTTGCGGATCCAGCAATGCAAAGGCCGCATCGTCGAAGCCTTCGATGACACGCGGCAAGCCAAGCGCGGCGAGCGGCACGGTTACCTTCGCCGCGGCGGCAACGCTCAGCCCCATGCGCTGCGCGAGCACGCAGGCCTCCAGCGCGGTGGGCGTCGCGCCAAGCACCAGCACCACGGGCGGCGGCAGCGTCGGCTGGATGAACAGTTCGATGGTGCCGTTGCTCGCGCACGGCATGGCGTGGTTTTCCACATCCGCCTCCGGCGCCGCGGGCGCGTTGCTGATGCGAAGCAGCTTGGGCTGCCCCGAACGGATTGCCTCCAGCGCGGCCTGGATCACGATGGCGCGGGAACAGCCGCCGCCAATCCAGCCGTGCAACGCGCCATCGGCTTCCACCAGCGCCTGCGCGCCTACCCAGGCCGAGGTAGGCGGCTGCGCCCGTATCACGGTGGTGACGGCGAACGGCAGCGAGGCTTCGATCAGCCGTTGCTCTAGTTGCAGGAGAGTATCGTCGTTCATTGCTTCATTGCAGAATGGACAGCACTTGTGGCAGCACTTGCTGAAGACTTGCGAGATCGCGCGCACCGGCCAGCAGGTCGATATACGGCAGCGCTGCCAACATGCCGCCGCTGGCGAGCGTAAAGCCGGGCTGGCCCGCGAGCGGATTGAGCCAGACCAGGGTGCGGCAACGCCGCCGGATCCTGTGCAGCGACTGCCGCAGCAACGCCGGCGCGCCGGCATCGTAGCCGTCGCTGACGATGACGACGGCGGTGCGCGAGTGCAGCAGCGCCGCGGCATGCTGCCGGTTGAATTCATCCAGGCTTTCGCCGATGCGCGTGCCGCCCGCCCACCCCGCCGACAGAAGCGCCAGCCGCTCCTGCGAGCGCCAGGGATCCGGATCGCGCAGCGCCTGCGCGATACCCACCAGCCGCGTATGGAAGATGAAGCAATGCACGTCGGAAACGCGCGCGCTCAACACCCGTGCAAGCCGGAGAAAGAAGAAGCTGTACAGGCTCATCGAGCGGCTCACATCCAGCAGCAGCACGATGCGGGGACGCCGCCGCTGCGGGCGCCGCCAGGCCAGGTCCAGCGGCAGGCCGCCGCGCGACACGCTGCGCCGGATCGTCGACGGCATGTCGATCACGCGGCCGGACACGGCGCGGCGTTCGCGGCGTGTCTGTATGCCGCGCAGCCGCTGCGCGAAGCGCCGCATCGCCTCGTCGATGGCGAACAGTGCATCGGGCTGGTTGAGATGGCGAAAATCCGCGTGGGCGAGCGAGGCCTCGACCGAGACGCCGCGCGCGGCCGCGCTGCCCATACCGGTCGTGTCGTCGCCATATCCACCGGGTGCCAGCGGCGTGCCTTCGCTGTCGTCGGGCCGGCCGCCGTCGCGCTGCCGCGCCATGCGGCCAGCGCCGCCCGCATGGGCCCGCACCAGCGCGCGGCGGTTCGGCCTGAGGAAGTAGGCGTCGAACAGCGCATCGAAGCGGCGCCATTCCTCGGCGCGCGAGCACAACAGCGCGCGCAGGCTCCAGCGCAGCAGCTGGCTATCCATCTGCCCCATGCGCTGCGCCACCTCCATCGCGGCGGCCATCTCGCTGCTGGTGATGCCAAAGCCGTTGGCGCGCAGCCATCCCGCGAACCCGGCATAGCGGGATTCGAGCATGGCACCGAGACTTTGCGCAGGCGCCCGTTCGTCGGCGCAAGGGATGGCGGTCAGCATGCTGCGGCCAGCTTTTCCACGACCGGACGGGTCAGCCCGGCCTGGTCCGCGCGCGTCTTGACGAGGGCGGAGAGGGAATCCATGATCCGCTCGACGCCGCCGGCGTCGAGCGCGCTGATGCCCAGCCGAAGCAGGGCCGACACCCAGTCGAGCGTCTCGGCAAGGCCGGGCCGCTTCTGCATATCCATCTGCCGCAAGGCCTGCACGAACTCGACGACCTGGCGCGCGAGCTTCTCCGGCACCTCCGGCACCTGCATGCGCACGATCAGCAGTTCCTTGTCGAAGCTCGGATAGTCCACATACTGGTACAGGCAGCGGCGGCGCAGCGCATCGGAGATCTCGCGCGTGCCGTTCGAGGTCAGGATCACGAAGGGACGCTCCGCCGCGCGGATCACGCCGAGCTCCGGAATCGACATCTGGAAGTCCGACAGCAACTCCAGCAAGTACGCTTCAAACGCTTCGTCCGTACGGTCTATCTCGTCGATCAGCAGCACCGGCGCCGGCGTCGTGGTGATCGCCTCCAGCAATGGCCGCTTCAACAAGTAGCGCTCGGAGAAAATGTCCTGCTCCTTGTCCGGGACCGGGCGTTCGTCCTGCTCCAGCAGCTTGATCGCCAGCAACTGGTGCTGGTAGTTCCACTCGTAGAGCGCCGAATGCGCGTCCAGCCCTTCATAGCACTGCAGGCGGATCAGGCGCGTGTCCAGCAAGCGCGCTAGCGCTTTCGCGACCTCGGTCTTGCCGACGCCCGCCTCGCCCTCCAGCAACAGGGGACGGCGCATCTCCATGGTCAGCAGCAGGGTCGCCGCGAAGCTGCGCTCGGCAATATAGCCATGCCGCTCCAGGCGCTGCTGCAGCGATATCACGTCGTTCATGCGGCCGGTGGTCATGGCGGGCTCGGGCATCCGGTCAGGTGGCCTTGCGGGAAAAGATCCCGCGCACCCAGTCGCGCAGCATGGCCCAGGCAAGCGCCAGGCCGTTCAACCCGGCTTGCGGCGCGGCCGCCTCCGGCACGGGGGTATCGGCGGCATCCGCAGCGGGCCGTGCCCGCGGCGCCTGCACAAGCGCCGCGAAATTGGCGGCGAATTGCTTGAGGATCTGGTCCCCCACCGCGTTCATCATCCGTCCGCCAAACGCGGCCGCCTTCCCGCTCATCGTCACCTCACTCCTGCCGGCCAGCTCGCAAGCCGCGCCTGCCGCCCGCACGGTCGCGAGCAGGTCCATCGACGCGGCGGAAGAGCCCGTCGAATCCGCGCCCTTGCCGGCCAGATGCAGGCTTCGCGCGGCCGGATCGAGGCCAAGCACTTCGATATCGCCCTTGAACGACATCGTGGCGGGGCCCAGTCGAACGACAATCGTCCCCTTGTAGTGCGTGGCATCCACGCGCTCGGTGATCGTCGCGCCCGGCATGCACGCGGCCACGGCCTCGACGTCCCGCAGGGAATGCCACGCGGCATCGACCGTGGATGCCAGCGGAAATACCTTTTCGAGTACGACTTTCATCGGGCTGTCCTCGAGTTCGTGAGCCGCCGCCGGCCACCGCACGCGGCGCGATGGCGGGCTCCTGGCGTCAGCGCTCCGCCAGCCCGAGCGCGCGGCTTTGCTGCCAGACGCGATAGGCGCTGTGGGGCATGTTCATATGCGTGACACCCAGGTGCGCGAAGGCATCGACCACCGCCGAGGTGAAGCACGGGATCGAGCCGACGTGCGGCGATTCGGCCACGCCTTTCGCGCCAATAGGGTGATGCGGCGACGGCGTGACAGTGAAATCGGTATCCCAGTGCGGCGTTTCGATCGCGGTCGGGATGAAGTAGTCCATCAGCGTGGCGCCCAGCAGGTTGCCGGCTTCGTCGTAGGGCATCTCCTGCCCCATCGCCACGGCGAAGCCCTCCGTCAGCCCGCCGTGGATCTGCCCTTCGATGATCATCGGGTTGATGCGCGTGCCGCAGTCATCCAGCGCGTAGAAGCGGCGCACCCGCGTCTCGCCCGAGTAGCGGTTGATATCGAGCACGCAAACGTAGGCGCCGAACGGGAAGGTGAAGTTGGGCGGATCGTAGTAGTCCACCGCTTCCAGCCCCATTTCCATGCCTTCCGGCACGTTGTTGTAGGCGGCCCATGCGACCTCCTTCAAGGTCTTGAACTGTCCGGGCGAACCCTTCAGGGCAAAGCGGTCCAGGTCGAACTCGACATCGTCCGGGCCGACCTCGAACAGGTGCGCGGCGATCAGCCGGGCCTTCTCGCGGATCTTGCGCGCCGCCCGCGCCACCGCCGCGCCGGCAACCGGCGTGGAGCGCGAGCCGTAGGTGCCAAGGCCGTACGGCGCGGTGGACGTATCGCCCTCCTCCACCTGGATCACCGATGCCGGAATGCCGGCCTCCGAAGCAATGATCTGCGCGTAAGTCGTCTGGTGGCCCTGCCCCTGCGTGATCGTGCCCATCCGGGCGATGGCCGAGCCGTCCGGATGCACGCGGATCTCGCACGAATCGAACATGCCGATGCCGAGGATGTCGCACGACTTCGACGGCCCCGCGCCGACAATCTCGGTAAAGGTGCTGACACCGATGCCCATCAGCCACTCGGCATGCTTGTCAGCCCGCCGCGCCGCCTGCTCGGCGCGCAGCGCGGGATAGTCAACGGCGTCCAGTACCTTGCGCAGCGCGGTTTCGTAATCGCCGGAATCGTACTCGAGCCCCAGCGGCGTGAGATACGGGAACTGCTCCTTGCGTATGAAATTGCGCAGCCGCAGTTCGGTCTTGTCGATGCCAAGCTCCAGCGCCAGCACGTCCAGCATGCGCTCGATCAGGTAGACCGCCTCGGTGACGCGGAACGAGCAGCGGTAGGCCACACCGCCAGGAAACTTGTTGGTGTAGACGCCATCGACCGAGACGAAGGCGTTGGGGATCGCGTAGGAACCGGTGCACACATGGAACATGCCCGCCGGCCACTTGGTGGGGTCGGCGCACGCGTCGAAGGCGCCATGATCCGCGACGACATGCACGCGCAGTGCCTTGATGCGCCCGTCGCTGTCCGCGGCGAGTTCGCCCTTCATGTGATAGTCGCGGGCAAACGCTGTGGTGCTGAGATTCTCCGCGCGCGATTCGATCCACTTGACCGGCCGCCCGAGCACGATCGATGCCACGATGGAAACGACATAGCCGGGATACACGCCAACCTTGTTGCCGAAGCCACCGCCGATATCCGGCGAGATGATGCGGATCTTCGACTCCGGGATGGCGGACAGCAGGCCAACCACCGTACGCACCACATGCGGCGCCTGCGAGGTGATGTAGACCGTGAGGTCCCCGCGCGCCTTGTCGTAGGACGCCACGCAGCCGCACGTCTCCAGCGGGCACGGATGCACGCGGGGATACAGCATGTCCTGCGTCACGGTGACTTCAGCGTTGTCGAACACGCGGTCGGTCTTGTCCTTGTCGCCGATATTCCACGTAAAGATGTGATTGGGATGCCTGCGCGCGCCATGCGCGCCCGCCTGCTTGTCGCGGATGTCCTCGCGGATCACCGGCGCGTCCGGCACCAGGGCTTGCAGCGGATCGACCAGCGCGGGCAGTTCCTCGTATTCCACTTCCACCAGTTCCGCGGCATCGGCCGCGACATAGCGGTCGTCGGCCACGACGAACGCCACCTCCTGGTTCTGGAAGCAGACCTTCTCGTCGGCCAGCACCGCCTGCACGTCGCCGGCCAGCGTCGGCATCCAGTGCAGCTTGAGCGGCTTCAGGTCATCGGCGGTCAGCACGGCGTGCACGCCGGGATGCGCGAGCGCGCGCGACTTGTCGATCTTCTTCACGCGCGCATGCGCGTACGGGCTGCGCACCATCACGCCGAACAGCATGCCCGGCATCTTGATGTCATCGACATAGGTGCCCTTGCCCTGCAGGAAGCGCGGATCCTCGCGGCGCTTGCGCGAACAGCCCATGCCTTCCAGCGCGGCCACGCGCCCGGATTCGGCATTCATATTTCCCATCATGCTTCTCCGTTGCGTCGATGTTGGATGACGGCGGGATCACTGCGTCTCGCCCATCAGCGGATGCGAGGTCTGGACCGCCTCGCCGCGCAGCTTGCGCGCGGCGTACTGCACGGCTTTCACGATGTTCTGGTAGCCCGTGCAGCGGCAGAGGTTGCCGGCCATCCAGTAGCGGATCTCCTCCTCGCTCGGGTCGGGGATCTCCTGCAGCAGCCGGTGCGCGCGGATCAGCATGCCGGGCGTGCAGAAGCCGCATTGCAGCGCGTGCTCCTGCATGAAGGCTTCCTGCAGCGCGTGCAGCTCGCCGCCTTGCGCCATGCCTTCCACGGTCAGCAGGTCCGCGCCCTCCGCCTGCACCGTCAGCACCGTGCAGGCCTTGACCGACATGCCGTTCATGTCGACCGTGCAGGCGCCGCAATGCGAAGTCTCGCAGCCGATGTGCGGGCCGGTGTGCAGGCACCGCTCCCGCAATGTGTGGATCAGCAGTTCGCGCGGCTCGACCACCACGTCCGTGTCCTTGCCGTTCAGCCTGAACGACACCATCGTCTTTTTGCTCATGTCGTGCCTCCGGAACCTGCTTATCGGCTTACCGTATCGCCAGTTCAGTGCGCGGCGCGCGAATAAGCAACGCGCAGCGCGCGCTGCGTCATCTCACCCGCCATCGCCGTCTTGTATTCGACGTCGCCGCGCAGGTCCTCGGCCGGGTCGCAGATGGCCATCGCCAGCCGCGCGGCCTCGGCAATGGCGGCATCGTCGAGCGGTTTGCCGCGCAGGTATTGCTCTGCGTCGCTGGCCCTGAGGGCGGTCGGCGCGGCATTGGTCAGCGCGATGCGCACATCCTCCACGGTCTCGCCGCGCATACGCAGCATCACCGCCGTGGCGGCGGTGGCGAAGTCGCCGGATTTGCGCTTGAGCTTGGCGTAGCAATGGCCGCTGCCCGTGGCCGGCACCGGAATGCGGATTTCGGTCAGGATCTCGTCCGCTTCGAGCAGCGTCATGTAGGTGCCGAGAAAGAAGCCGTCGGCCGGCACCACGCGCTCGGCAAGCTTGCCCGCGAGCACGAACGAGGCGTCCAGCGCGATCATCAGCGCCGGATGATCGTTGCCCGGATCGCCGTGCGAGATGTCGCCGCCGAGCGTGCCCCGGTAGCGCACCTGCGGGTCCGAGATCTGGCGCGCGCCTTCGACCAGCAGAGGGCATTTCTCCTGCAACAAGGCCGACCAGATCAGCTCGTTCTCGGTCGTCATGGCACCGATGCGGATCTCGCCACCGTCCTCGCGAATGCCCTTGAGTTCCGCCAGCTTGCCCAGGTCGATCAGGTGGCCGGGCTCGGCGAAGCGCAGCTTCATCATGGGCAGCAGGCTGTGGCCGCCGGCAAGAAGCTTGGCGTCGTCGCCGTACTCTCCGAGCAAGGCAAACGCCTCCGGCAACGTCTTCGGCAAGTGATATTCGAACGGACGAGGTATCACATCGGTCTCCTTGTCATGCGCCAGTTCCCGTCCAGGCCAGCGATGCCCCGGGCGCGCAGTGTTTCTTGCAGCATTTCAGAATGCACCGCAGCAAAGCAATTTGAATTCCCGAACGGCCGTTTTGCCTGCGCCAGGCGTCGGAAACTTGCACGAAATGCAGGTTGCACATACAACAGAAATGCACAAGGGAAATGCCGGGCCAGGCGCACGAGGGGCCCCATGAATGACCAGGAGATGTGAATGGACCGCCATGCGCCCTTCACCGTGACGACGCCCGATGCGCGTCGCCAGGAGACGTTCCAGCACAAACTGGAGCAGTTCAATCCGGGCATCGTCTGGCTCGATGCGCAGGGGCATGTCACCGCGTTCAACGATGTGGCGATGCAAATCCTGGGCCCCGCCAGCGAGCAGTCGCTGGGCGTCAGCCAGGACAAGCTGATCGGGATCGATGTGTTGCAGTTGCACCCGGAGAAAAGCCGGGAGAAGCTGCGCTTCCTGCTTCAGGCGGAGGACGCCAGCGGATGCCCGGTGAAGTCGCCTCCGCCGCTCGCCATGATGATCAACATCCCCGACCGGATCCTGCTGATCAAGGTGTCCAAGATGACGGCCTCGGGCGGTATCTGCGGCACCTGCATGATTTTCTACGACGTGACGGATCTCACCACGGAACCGGATGAACAGCGCGCGGGCGGCAACGTGCCGTCGCCGCGGCGGCTATTCAAGATTCCCGTGTACCGCAAGAACCGCGTGATCCTGGTGGACCTGAAGGACATCGTGCGGTTCCAGGGCGATGGCCACTACACGACGATCGTGACCAGGGACGAGCGCTACCTGTCCAATCTCTCGCTGACGGATCTTGAGCATCGCCTGGATGACAGCGTCTACCTGCGCGTCCACCGCAGCCATATCGTCAGCCTTCCGCACGCGATCGAAGTGATCCGGTCGGAAGAGCATATCCAGCTGGTGATGGACGATGCGGAACACACGCTGGTGCCGGTGAGCCGGTCGAAGGCCACGCAACTGAAGGAGTGGCTCGGCGTGACCAGGTGAGCCAGGCCGGCATGACAGCGAGGCGGCGGCCCTGACCGCCGCCTCGCAGGCTTACAGCGCCGCGAACTGCTGGCGCAGCACGTTCTTCTGCACCTTGCCCATGGTGTTGCGCGGCAGTTCATCGACCAGGTGCACGCGCTTGGGCACCTTGAAGTTGGCGATGCGGCCCTTGAGCGAGCCGATCAGGATGGACTCGTCGAGCTCCGCGCCCGGCTTGCCGACCACCACCGCTACCACCGCTTCGCCGAAGTCGGCATGCGGCACGCCGATCACGGCGCTTTCCGCCACGCCCGGCATCTCGTCGATAAAGCTCTCGATCTCCTTCGGATAGACGTTGTAGCCGCCGGAGATGATCAGGTCCTTGCTGCGGCCGACGATGGTCAGGTAGTCGTCCGGCACCTTGCGCTCGCCGGCCTGGCTGACGATGGCGCCACCAAAGCGGCCCACGTCGCCGGTCTTGAACCAGCCGTCCTCGGTGAACTCTTCCTGCGTCTTTTCCGGCATGCGCCAGTAGCCATGGAACACGTTGGGTCCGCGCACCTCCACGTTGCCGATCTCGCCGGCCGCGCAAACCTTGCCGTCGCCATCCACCACGCGCACGGAAACGCCCGGCAGCGCCTTGCCGACGGTGCCGCCGATGCGCTCGCCGGCATCCGCCTCGTAAGGGTTGGAGACCAGCATCACGGTCTCGCTCATGCCGTAACGCTCCAGGATGGTGTGCCCGGTACGCTCGCGGAAGGCGTCGAAGGTCTCCATCAGCAGCGGCGCCGAGCCGGACACGAACAGCCGCATGCGGCGGCAGGTATCGTCGTCGAAGCGCGCCTCCTGCAGCATGCGCACGTAGTAGGTGGGCACGCCCATCATCACGGTGGAACGCGGCAGGAATTTCAGCACCTGGGCCATGTCGAGCCTGGGCGCCCAGATCATCTTGGCGCCGGCCAGCAGCGCGCCATGCGAAGCCACGAAGAGGCCGTGCACGTGGAAGATCGGCAGCATGTGCAGCAGCACGTCGTCGCTGCGCCAGCCCCAGTATTCGTGCAGCGTCTTCGCGTTGGAAGCGAGGTTGCCGTGGCTCAGCATGGCGCCCTTGCTGCGCCCGGTGGTGCCCGAGGTGTACAGGATGGCGGCAAGATCGCCGGCGCCGCGCGCCACGGTGGCGAAGCTGTCCGGCTGCGCGGCGGCGCGGGACAGCAGCGAGCCCGAGCGGTCGTCGTCCAGCGTGAACACATGCTGCGTGCCGTGGCGGAACGCCACTTTGGAAACCCAGCCGAAGTTAGCGCTACTGCACACCACCACCGCCGGCTCCGCATTGCCGACGAAATAATCGATCTCGGCCTCCTGGTAGGCGGTATTGAGCGGCAGGTAGACGTAGCCGGCGCGCAGCGTGGCCAGGTACAGGAACAGCGCCTCGGGCGACTTCTCCACCTGCACCGCCACGCGCGCGCCCTCGGGCAGCTTGAGCGCGGTCAGCAGGTTGGCCATCCGGGCGGTGGCGCGGTCGAGGTCGTCCCAGCTGTAGTAGAGGCCGTCGTGGGTCTCGATGCAGCAGGCACTGCGATCCGCCGGAAAGCGGGATTCAAATAGGGCGAACAGGTTGGCGTTCATGTTGCGGAAGATAAAAAACGGAATCGGCAATAGCATGGGCATCCCGATCAATAGCCGGCAATGATAGGCCCGTTGCTACTGCCCGGTAAAGCGCGGCGGCCGGCGCGCCAGGAATGCGGCCACGCCTTCGGCATGGTCGCTGCTGCCGCCATAGCGGAAGTGCGCCTCCAGCTCCGCCGCGCTCAGCGGCTCGGGGGCCGGCGCGAGACGCCGGATGCTCTCCTTGTTGATACGTGCAGCCAACGGCGCGCCCGCGACGATACGCTTCACCGTGGCGGCCACTTCCTCGCCGAGCGCCGTGGCCGGCACCACGCGCGTCAGCAGCCCCTTGTCGCGCGCCTCGGCGGCGTCGAACACGCGCCCCTCCAGCAGGATCTCCAGCGTCACCGCGCGGCCAGCCAGGGCCAGAAGCCCCGTCAGTTCGCCGGGGGCCATGGGAAAGCCGAGACGGTTGATCGGCACGCCGAAGCGACTGTCGCTGGCGGCGATGCGCAGGTCGCAATGGCAGGCGATCTCCAGCCCGCCGCCCACGCAAACCCCCTCGATCATCGCCACCGTGGGATGGAGGCAGCCGGCGATGGCGGCCAGTGCCGGCGCGATCACCGCCACGTGATAGCGGCGCAGCGCGGCGGCGTCGCCCCGCTCCCCGGGAAACTCGGCGATGTCGGCGCCGGCGGCGAAGTTGCCATCGGCGCCGCGTATCACCACGCAGCGCAGCGACGGATCGGCCGACAGCTGCGCAAAACCCTCCGCCAGCGCGCGCCACATCGCCACCGAGATCGCATTGAGCTTGCCCGCGTGCGACAGCGTGACGGTGGCCACGTCACCGTCGCGCGCGAACTCCACCGCGCCGCTCATGCCTGCGCTCCACGCGCACCAGGATGCATTGGTCGATTCCTCATCAGTCGATCTTGGCGCCGGACAGCTGCACCACCTGCCCCCAGCGCTTGATCTCGGCGCGCTGGAACTGGGCAAACTGCTCTTGCGTGTAGGCCGGCGTATCGGAGCCGTTGGCAAGCCAGATCTGTTTCATCTCCGGCGTGTTCAGTGCCTTTTCCACTTCGGTGTAGAGCTTGTCTACGATGTCCTTGGGCGTGCCCTTGGGCACCCACATCGCATACCAGGTGGAAACTTCATAGTTGGGCACACCCGCCTCGGCGGCGGTCGGCACATTCGGGAAAGCGGCCGAACGCTTGGAGGAAGCCACCGCCAGCGGCTTGATGCGGCCGGCGCGGATATGCTGGGCCGAGGAGCCGAGCCCGTCGAAGTCCATGTCGACCTGGCCCGCAATCAGGTCGGACAGCGCAGGACCCGCGCCCTTGTAGGGAATATGCGTGATGAAGGTCTTGGTCTGCAGCTTGAACAGCTCGCCCGCGAGGTGGTGGGAGGAGCCATTGCCGGCCGAGGCGTAGTTCAGTTTGCCAGGGTTCTTCTTGGCATAGTCAATCAGTTCGCCCAGCGTGTTGGCGCTCACCTTGGCCGGGTTCACCACGATCACCTGCGGCGGCTGCGCGATCACCGTGACGGGGATGAAATCCTTCTCGATGTCATAGTCGAGCTTCTTGTAGAACGACGGCGCAATGGCATGATGGGCGCCGCCGATAAACACGGTATAGCCATCCGGCGCGGCCTTGGATGCAATGCTGGCGCCCACCGTCCCGCCAGCGCCACCGCGATTGTCGATCACGAACTGCTTGCCGAGCTGCTTGGAGAGCTGGGCGGTAAGGGGACGGGCGAAGGCATCGGTGCCGCCGCCGGCGGGGAACGGCACGATCACGGTGATCGGCTTGGACGGCCAGGTGTCGGCCTGCGCCACGGGAGCAACCGCGCCGAGACCCGCGCCAAGCGCGCAAGCCAGCCCTGCCAGTTGAAACTGACGACGATTCATGAACCTATCTCCTCTCTCTTATGCTGCGGAAAGTCAAATGAAGGACTGCTGAATGGCCCGTGAAAATGGCCCTGTTTACGACCTGACGAGGGTCACAACAGCTTGCTCACCGCGCGACTGATCCGCGGGTTGCCGTTGCCGAGGCGAACCAGATTGTCATCCAGCGCCTCGGTCGCGTAAAGGTAGTTCACCATCATGCCGCACGACTGCGCGCGCCCCTTGCGCGACAGGTCGGCGGCCCAGTTCAGGCGCTCCACGCAGGCGCCATTGCCCAGGTGGAAGCGTGCCACAGGGTCGGCCGGCAGCGCCTGCTGGCGCTCGCGCACCAGGTAGTGCGCGGCCAGCGCCAGCGCTGTGTCGCGCACCAGTACGTCCTCGGAATCCGCCGGCAGCGCCGCCAGCCAGCCTGCGCCGTCGGCGGGCGGGGCGCCGTGCCGCTCGCTCCAGCGCGCCAGGCGCTTGTCGCCCAGCACCTTGCCCACCGACTCGCCGTCGCGCTTGCGCAGCCAGTCGGCAAAGCCGGGAATTGGGGACAGCGTGGCGAACTGCTTGAGCTTGGGAAACTCGCGCTGCAACTCCTCGATCACGCGCTTGAGCAGGAAATTGCCAAAGCTCACGCCGCGCAAGCCCGCCTGCGTATTGGAGATGGAATAGAAGATGGCCCACTTCACGCGGCGCAGGTCTTCCAGCGGCGCGGCCTCGTCCAGCAGCGCATGGACGTTTGCCGCCATCTCGGGCACGAAGGCCACCTCGACAAAGATCAGTGGCTCGCGCGGCATGCGCGGATGGAAGAAGGCATAGCAGCGCCGGTCCGAATCGAGCCGGTTGCGCAAATCCGCCCAGGAGGCGATCTCGTGCACGGCTTCGTAGCGGATCAGCTTCTCCAGCAGCGAGGCCGGCGAGTCCCAGGTGATCGGCTGCAATTCGAGCAGGCCGACGTCGAACCAGTTGGAGAACAGCGCTTCGAGATCGTCGTCGAGCGGGTGCAGGCCCGGCACGCGCTTATGCCAGCGCAGCATGTCGGCGCGCAAGCCGATCAGGAAATGCAGGCCGCACACGCTGGCGCCCTGCTGGCCGTGCAAGGCGGCCAGGCGCTTGAAGAAACGGATGCGCGCGGTCGACATGGCTTGCGGCAGGCCGGCGGCCGCTTTGGCGGCCTTGCCGTCCTCGCCCGCCTCCGTGCTGCCATTGGCCGCGACTTCCGCCAGCACGGCGAGCATGGCCTGGCGCGCATCGTCGCCCGCCGCCTCGTACTCGGCGCGCCAGGTCTGCGCGGCGGTGTTGGCGGCGCCGTCGGTCAGGCGCGCGTCAAAGCACAGGCGCAGTTGCTCGCGCTGCCTGCGCAGCACACGGGCCGGCAAGGTCACGGGCCCGGCGTCCGCCTTGGCAGCGATGCCGGCATCGGGCCTCGCGTTGCCATCGCGCTCGCCCTTGCGGCCCCACCAGCGGCCGAAGCGCGACAACAGGGTCTCGCCCGAGGGCTCGGGCCCGCTGAGGGGAGCACTGACGGGAGCACTGGCTTTCTGTTCGCTGTTGCTGAGGGTATCCATGGGGTACCTGCTATCGATGGATGGATGAACCGGCGCCCGCGGCGGTATCCGCGGGCGCCTGCAACTCTGCCGCGTCCAGCGCCCTGAGCGCGGCGCGCTGGCGCAGCAAGTGTGTCTTCATCAGGGTTTCGGCGCCCTCGGGATCGTGCGCCTTGAGCGCGGAGAACACCGACAGATGTTCGGCGCAGGATTCGCGGATGCGGCCCGGCAGCTTCAGGCTCTTGTGGCGCGACAACCGCAGCACCTTGCGCAAATCGCTGATCAGCCCAGACAGCCAGCGATTGCCGGCGAGCTGCTGGATCGCTTCGTGGATCTGGTAATTGGTTTCGTAGTAGGCGTCGATATTGCCGCCCTGGGCGTATCGCGCCAGATCGGCATGCAGGCTCTCCAGGGCCTCCAGGTCGGCAGCGGTGGCGTTACGCGCGGCCTCATAGGCGCAGCGCCCTTCCAGCAGCGCCATCAGCGGGAAGATCTCGTCGAGGTCCTGCTCGGACAGCGCATTGACGAAGCAGCCGCGGCGTGGCTCCAGCCGCACCAGGCCTTCGGCGGCGAGGACCTTGAGCGCCTCGCGCATCGGCGTGCGCGAGATACCCATCGATTCGGCCACGCTGGCTTCGTCGATCCAGGCACCCGGCATCAGCGCGTGCTCGTCGATCATGGTGCGCAGGCGCTCCGCCACCTCGAGGTACAGGGCCTGCTGGATGATGCGCATGGTGCCTCCGGATGGAAGAATGCAATGGCATCGGGATGGCCTCGGATGTGTCTTGCCAGGCCCAATAATTCATAATTATGAATAACGGTGGCGCAATGACAAGACAATTCGATGCTGCGCAGCGGCATGCGCAGCGTGCGCCGCTCATGTGACAAGGCGCGTTTTGGTTGCTGAAGCAGGCTGCGGAAGCACTTCGCCAGCGCCCTAGCCACCTTCCAGGCCACGCTCCGCACCGGTCGCACGGCGCCTCCAGCGCAGGCCGTTCAGGCGCCGCACCAGCCAGCGCTCGCCCTGGCGCTCGCTGACGCGGCGCAGCACGCGCGCGGATCGCCCACCGCCCCAACCTAGCCGGCCTGCCGCAGGATCTTGCGCGCGCGCTCCAGTACCGGCCGGTCCACCATCTTGCCGTCGACCGCGAGCGCGGCGCCCTGCGCACCGGCGGCGGCGGCCACGATGCGCCGCGCCCAGGCCCGCTCCCGTTCCGACGGCGCCAGCCCGGCATGCACCTGCGCCACCTGCTGCGGATGGATCAGCAGCTTGGCGCCAAACCCGAAGCGCCGCGCGCGCGTGGTCTGCCGGGCCAGCTCCACGGCATCGCCGATGGCCGTGCAAACCCCGTCCACCGGCGCCGGCAATCCCGCCGCGCGCGAATGCATCACCAACCTGGCGCGGAAATAGT
The DNA here is from genome assembly GCF_056398185.1 of Cupriavidus sp. 05L310. Classification (NCBI taxonomy): domain Bacteria; kingdom Pseudomonadati; phylum Pseudomonadota; class Betaproteobacteria; order Burkholderiales; family Burkholderiaceae; genus Cupriavidus; species Cupriavidus sp. 05L310. Next base: position 112,828 of record NZ_JBFTOX010000027.1, read on the forward strand.
CCAGCGGCTCGTCCTCGTCCGCCACGTCCAGGTCGAACATCAGGTCGATGCTGCCCAACAGCAACCGCACCACGCCGGCCGCGCGGCTCACCGCGCGCAGGTCGGCAAAGCCCGCAGCGGTTTCCATCAGCGGATAATAATTGGCGTGCGGCAAGGCAAGCGCCAGCGCGTCGAGGGCGGCGGCATCGGCCTTGGGCAATACCAGGTCACGCGCCCGCCGGGCGCGGCACCAGTCCAGGTCCCCCGCGTGATATTCGCTGTCGGCGGCATTCACGCGCACCAGCAGAGACACGCCGGCGGCGGCCGCCCGGGCCTGCCACTGTAGCCAGGAACCGGCCAGGCCCTCGCGCGCCGACGCTTTGGCGTCGGGCGCCACCGCGTCCTCGAAATCGACAATGACCGCATCCGCCCCCGAACCGATCGCGCGCCCGATGCGCTCGGGGTGCGTGGCGGGCACGAACAGGTAGCTGCGGGCGGGCGCCCTGATGGCAGCAGCGTCGCTCATACCACGCCCGCGCCGTGCAGCGCCGCCACCTGCGCGGGCGTCAGGCCAAGTTCGGCCAGCACCGCGTCGGTATGTTCGCCCACCGCCGGCACCGGGTCCATGCGCGCCTCTTGCACGCCGGGCGGCAGCAGCGCGGGCACGGGGCCGGCGGGCGTATCGACCTGGCGCCAGCGCGCTCGCGCGGCCAGTTGCGGATGCGCCCAGACATCGGCCATGGTGTTCACGCGCGCGTTGGCGATGCCGGCTGCTTCGAGCCGCGCGGTGACCTGCTCGGCGCTGAGCGCGGCAAATGCCTCCACGATGCGCGCGCGCAGCGCGGCGCGGTTGGCGCTGCGCAGGGTGTTGTCGGCGTAGTCGGGATGCGTGGCGAGCGCCGGGTCTTCCAGCACGCGCTGGCAGAAGGTGTTCCACTCGCGTTCGTTCTGCAGGCCCAGCATCACGGTCTTGCCGTCGCCGGTGGGGAAAGGGCCATAGGGATAGATGGTGGCATGGGCGGCGCCGGCGCGCGGGGGCGGCTCGGCACCGTCGAAGGCGTAGTAGAGCGGGAAACCCATCCACTCCACGGTGGATTCCAGCATCGAGATATCGATGCGCTTGCCGCGCCCGGTCTGGCCGCGCTCGATCAGCGCCGCCAGGATATTGCTGTAGGCATACATGCCGGCGGCGATGTCGGCCACCGAGGCGCCGGCCTTTACGCCCTCTCCGGGCGTGCCCGTGACCGAGACAAAGCCCGATTCGCTCTGCACCAGCAGGTCATAGGCCTTCTTGTCGCGGTAGGGACCGTCGGCGCCATAGCCGGAGATATCGCAAACGATCAGGCGCGGAAAGCGCGCGCTCAGCGCCTCGTAATCAAGCCCCAGACGCGCCGCCGCACCCGGCGCCAGGTTCTGCACCAGCACATCGGCGCGCGCCAGCAGCGCGTCCAGCACTGGTGCCGCCTGCGCGTGCTTGACGTCCATCGTCACGCTCTCCTTCGAGCGGTTGGTCCACACGAAGTGCGAGGACAAGCCGCGCACCCGGTTATCGTAGGCGCGCGCGAAGTCGCCCACGCCGGGGCGCTCGATCTTGATCACGCGCGCGCCGAGGTCGGCCAGCTGGCGGGTGCAGAACGGCGCGGCAATCGCCTGCTCCAGGGATACGACGGTGATACCTTGCAGCGGTTGGGACATGGCTGGACTCGTTGATGCTTGGGTACGTGGGGGTGGAGGCCGGCGGCGCGAAAGCGCGAAACCGGCCGGCCAGCCCACAATCTAGCGCCTGGCGGCATCCGCTGGGAAATAGGGAATGCCTAGTCGCCCATAAGTAGAATAAATACCTCACACGGGAAACGCCAAACCAAGGACACCCAATGGATATCCGCTCCATGCGCTACTTCGTGGCCATCGTCGACCACGGCAGCCTGACCCGCGCCGCGGAAGCGGTGTGCGTGGCGCAGCCGGCGCTGAGCCAGCAACTTGCCGCGCTGGAGGCCGAATACGGCGTGCCGCTGGTGCACCGCGGCCCCAAGGGCGTGAAGCCGACCGAGGCCGGCAAGACCCTGTACCGGCATGCGCGCACCATCCTCAAGCAGGTGGAAAGTGCCGGCGCCGACGTGCGTGCGGCGGGCGCCGAGGTCTCCGGCGCGGTGGCCATCGGCTTGCCCACCACCGCCGCCGCGGCCTTTGGCATGCCGCTGATCCGGGCGGTGCGGGCGCGCTACCCGCAGGTACGCCTGCAACTGTTTGAGAGCATGAGCGGCTACATCTCGGAGCTGCTCAACAACAACCGGCTCGATTTCGCCATCCTGTTCCGCGACACGGCTTCGCGCGCGGTGGAACCCGAAATGCTGGCCAGCGAGTCGCTGTACCTGATCGGCAACCCGCCCGAGGCGCCAGACGCCGCCGGCCGCCGCCGTGCCCGCCGCGACACCATCGCGCTCAGGCAACTGGCGGGCGTGCCGCTGGTCCTGCCGAGCGGCTCGCAGGGCCTGCGCGAAGTGCTGGAGCGCGGCTTCGCGCAGGCTGGCGCGGCACTCAATGTGGTAGCCGACCTGGACTCCCTGCCCTTCCTGCTGGGCGCAGCGCGCGAAGGGTTGGCCTGCACCATCCTGCCGGCCTCGGCGGTAGACCCGAGCGATGCCGCCATGCCCACGCGCCTGATCCTGCCCGAGTTGCGCCGCACGCTTTCGCTGTGCTGGCCCCGCGCGCTGCCGCGCACGCGCGCGGCGGAAGCGGTGGCCGAGATCCTGCGCGAGATCGTCGACGCGCGCATCGCCCAGGGCGGCTCGCTCAAGCCAGCGCCGGGCGCCGCCCAGCCAGGTTCAGCGGAATAAATAAATCTTATGGCGGTAGTCGGCGATTGAATTTCTCCGGCGCAAAACCCTCGTGTAGAGTCGCTGCCAGCGACAGGCAAGGCGTAGCCATCGGCAGGAAAAGACTGCTATGCCGCCATCCCAACATCGAGGAGACACCATGCAACGCACCCGCCATGTCCTGGCCGGCATCGCCGCGGCGATTTCGCTGTTCGCCGGCGCCGCCGCGCAGGCCGAGACTTATCCCGCCAAGCCTATCCAGATGATCGTGCCGCAGGCGCCGGGCGGCACCAACGACATCGTCGCGCGCCTGGTGGCGGCCGACCTGTCGCAACGCCTCGGCCAGCAGGTGGTGGTGGAAAACCGCCCCGGCGCCGGCGGCAATATCGGCACGCAGACGGCCGCGCGCTCGGCGCCCGACGGCTACACCCTGCTGATGACCATCAGCAGCACCCAGGCCATCAACCCGTCGCTGTACCGCCAGGTGCCGTTCGATCCGGTGCGCGATTTCGAGCCGATCTCGCCGGTGGCGAGCGTGCCCAATGTGCTGGTGGCCAACCCCGCCTTTCCCGCCAGGACGCTGCCCGAACTGATCAGCATGGCCAAGGCCAAGCCGGATTTCTACCGCTATGCCTCCGCCGGCAACGGCACGCTCAACCACCTGCTGGGCGAAATGCTCAACAGCATGGCCGGCATCAAGCTGGAGCACGTGCCCTACAAGGGCGTGGCGCCGGCGCTCAACGATGTGCTTGGCAATCAGGTGCCGCTGGCCTTCGCCAGCCTGCCCTCGGTGCTGGCGCATATCAAGGCCGGCAAGGTGCGCGCGCTCGGCGTCAGCTCCGCCAGGCGCTCGCCGTTCGCGCCAGACATCCCGGCCATCGGCGAGACCGTGCCCGGCTACAGCGGCGACCTGTGGGTCGGCCTGTTCGCGGTCAGGGGCACGCCGAAGGAAGTCACGCAAAAGCTCGCGCAGACCATGCAGGCCGCGCTCGCCGACAAGACGCTGCGCGACAAACTGGCGGCGCAAGGCGCCGAAGTCCTCGCCGGCACGCCGCAGCAGTTCGGCGCCATGCTCAAGGCCGATCTCGACAAATGGGCGGTGATCGTGAAGAAGTCCGGGGCGCAGGTGGATTGACGACGCTGCCGCCTGGCTGATCAGCCAGGCTGGCCATTCAACTATCGCGCCGAGAACATCACCCAAAGGTCCGTCGGCATCATCGTAAAGCCGAAAGCCTCCCCGACCGGGCCCGACTCGGGCGCGTGGCGGATGTCAAAGTTCTGGCAGACCATCGAAATCGCCGCCTTGGCCTCCAGCAGCGCGAGACTGCGTCCGGGGCACAAGCGCGGTCCCGAGCCGAACGGCACGAAGCCGCTGCGATGCTGGGCCGCCGGAGTGGCGCCCAGCAGCCAGCGCTCCGGCCGGAACTCGCGGGCTGCGGGAAAGTTGTGCTCCTGCAGTGCATTGGGCCGGTTCACCAACACCAGCAGCGTCCCGCGCGGCACCCGGACGCCGCCCACTTCCACGTCTTCATTCGGTTCCAGGAAGAAGAGCGGCGCGACCGGCTTGAGCCTCAACGACTCGTGCGCGACCGCCTCCACGTACACCAGCCTGGCGGCATCCCGCATGTCCTGCAGGACGTCCGCCTGCCTCAGCACTATCCCCACCTCCTCCTGCATCCTGCGCTGCACCTCCGGGTGGCAGCACATGAAGTACATCATCCAGGCAACGGTATTGGCGGTCGTATCCTCGCCCGCTACGAGTATCGTGAAGATATTCGCGAACAGTTCCTCGTCGTCCAGCGGCGCCTGCCCCGTCTGCTGGGCCACCAGCATCGCCTCCAGGAAATTGGCCGGCTGCGCGGCAAGCTCCGGCGCCCGCGCCAGCCGCTCGCGGGCCGCGGCGATGAACTCGCCGATGATCTGGTGGATTGCCGCGAGGGCGCGGTCGAACGAGCGATCCGCCGGGAGCCTGACATAGTGCCAGTACGGGAATGGCGCATTGACGCGCCGGTTCACCATCGGCAGGATCTGTTCGAGATGCTGCTGGATGACCTCGCCCTCGCGCTCCAGCGTGTTGATGTCGTAGCCGAAGGCCAGGGCGGTCGTCACATCTACCGTGTAGCGCATCAGGTCGTGCTGCACATCCACCCGCCGCCGCTGCGCGGCCGCCTTATGCCAGCGCCGCTCCAGCCTGCGCGTGACGCTGGCCAGCATCGGCAAGAAGGCACGCAGCCGGTGCGCGTCCAGCGCCTGCGCCACCGGCCGGCGCTGCCTGCGCCATACCTCGCCCTCGGCGGAGAACACGCCTAGCGCGCCCATCTCCAGCGCCACCGCCTCCAGCGCGCCGATACGGCGATAGGTCGCGGGCCGGTCGCGGAGGATCTTGTCGATCAATACCCCTTCGGCGATCACCAGGGCTGGCCGGTTCGCCATGCGGACGCAGAACAGGGGGCCGAATTCCTCGCACCATTGCTCGAAGACGAGATGCATCCGCTGCTGCTGCCATTGCAACTGCAGCGCGCTGCCCAACCAGGGCAGGCCTTTCGGACCGGGAAGCTCCGAGAGCGAGCGCAGGCCGGGGCCCGGGCCTGGGGATGGCGCTGCCGGATCCGGCAGCGCCTGCAGGCGCTGCCACGCAAGGATCTCGTCGCGGTCCGCCATGACCGCGCCGTCCTCGATGACGGCGGCAAACCGCTTCAGGCAGATTTCGGGCCGCTCGACCACGGTGCCGGAGCCGCAGTCGAAGCGCCAGCCGTGGCCGCGGCAAGTGAGCACGCCATGCTCGATGGCGCCTTCGGCCAGCAGCGTGCCCCGGTGCGGGCAATGCCCCTGGTAGACCAGCGCGCCGCCGCCGTGCCCGATCACGACGAGATCCACGCCGTCGACCCTGGCAGGCAACGCAACATCGTCGCGCAGCTCCGAAGCGGCCGCGAGGCGCACCCGCGTCGAGGAAGCCTCGGGTCCCGCAGCCTCACGCGCCATTTCCATCGATTTCTCCCCTGGCCGGACTTCAAGCCAGACGGCATGCGCCGCTGAAACCGCCACTGTCCGGCTTGCGACGGCAGTGGCGCACATCGGCGTGGCAGCCTCTGCGGCAAACAGCCCGCCTGAAAGCAAGCATATACACCGCCAGCAGTCCTGCCCAAGCGCCGTTGACGCGCCTGCCGGGGCCACCGTGCCGAGACCACGCGGCCATCACATTAGCGTCGTCGACGCACAGGCGCGGCCAAACCAATGGGGCGGACCCATAAGAAAAGCGGGCCTCGGCCCGCTTTCTTCAATCCGCCGGCAGAAGTGGCAGAGGTCAGCGCACTGAAGCCTGCGCCGCGTGCCCGCGGCGGTTGGCCCAGACCAGCATCGCCACGCCAGCCAGGATCATCGGCAGGCTTAGCCACTGGCCCATGGAGAAGTTAAGCGCCAGCAAGCCAAGGAAGTTGTCCGGCTCGCGCGCGAACTCGGCGAGGAAACGGAAGCCCCCGTAGCCGATCAGGAACACGCCCGACACGGCGCCCATGGGCCGCGGCTTCCTGGCGAACAACCACAGGATGATGAACAGCGCCACGCCTTCGCCGGCGAACTGGTAGAGCTGGGAAGGATGGCGTGGGATGTTGTCGCCGGCCTGCGGGAAGATCATGCCCCAGGGCAGGTCGGTGGCGCGGCCCCACAGCTCGCCGTTGATGAAGTTGCCGATGCGCCCGGCCGCCAGCCCGCAGGGAATCATCGGCGCGATGAAGTCCGTGACCTCCATCCAGTGCCGCCCGCGCAGCTTGCCGAACAGCCACATCGCCACGACCACGCCCAGGAAGCCGCCGTGGAAGGCCATGCCGCCCTCCCACACCTTGAAGATCTCGAGCGGATGGCTCAGGTAGTAGTCGGCCTTGTAGAACAGCACGTAGCCCAGCCGTCCGCCCAGGATCACGCCCAGCACGCCGAAGAACAGCATGTCGTCCAGGTCCTTGACGGTCCAGCCCTGGGCCGCGATATGCGGCTGGCGGATGCGCAGGCGGCCAAACCACAGGAACATGATGAAACCGGCCAGGTACATCAGCCCGTACCAGCGGATGGCAAGCGGGCCGAGATGAATGGCGACCGGATCGAATTGGGGATGAATCAGCATGTGTGCCGTGGAATTGGGTTGAAGGAAGACCGCCGCAGACAAATTCGAACAACAAAATATGAAATACGCCCGGACGGTATCGGATGTCAGTGTTCAGCCTGCGGCCGTGCCGCGCGCCGGATGGCTACATTCGTGCCGGGCTCCGTGCCCGGCTTTATGCCAGCCAATTGCGTCAGCGTCATGGCAGACGCCAGCGCACCGGCAATCTCGATGAACGACCTCAGCACCGGGCTCACGCTGCCCGCTCCGGCCTCGCGCCACACCAGGCCGGTCTCGATATCGGGCCCGGCGTCGCGCAACGGCAGGTAGGACACACCGGTACGGCGAAGGTTGCAAAGCGACGCCGGCACCAGCGCCACCCCCATGCCGGCCGATACCAGGCTGACGATGGTCTGCATCTGGATAGCCTCCTGGGCAATGACCGGCGTAAGGCCTTCGCGCGCATAACAGCCCGTAATGATGTCATAAAACGCCGGCGCGCTTCGCCGGGGGAAGATGATGAGGGGCTCGTGCGCCGCATCCCTGAGGGAAACGCCTGCTGCCCCGGTGCCCTCCCCCGTCCCCGCGCGCCAGCCTTCCGGCACCGCCAGCACCAGCGGCTCGCGCACCAGCGGCAGATAGGAAACGCCATGCGGCATCGCCGGCAACTGCGGGCGGATCACCAGCCCGGCGTCGATGGTGCCTTCCATCAAGGCCTCCAGCTGGATATCGCTGGTGGCCTCGCGCAGCTGCAGTTGCACATTGGGATGGCGCGCGCGAAAGCGCCGCAGCAGGTCGGGCAGGATGCCGTAGTCGGCCGTGCTGACAAAGGCCAGCGAGAGCGTGCCGGCCTCCCCGCGCGCCAGCCGCTGGGCCAGCCCCGGCAGCGCGGCGGCGTCCGCCAGCACGCGCCGCACCTCGGGCAGCCATTGCTGGCCGGCCGGCGTGAGCGCCACCGAGCGCCGCGTGCGGGCGAACAGTTGCACCCCGATCTCCTCTTCCAGTGCCTGGATCTGCTGGGAAAGCGGCGGCTGGGTCATGGCCAGGCGCCGCGCGGCACGGCCGAAATGTAACTCCTCCGCCACCGTCACGAAGTAGCGCAGCTGGCGCAGGTCCACATGGGCTCCTGATATGTTTATCGACTCAATAAAGGTTGAATAATATATTTGACAGCATAAAAGGCAAGCGGCATGCTCTCGTCCACAACATGGCAAGAGCCTGCCCGGTCCCCGGCTACCTCGGGGCGCCCCTCGCAGGCCGGCACATTCCCCCGGAGATTCCCATGGCATACAACAAACGTTCGCAGAACATCACGCAAGGCGTGGCGCGCTCCCCCAACCGCTCGATGTACTACGCGCTGGGCTACAAGAAGGAAGACTTCGACAAGCCGATGGTGGGCATCGCCAACGGCCACTCCACCATCACGCCGTGCAACTCCGGCCTGCAACGGCTGGCCGACGCCGCCGTGGACGCCATCAAGGCCGCCGACGCCAACCCGCAGATCTTCGGCACCCCGACCATCTCGGACGGCATGTCGATGGGCACCGAGGGCATGAAGTACTCGCTGATCTCGCGCGAAGTCATCGCCGACTGCATCGAGACCGCGACCCAGGGCCAGTGGATGGACGGCGTGGTCGTGATCGGCGGCTGCGACAAGAACATGCCGGGCGGCATGATCGCGCTGGCGCGCACCAATGTGCCGGGCATCTACGTGTACGGCGGCACCATCAAGCCGGGCAACTGGAAGGGCAAGGACCTGACCATCGTGTCGTCGTTCGAAGCCGTGGGCGAATTCACCGCCGGCCGCATGAGCCAGGAAGACTTCGAGGGTGTCGAGAAAAATGCCTGCCCATCGTCGGGTTCGTGCGGCGGCATGTACACCGCCAACACCATGAGCTCCTCGTTCGAGGCGCTGGGCATGTCGCTGCTGTACTCGTCGACCATGGCCAACCCGGACCAGGAAAAGGTCGACAGCGCCGCCGAATCGGCGCGCGTGCTGGTCGAAGCCATCAAGAAGGACATCAAGCCGCGCGACATCATCACGCGCAAGTCCATCGAGAACGCGGTCGCGCTGATCATGGCCACCGGCGGCTCCACCAACGCCGTGCTGCACTACCTGGCGATCGCCCACTCGGCCGAAGTGGAATGGACCATCGACGACTTCGAGCGCATCCGCCGCAAGGTGCCGGTGATCTGCAACCTGAAGCCCTCGGGCCAGTACGTGGCGACCGACCTGCACCGCGCCGGCGGCATCCCGCAGGTCATGAAGATCCTGCTCAAGGCCGGCCTGCTGCATGGCGACTGCCTGACCATCACCGGCCGCACCCTGGCCGAGGAACTGGAAAACGTGCCGGACACCCCGCGCGCCGACCAGGACGTGATCCTGCCGATCGAGCGCGCGCTGTACAAGGAAGGCCACCTGGCCATCCTGAAGGGCAACCTGGCTCCGGAAGGCGCGGTCGCCAAGATCACCGGCCTGAAGAACCCGGTCATCACCGGCCCGGCCCGCGTGTTCGAGGACGAGCAAAGCGCCATGGACGCCATCCTGGCCGACAAGATCAATGCCGGCGACATCCTGGTGCTGCGTTACCTGGGTCCCAAGGGCGGCCCCGGCATGCCTGAAATGCTGGCCCCCACCTCGGCCATCATCGGCAAGGGCCTGGGCGAGTCGGTCGGTTTCATCACCGACGGCCGCTTCTCGGGCGGCACCTGGGGCATGGTGGTCGGCCACGTGGCGCCGGAAGCGTACGTGGGCGGCAACATCGCGCTGGTGCAGGAAGGCGACTCGGTCACCATCGACGCGCACAAGCTGCTGCTGCAACTGAACGTGAGCGACGAAGAACTGGCCAAGCGCCGTGCGGCATGGAAGCAGCCGGCACCGCGTTATACGCGTGGCGTGCTGGCGAAGTTCTCCAAGCTGGCTTCGACGGCAAGCAAGGGCGCAGTGACGGACTGAGGCTGAGTGCTTTGGCGCCGGAAAGGAAAAGCCCGCGAGCGATCGCGGGCTTTTTTTTGTGCGGCGGAGACTCGAACACCCGCCTGGCCTGTTCGTCGGCTTCGTTCCGTGCCTGGGGCTTTCACATGCCGCCCGGATCCCGCTCAATTTCTTCCAGCGTGGCATCCAGCCACTCCACCAGCCGGGCCTCCAGCGACTGCGTCAGTTCCGACGCCAGCTGCGCGGTCAGCGGGGCTAGCCGCGATTGCAGCGTGGCCTCCGTATGGGCCTCCACCACCTGCGGCCACTCGGTGCGAAAACGCATCATCACGCGCGTCAGCAACTCGCTGCGCACCGCGCGCAGTTCGTCCGCGCTGGGCGGCGGGCTGGCGTGGGCTGCGGCATGGGAAACCGAATAGGCACCGTCCCGGGCGGATGGGGTGGGCTGGTGCAGCGCGGGCACCTCGACGGCGGGAATGCCCGCCCCCGCCTCGCGCGGCACGACGACATGGGTCAGCGCACCGGGCCAGCTGATATCGGGAGCGGGCTGGGCATGGCTTCGGCCGCCAGCCTCGGCTTCCGACCGGGCGACCGTGCCCGCGCCCGGCCCGTCCTGCACCGGCGGCCTGGCGCCGTCGGCAGGCAGGTCGATCACCTCGGTCAGCAATGGAATGCTGTCGTTGGGCCCGATGCGCGGGATCACGCGCGAGGTGGTGCGTTCGGTCATGCGGCGTCCCCCTTGCCCTGGCTGGCCTGTGCGATATCGTGGTGGGCCAGCGCATAGCCACGTTCGCGGTAAAGGCGGAAACGCTCGCGCCCCGCGGCCCGGTCGCCGGCGTCGCTGCCGACCACCTCGATCATGCGCTCGAAACTGGCGAATTGCGCGGGCGTCTCAACACTGAGGTTGATCAGCAACTGGTGATGCGGGGCCTGGTCCAGCCTGGCTGCCAGCACGATCGGCGTCACGCCGGCATGCGGGCTGTCGACGCCGCAATGGGGCAGGAAATCCAGCGCGGAGAATGTCCACAAGCGCGCATCGAGCTGCGCCAGCTGCTCCGGCGCGCCGTGCACCACCAGCTTCTGGCCGGCGCCGTAGGCCTTGCGGATCAGCCGGCAAGCGTAGCCGAGCTTGTCGGGCACGTTGCTGTGGAAATCGATACGCGTCATGGGTGAAAACCAATCCTGTGAAGATGAAACCGGGCGGGCCGGCGCCGGAAGGCGGCGCCGGCCCGCCCCGCCGTCAGCCGGCGCGATCCATCAGGAACTGCGTCAGCAACGGCACCGGACGGCCGGTGGCGCCCTTGGCGGCGCCGCTCTTCCAGGCCGTGCCGGCGATGTCCAGGTGGGCCCAGTCGTACTTTTCGGTATAGCGCGCCAGGAAACAGGCCGCGGTCACGCTGCCGGCCGGGCGGCCGCCGATATTGGCCATGTCGGCGAAGTTGGACTTGAGCTGGTCCTGGTAGTCATCGTCCAGCGGCATGCGCCAGGCGGTGTCCATGGCCTTGCGGCCGGCTTGCAGCAGTTGATCCGCCAGGCCGTCGTTGCGGGCGTAGAGGCCGCTGTTGACGTGGCCCAGCGCGATGATGCAGGCGCCCGTCAGGGTTGCCACATCCACCACGGCGGCCGGCTTGAAGCGCTCCACATAGGTCAGCGCGTCGCACAGGACCAGGCGGCCTTCGGCGTCGGTGTTGAGTATCTCGATGGTCTGGCCGGACATGCTGGTGACCACGTCGCCGGGCTTGGTGGCGTTGCCGGACGGCATGTTCTCGCAGGTGGGGACCACCGCGATCACGTTCAGCTTGAGGCCCATCTCGGCCACCGCCTGCAGCGTGCCCAGCACCGAGGCGGCGCCGCACATGTCGTATTTCATCTCGTCCATGCCCTCGCCGGGCTTGAGCGAGATACCGCCGGTATCGAAGGTGATGCCCTTGCCCACCAGCACCACCGGCGCCTGTTTGGCCGAGGCGCCGTCGTAGCGCAGCACGATGAACTGGGGCGGCTCGACGGCGCCCTTGGTGACGGCCAGGAAGGCACCCATCTTGAGGGCTTCCAGCTGCTTGCGGCCCAGCACTTCCACCTTGAGCTTGTGGCGCTTGGCGATGCCGCGCGCGGTGTTGGCCAGGTAGGTCGGGGTGCAGATATTGGACGGCAGGTTGCCCAGGTCCTTGGTCAGCTCCATGCCGTTGGCGATGGCCGCGCCGCGCACCACGGCCTGGGCCGCCGCTTTGGCGTCGGCCGCGTCGACCGTCAGCACCACCTTGCGCAGGCCAGGCAGCTTGTCATTGCCGTTGCCGGCGCCGTTGCCCTTGGCGTTGGCGCGCTTGAGCCCGGGATGGCGCTCCAGCAGGCGGTAGCCGGCTTCGCGGATCAGCGTGACGGTGGTAACCAGGCGCCAGGCCAGGTCGCGGGCATTGCCGGCCTGCTGGGGCGCCTGCTGCTGGGCGAGGCACCACAGCACATTGGCGGCACGCGTGCCGGACAAGGCACGCAGGGAAGTGCGCACGGCTTCGGCGAATGCCTTGTCGCCGAACTCGGCTTCCTTGCCGAATCCCACCAGCAGCACGCGGGCGGCGCCCACGCCGGCCACTTCGTGCAGCATCAGCTGCGTACCGCGCTTGCCCTCGAAATCGCCGAGCTTGACGATGCGGGACACCAAGCCCTTTGTCGCCACGTCAAGTGCCTTGGCCACGCCGGCCAGGCTCTGACCTTCAAACAGGCCCACTACCAGGCAATCGGTCTTGGTCGCCAGGAAACCATTTTGGCCCGCTTTGCTCCAATCCAGGGCTTTTGTGCTAAATTCCATCGCGCTTCCTTCCAGGGGCTCGTCCACCACGAAAGCTCCTATTATCCGCGATTTGCTGCCGGCGGTCCGCTATGCTTGCTAGCAAGCACCTCCGGCACCGACATCGCCCGCGCCGGCCGGCAGCCCGGAACCGACTCCGCATGATCTTTCAACAAGCCTTGCGTCGCGAGCTCGCCTACACCGCCGGCGCGGTGTTCCTGGTCATGCTGACTTTCATGCTGACCTCGCTCGTCATCCGTATCCTGGGCATGGCCGCCAACGGCAAGGCCAGCCCCAACGACGTGCTGATGCTGATCGGCCTGGCCACCATCGGCTACCTGTCCATTTTGCTGTCGGCCACGCTGTTCATCTCCACCCTGATCGTGCTCACGCGCTGGTACAAGGATTCGGAGATGGTGGTGTGGTTCTCGGCAGGCATCTCGCTGCGCGACCTGGTCAAGCCGGTGCTGCAGTTTGCCGCGCCCTTCATCATCCTGTCGCTGCTGCTGGGTATCTTCGCCTGGCCGTGGGCCAACCAGCAGACCTCCTTGTTCCGCGACCGCTTCGAGCAGCGCGGCGTGCTGTCGATGATCGCCGCCGGCCGCTTCATCGAGCCGGCCAAGGGCAACTATGTGCTGTTTATCGAAGGCATCGACGCCGACATGAAGTACGCGCGCAATGTCTTTGTCGCCAACGCCGAAGCCGACAAGATCGGCGTGGCGCTGGCCCACCAGGGCCAGTTCCAGACCCTGCCGAACGGCGACCGCATGGTGGTGATGGAAAACGGCCGCCGCTATGCCGGCACGCCCGGCAAGCTCGACTACCGCATCGTCGAGTTCGACCAGTACGCGGTCAAGGTGGACAGCAAACCACCCGAGGCGGAAGGCGACATCCCGACCAAGAGCCGCGACACCATCGACCTGCTGCGCAACCCCACCAACGAGAACCTGGGGGAGTTGCTGTGGCGCCTGTCGCTGCCGCTGCTGGCCTTCAACTTCGTACTGATCGCCATCCCGCTTGCCTATGTCAACCCGCGCCTGGGCCGTTACACGCCGCTGGTCTTCGCGGTGCTGATCTACCTGACCTACAGTAACTTGATCAATCTCTCGCAGGCCTGGGTGCGCTCCGGCTCGATCCCGTTCTCCCTGGCCTGGTGGCCATTCCACCTGCTTGCCCTGCTGGGCGCGGTGATGCTGTTCCGCTACCGCCAGAACCGCAGCCTGGGAGGCTGGCGTGCCGTCTTCGGCCTGCCCCGCAAGGGCGGCAACACGGGGAGCCAGGCATGAGGGTATTGCGGGTCTACGAGCGCTATTTCGGGCAGCTGATCTACGGCGTTTTCGCCTTTATCCTGTTTGCGGTGCTGGCGCTGTTCGTGTTTTTCGACATGCTCAGCGAACTGGAGAGCGTGGCCGGACGCTACACCTCGCTGGTGGCGTTCTTCCACGTCATCCTGCAAGCGCCCACGCGCATCTATGAGGTGCTGCCGATCGCCGTGCTGATCAGTGCGATCTATGTCTTCTCGCAACTGGCCAGCCAGTCGGAATACACGATCTTCCGGGTGGCCGGCCTGAATACGCGCCAGGCGCTGTTCTCGCTGTTCAAGCTGGCGGTGCCGCTGGCCATCGCCACGTTTATCTTCGGCGAGTTCATCGGCCCCAAGGCCGAGCAATACGCGCAGAAGATCAAGCTGGAAGCACTGGGCGCCACCGTCTCCGCGGGTTTCCGCTCCGGCGTGTGGGTCAAGGACCGCGACCGCGACGCCACCTTGGGCCATGAGGTCACCCGCTTCGTCAACGTGGCCGGCCTGCGGCCCGACCAGAGCATCACCGGCGTCACCATCTACGAATTCGACCAGCAATACCGGCTCAGCGTGATCCGCGTGGCCAAGGAAGGCCGCTACCAGGGCAACCAGTCCTGGCAGCTCACCGGCGTCACCGAAACCCATTTCCTGGATTTGCCCAGGGGCGAGCCGGGCAAGGCCGACACCCTGGCGCCGGTCTTCCGCGGCGAGCAGCGAAGCGTACCCAGCCTGGCCATGCGTTCCGAACTGACGCCGCAGATCCTGTCCGTGCTGCTGGTGGAGCCCGAGCGCATGTCCACGCTGGACCTGTTCCGCTATATCCGCCACCTGCGCGACAACAAGCAGGACACCCAGCGCTATGAAATCGCCTTCTGGAAGAAAGTGATCTACCCGCTGACCCTGTTCGTGATGGTGGCGCTGGCCCTGCCCTTCGCCTACCTGCACGCGCGGGCCGGCGCCGTGGGCGTCAAGGTGTTCGGCGGCATCATGCTGGGGCTGTCGTTCCACCTGTCCAACACGCTGTTTTCGCACGTGGGGCTGTTGCATACCTGGCCGCCGATCGTCTCGGCGCTGATACCCGGCACGCTGTACCTGCTGGTGGCGCTTGGCGCGTTGCGCTGGGTGGACCGGCATTAAGACCCGCATCGAGGCCCGAAGATGACCGCGACCCCCGCCCCCCTTGCGCGCCAGGCCCTGGTGCTGTTCGGCCACGGTGCGCGCGACGTGCGCTGGCGGGAGCCGTTTGACCGGCTGCACGCCAAGCTGGCCGCTGCCTTGCCGGACAGCGCCGTGCGGCTGGCGTTCCTGGAACTGATGACGCCTTCGCTGCCGGACACGCTGGCCGAACTGGCTGCGGCCGGCGTTGCCGATATCAATGTGGTGCCGGTCTTTTTTGGCCAGGGCGGGCATCTGCGGCGTGACCTGCCGGCACTGCTCGACGACTGCCGCCAGCGGCTTCCGGGGGTGACGATCCGTTGCGCCACGGCGGTGGGAGAGGATGAGAGCGTGCTGGATGCGATTGCGGCCTACTGCGTGGGGACGCTTGCCAGCAGCAAAGTCTGACGCAGGCGCGCCACGAAAGCCCAAAGAAAAAGCCGGACAACGCCACCTACGTTGTCCGGCTTTTTCACATCGCGCCCACGATTCAGGCTGCGCGAGTTTCCCCGTACGACACGCCGCCATCGGCATCCTGCGGCACCGCCTCGCTGGCCCGCGAAGCCAGCGCCTCGCCAATCATCAACAGGCTGGGATGGGTCGGATCGATCCATGCCGCCGCCTCGCCCGCCGCCATCTGGCGCAGCGTGAACTGCCTGCTGCGCTGGTGCGCCGACGTCGCGGCCTCGACCACCCAGGCGGGCGTGGAAGCCGGCTTGCCATGCGAGATCAACTGCGCCGCAATGGACGCGGCCTGATCGCGGCCCATGTAATACACCAGCGTATCGGCCTTCACATCGGCCTCCACGTCGACCGTGTCGGCTGCCTTGGACTGCGTCGCAAAGGCCACGCTGCGCGATACGCCGCGCTTGGTGAGGGGCTTGCGGATGGCGGACGCGGCCGCCAGCGCGGCGGTAATGCCCGGCACGACCTCATACTCGATGCCAGCTTCTTCCAGCGCCTGCAATTCCTCGTCGGCGCGGCCGAACAGCATCGGGTCGCCGCCCTTGAGGCGCACCACGCGATCATGCTTGCGGGCCTGGTCGACGATCTGGCGGTTGATGAACAACTGCGCGGTGGAGCGTTGCCCGCACCGCTTGCCCACCTCGATCAGCTGCGCCTGCGGACACCATGCCAGCATCTCGGGCGACACCAGCGCATCGTGCAGCACCACCTGGGCTTCGCCCAAAAGCCGTGCACCGCGCACCGTAATGAGGTCCGCGGCACCGGGACCTGCCCCGATCAGGTAGACCTTGCCCATGCCATGCTCCTTCGCGTTCGCTTGATCAGTTCATTCGCCTTAAGCGAACGCACGGATCATGCCTGCGGCCACCGTGTGGTTGGTCGCCTCGTCGATCAGCACGAAAGCGCCGGTCGCCGGGTTGTCGCCGTATGCATCGCAGACGATGGGCTTTTGCAGCGAGATCTGCACCGAGCCGATATCGTTCAGGCCGATGTCGTGGCGGCCGGTTTCGTGCAACAGCGTGTGCACATCCAGCACGCGGTCCACAGACGAGACGCGCGCAAACACGCTGGCCGTGGTGTGCTTGAGCACGTACTTGCGGGCCGGGTTGAGCGATTCGTCGTCGAACCAGCACAGGTCGGCGGTCAGCTTCTTGGCCGAAACGCTGTCCGCGCCGGCGGCAACGAACATATCACCGCGTGACACATCCACATCTTCCGACAGGCGCACCGTGACGGTCTCGCCTACGCTGGCCGATTCGGCCACGCCATTGGGCGTCAGCACCTCGGCCACCACGGCATCGCGATTGGTCGGCAGCACGCGCAGCTTCTGGCCCACGCGCACGGTGCCTGCCTCGACCCGGCCGGCATAGCCGCGGAAATCGTCCGCCTGGGCGCCGTCCTGGCGAATCACCAGCTGCACCGGGAAACGCAACGCATCGTCGCCTTCGGACGCGGCTTCTTCCACCGGCAGCGCTTCGAGCAGCGGCAGCAGCGGCTCGCCCTGGTACCACGGCATGGCCTGGCTGGCGTTGACGATATTGTCGCCACGCAGCGCCGATACCGGCACGTAGCGCACGTCCTTCAGGCCCAACTGGGCAGCCAGTTCGGTGTAGGCGTCGCGGATCTGGTTGAAGCGCTCTTCGCTGAACTCGACCAGGTCCATCTTGTTGACCGCCACGATCACATGCTGCAGCTCCAGCAGCTTGAGAATGGCCGAATGGCGCTTGGTCTGGGCCAGCAGTTCGGCGCGGCCGTCGGTCACGGTCACGCGGGTGGCGTCGACCAGCACGATGGCGGCATGCGCGGTGGACGCGCCCGTCACCATGTTGCGGGTGTACTGCTCATGCCCCGGCGTGTCCGCGATGATGAACTTGCGGCGCGCGGTGGAGAAGTAGCGGTAAGCCACGTCGATGGTGATGCCCTGCTCGCGCTCGGCTTCCAGGCCATCGGTCAGCAGCGAGAAATCGATCTGCTCGCCGGCGGTACGCTTGTTCTTGGCCTTGGTCAGCGCGGTCAGCTGATCGGACAGCACAGCCTTGCTGTCATACAGCAGGCGGCCAATCAGCGTGCTCTTGCCATCGTCGACCGAACCCGCGGTGATAAAACGCAGCAGGCCTTGGTGTGTTGCTTGGGTGCTCATGTCAAATCCTTTCTTCTTCCCTCTCGCAGCGCTCGCTCCGGCGCATAGGCGGGAGGCAGCGCTAGGCGCGTGAGGGCGACGTGTACATTGGTACACGAGCACTCTCGCAACGACGCGATGTGCCCGCCTATGCGTCCGGGTTAGAAGTAGCCTTCTTTCTTGCGGCGTTCCATGGACGCTTCGCTCGTCTGGTCGTCCATCCGCGTCGCGCCGCGCTCGGTGATTTCGGTCACGGCCGTCTCGGCGATGATCTCGATCGGCGAGGCCGCAACGCTGGCCACAGGGCAGGTGCAGCTGATGTCGCCCACGGTGCGAAAACGCACCGAGATCACTTCGCTGACGTCGCCGTCTTGCTTCGGCGTGATCGGCGTGACCGGCACCAGCAGGCCGTTCTTCTTCACCACTTCGCGCTGGTGCGCGTAGTAGATCGGAGGCAGCTCAAGCTCTTCACGGGCGATGTACTGCCACACGTCCAGCTCGGTCCAGTTGGAGATGGGGAACACGCGCATCTGTTCGCCGGCGGCCATGCGGGCGTTATACAGACTCCACAGTTCCGGGCGCTGGGCCTTCGGGTCCCACTGGCCGAACTCGTCGCGGAAGGAGAAGATGCGTTCCTTGGCACGCGCCTTTTCTTCATCGCGGCGGGCACCGCCCATCAGCGCGTCGTACTTGTTGGCCTCGATGGTTTCCAGCAGGGTCACGGCTTGCGCGGCATTGCGCGAGTCGGTTTCCTTGCGCAGGCGCACGGTGCCGCGCTTGATGGAATCTTCCACATGGCCCACCACCAGGCGCGCACCGAGCTCGGCCACGCGCTGGTCGCGGAAAGTGATCACTTCCGGGTAGTTGTGGCCGGTATCGATATGCACCAGCGGGAACGGCAGTTCGGTCTTGCGGTCGCCCAGGCGGAATGCCTTGAGCGCCAGATGCAGCATGACGATCGAATCCTTGCCGCCCGAGAACAGCAGCGCCGGGTTGCGGCACTCCGCCACCACCTCGCGGATGATGTAGATGGATTCCGCCTCGAGCTTGTCGAGGTGATCGTTTTGCACTTGCAGCAGGTGCGCCACTTCCGGCGCGCCAGTCAGTTCGTTCATGATGCCCATTTCGTCTGGCCTCAATGCTTGATGTTCTGTTCGTGAAGCCCGCACTCTTTCGAGTCCTTGCTCTCCCACCACCACCGTCCGGCGCGCACATCCTCGCCGGCGCGCACGGCGCGCGTACAGGGCTCGCAGCCGATGCTGGGGTAGCCCTTGGCATGCAGCGCGTTGACCGGCACGTCATGCCGCTTCAGGTAAGCCCACACCTCGGCCTCGCTCCAGTCGGCGAGCGGGTTGAACTTCGGAATGCCGCGCGCCTCATCCATTTCCTCGAACGGCAGCTCCGAGCGCGTCACCGCCTGCTCGCGGCGCTGGCCGGTCAGCCATGCGTCCGCATGCGACAGCGCGCGGTTCAACGGCTCCACCTTGCGGATGCCGCAGCAGCTCTTGCGCAGGTCCACGCTGTCGTAGAACGCGTTCAGCCCG
The DNA here is from genome assembly GCF_056398185.1 of Cupriavidus sp. 05L310. NCBI lineage: Bacteria > Pseudomonadati > Pseudomonadota > Betaproteobacteria > Burkholderiales > Burkholderiaceae > Cupriavidus > Cupriavidus sp. 05L310. The sequence goes on from NZ_JBFTOX010000027.1 coordinate 132,019, forward strand.
TGGTTCTTCAGGTAGTTCTCGATGGCCTCGGGGTCCGGCGTGAAGCGCTCGATGTCGTAGCCGTAGTGCGCCTTGACTTCGTCCAGCACCGCCAACGTCTCGGCGTGCAGGCGGCCGGTTTGCAGCGTGAACACGCGGATGCCCGCGCGCACCTGCTCGGAGCCGCGCAGGATCGCATCCGTCACCACCATGTCTTCGGCCGCCAGGCTGGAGGCAAAGCGGGCGCGAAAGAAGCTGCCGGCGATTTGCGCCAGGCGCAGGCCAAGCTCACGCTCCTTGGCTTCGAGATCCGCCACGCTGCCGGTGTACTCCGGCGCGGTCCACAGCGCCGGGGGACGCAGCGAAGAGACGGGAGCCTCGACGATAGCAATCTCGCTCATGCCGTTTCCTTGCCCAGCGCTTCGGCGCGGTTGCGGCGGAACAGCGGCAGCGGCTCGTCCACCGATGCCTGGTAGGCCACGGTGAATTCCGTGAAGCCCTTGATGGCGTCGTCGATGTTCTTGTCGGCGCGCACGGCGAAGGTGTCGAAGCCGCAGCGCTTCATGAAATTGAGCTGGTCGCGCAGCACGTCGCCGATGGCGCGCAGCTCGCCCTTCCAGTTGTAACGGGTGCGCAGCAGATAGGCGGTGGAAAAACCACGGCCATCGCGGAACACGGGGAAATCCACCGCCACCACGGCCACGCTGGCAAACGCGGCCTGCGCGTCGGCCGGCTCGTCTTCCGGCGCCAGCCAGATGCCGGTGACGTCGGCCGCGCGGCCAGCCAGTGCGCCGTCCTTGTGCGCCAGCCATGCGGTCAGCGGGAACAGCACGGCGTCCGTGCCTTGCGCGGCGGCGACGATCTGTTCGTCGGTCAGGGCCGCGCCCTCGGCACCGCGCAGCACGGTCCATGCGTCATCGATGATGACCGGGACCGGGTTGGCGCCTTCGCCGCGTTGCAGTTGAATAATCTTTGCCATGTCGTTTATCTCCGGTGCTCAGGCTTCGGCGCGTTCGCGCTGCTTGTCGGCATAGACGCGTTCCTTGAACGGGGCGATGCCGATACGGCCCAGCACGTCGATGAAGCGTTCGTCGTCATGGCGGTTGGCCACGAAGGTGTCGATGATGCGCGACACCACGTCGGGCATTTCGTCGGCCTTGAACGACGGGCCGATCACCTTGCCGATGGCGCTCTTGTTGCCTTGCGCGCCGCCCAGCGTGACCTGGTACCACTCCTCGCCGTCCTTATCCACGCCCAGCACGCCGATATTGCCCACATGGTGGTGGCCGCAGGCGTTGATGCAACCCGAGATGTTCAGCGAGATCTCGCCCAGGTCGTGCACGTAGTCCAGGTTGTCGAAACGCTCCTGGATGGCCAGCGCGATGGGGATCGACTTGGCATTGGCCAGCGAGCAGAAATCGCCGCCCGGGCAGGCGATGATGTCGGTCAGCAGGCCGATGTTGGCAGTAGCCAGGCCAGCCTTCCTAGCCTCCTGCCACAGCGCGTACAGGTCGCGCTTGCGCACGTCCGGCAGCACCAGGTTCTGCTCGTGCGCCACGCGCAGTTCGCCGTAGCCGTAGCGGTCGGCCAGGTCGGCCACCAGGTCGATCTGCGCATCGGTGGCATCTCCCGGGGGCGATGCCGGGCCGGGCTTGGTCGACAGCGTGACCGCGGCGTAGCCGGGCACCTTGTGCGCATGCACGCTGCGGCTCACCCAGCGGGCGAAGGCCTTTTCTTCCAGCAGGTGCTTTTCATACGAAGCATCGGTATCGGCCAGCTTGTCGTAGGCCGGGGGCGCGAAATACTGCGCCACGCGGTCGAACTCAGCCTGCGTGATGGTGGCGGGACCATCCTTGCTGTGCTGCCACTCTTCCTCGACTTCCTGCGCGAACTTCTCCGCGCCGATGGCCTTCACCAGGATCTTGATGCGAGCCTTGTACTTGTTGTCGCGGCGGCCATAGCGGTTGTACACGCGAATGGCCGATTCCACGTACGACAGCAGGTGCTGCCACGGCAGGTCGTCCTTGATCACCGAACCCAGGATCGGCGTGCGGCCCAGGCCACCGCCGGCCAGGATGCGCAGGCGCGTTTCGCCCTGGGCATTGCGGTAGGCGTAGATGCCGATATCGTGCATCTGCACCACGGCGCGGTCGTCGACCGAAGCGGAGATGGCGATCTTGAACTTGCGCGGCAGGAACGCGAATTCCGGCTGGAAGGTGCTCCACTGGCGCAGCAGTTCGGCCAGCACGCGCGGGTCCACGGACTCATCGGGCGCGACGCCGGCGAAGTGGTCGGTGGTGATATTGCGCACGCAATTGCCGGAAGTCTGGATGCCGTGCATCTCGACGCTGGCGAGTTCGGCCAGCACGTCGGGCACGCGCTCCAGTTCCATCCAGTTGTACTGGATGTTCTGGCGGGTGGAGAAGTGGCCATAGCCGCGGTCATACTCGCGCGCGATATGGCCCAGCATGCGCATCTGCTTGCTCGACAGCAGGCCGTACGGAATCGCCACGCGCAGCATGTAGGCGTGGCGCTGCATGTACAGGCCGTTCTGCAAGCGCAGCGGCAGGAATTCTTCCTCGGTCAGTTCGTCCGACAGGCGGCGGCGCACCTGGTCACGGAACTGGGCTACGCGCTCGTTGACGATGCGCTGGTCGTATTGGTCGTACTGATACATGGTGTGGGTCCGTTCAGTATTCGTTGAATTCAGGAGACGAGCTTGATGGCGACCAGCGTCAGCGTGGTAGCCAGCGCGGCGCGCACCAGCCGCTCGGGCAGCGCCCGCGACAGTTGCGCGCCCAGCCAGATGCCGGGGATCGAACCCACCAGCAAGGCCAGCAACAGCGTCCAGTTCACCGTGCCGAGCCAAACGTGGCCCAAGCCGGCAAGCGCCGTCAGCGGGACGGCGTAGGCGATATCGGTGCCAGCCACCTCGGCCGGCTTCATGCGGGGATACAGCAGGAGAATGAGCGTGGCGCCCACGGCACCCGCGCCGATCGAGGACACCGTTACCAGCACCCCGATCACGGCGCCCACCACCACGGTGGCAACCGCCTGGGCACGGCCTTCGAGCTGGAAGCGCGGGTTGCGTGCCAGCCACGCCAGCATCTGCTTGCGGAACAGGAGCGACAATACCGTCAGGATCACCGACACGCCGATGGTCAGGCGGATCGCGTGCAGCCACTGCGCGTTGAGTTCACCGGCGCTCTTGAGCACCAGGATGGCCACCACCGCGGCCGGCAGGCTGCCGATGCACAGGCGGCGCACCACCTGCCACTGCACATGGCCGTGGGCGCGGTGCGCCACCGTGCCGAAACCCTTGGTGATGGCGGCGAAGGCGAGGTCGGTGCCAACCGCCGTGGCCGGCGAGAAGCCGAACAGCAGGGTCAGCAGCGGCGTCATGAGCGAACCCCCGCCAACCCCGGTCAGACCGACGAGGACGCCTACTAGCAGACCGGAAACGGTATAGGCAAGAGACATTGGGGTTCACCAGGCCGGTGAGCGTCCGGGACTGCCTGGAAACGAGGCACGTGCGCGGAGGTTCCGACCGTTCATTAACAAAGTTCGAGAATCGTAATAAACTGGCCTCATATCTCAAACTAATAAGAAGTTGTTTGTTTATACGAACACGGATATATGAACCTGCACCAGTTCCGTTTTGTGCGCGAAGCCGTACGCCAGAACTACAACCTGACCGAAGCCGCAAAAGCGCTCTATACATCACAGCCCGGCGTCTCCAAGGCCATCATCGAGCTTGAGGAAGAGCTGGGCGTGGATATCTTTACCCGCCACGGCAAGCGCATCCGCAGCCTGACGGAGCCCGGCCGCCGCATTCTGGAGTCGGTGGAGAAGATCCTGCAGGAAGTGGAAAGCCTGAAACGGGTGGGCAAGGACTACGCCGCCCAGGACCAGGGCAACTTCACCATCGCCACCACCCACACCCAGGCGCGCTACGCCCTGCCCCGGGTGATCGCGGAGTTTACCAAACGCTACCCAAAAGTGCGCCTTTCAATACAACAGGGCAATCCGACGCAAATCGCCGACATGGTGCTGCACGACCATGCCGACATCGGGATCGCCACGGAAGGGATCTCCGCCGACAAGAACCTGATCTCCCTGCCCGGCTACCAATGGCAGCACGTGGTCGTCACGCCGCCCGACCATCCCCTGCTGGAAAAGAAGCACCTGGCGCTGGAAGACCTGATGGGCTACCCCATCATCACTTATGATCCGAACTTCGCCGGCCGCCCCAAGATCGACAAAGCCTTCGAGCTGCGCCACCTCAAGCCCGACATCATCCTGGAAGCCATCGACGCCGACGTGATCAAGACCTATGTGGAAATCGGCCTTGGCGTAGGCATCGTCGCCGGCGTAGCCTTTGACGCCGAGCGCGACCGCAACCTGCGCGGCATTCCCGCCGGACACCTGTTCGGCACCAATGTGACGCATCTGGCAGTCAAGCAAGGCGCCTACCTGCGCAGCTTTGTGTATACCTTTATTGAGTTGTTCTCCCCGACGCTGAACCGCAAGCTGGTAGAACAAGCCATGTCGGGCGACCACGAGGCGTACGAACTCTGAAGCACCCAATCCAGCGCGGCTGACCGGAACGCCACCAGCCGCGCCATGCCAGCCCTGCCAGGGCGCCCCGGCTTGCCAGCCGGCGCGCGGCGGGGCCGGATCGCCTTGAATGGCCAGCCCATGTTGGCCAGACTTATCCGCACAACCCCATTGGCCGCCATAAGTGGCCAGAAAGAAACTAATGACCGAGCAAGCCACCATCCACTGGACCGAAAACGGCGAAGAACGCAGCGCGAACTGGCGCTCCGAAGCCGGCGCGCCGCCGCCCAAGCGCGTCGTCATCGCCGACGACACCACCACCGGCGACACCGCCTACCGCCTCGCCTGCGAAGGCACCGCCATGCTCTGGCGCGGCGACTTCCAGAACGCCCGCCAGCTGCTGCAAGCGCTGGCCCGCCGCGCCGACAAGCCCAAGAAGGCCGCCAAGGCCTCCAAGGTGCCCAAGGCAAAGCCCACCCCGACCGAAGCCTTCCACCTGCACCGCCAGGCCCAGTCCCAGCGCGCCCGCACGCTCTCCATGCTGCTGCTGCCCTTTGACGCCGACCACCTGGTGCCGCTGCGCCGCTCGCCCGATGTGCGCGAGGCGTGCCTGGAAGCCTATGGGGAAGTCGATGCGCCGTATGTGGCATCGATGCGCGAACTGCTCGGACTGATCGGCGCGCACGAGTGGCGCAAGAAGGGTGTGGAGATTCCCGCGCTCGCTGAACGCATCCATCCGTACTACGGCGTCTTCTCGCCGGTGCGCGGCGAATACATCGATCTGGTCGCCAAGGCCCAGCTACCCGCCGGCGCCCTCAACCTCGCCTTCGACATCGGCACCGGCACCGGCGTGCTGGCCGCCCTGCTGGCCCAGCGCGGCGTCAAGCGCGTGATCGCCACGGACATGGACCCGCGCGCGCTTGCCTGCGCCAGCGACAACATCCACCGCCTCAAGGCGGCAGGCCAGGTGGAAGTGGTAGAGGCCGACCTCTTCCCGGAAGGCCGTGCGCCGCTGGTGGTGTGTAACCCGCCGTGGGTGCCGGCACGTCCGAACTCGCCGATTGAGCGCGCGGTGTATGACCCGGATTGCCAGATGCTGAAGGGATTTATTGCCGGGCTGGCTGATCATCTGGAGCCGAAGGGTGAAGGCTGGCTGCTGCTGTCTGATCTGGCTGAACACCTGGGGCTGCGTTCGCGGGACCAGTTGCTGGCGTGGATTGATGAGGCTGGGTTGAAGGTGCTGGGGCGGTTGGAGGTGAAGCCTAGCCATCCGAAGGCTACTGATATGACTGACCCGCTGCATGCTGCGCGGGCGGCTGAAGTGACTTCGTTGTGGCGCCTGGGTATTAAGTAAGCTGTAGCACGCTGACAAGCCGGGCGGCGCTCGCCGCCTCGGCTCAAAGACACCAGAGCCTCTCAACCTCCGCTCTGTTGTCTCCCCTCTCCCGTCTGCGGGAGAGGGGCGGGGGAGAGGGCGGGAGCTAGCAAGAGCGACGCGTCTCACCCTGCCACAAGCCCCCTCCTCCCCTACCTCAAAGCAATCCTTGCACCCGATTCAAAGCCGCATCCAATTGCCGCTTCAACGGCATCAGCAAGCAATGCAAACCGTGACTGTCTTCTACATCGTCACTGTCGTAATCCAGCAGTTTTAGAACGGAGCCGAGGCCTGCGCTTACGCGTAGCAGGTCGGCGCAGCCTTCCTGGGCGATGATCTGGGCGTCGCTGCGCAGAGCGTCTAGTTGGTACGCTAGCTCCTGCACGCTTAGCTTTGTGGGGGTGTCCGCTGGAAATGTGATGCGGATCAGGTCGGCGAGTAGGTCGGATTGCCGGGAGAGGGTGAGCGTGCGCTCGGGGTAATGCGAGACAGTTTGGAGAGCAAAGCAGTCGCTCCACCGCACGTCGTGCGGCTTGCTCAATGGCCGGTTGTGGCTGCCGGAAGCTGCCATTTGCGCTTGCCGCATGGCAGACAAGCAGCGGCCCCTCCTAAGGTGGGGTTCATTTGCCCCGGTATTCGTCCGTTTATCGTTGCGGGCCCGCATACCGTCAAGGCCCCTTTAACCCATCTGGAAGAAAGACATGAAGCAAAGCAAGATCGCCCTTGTTGCTACCCTCTGCGCCGCTGGCGCTCTATTGACCGGTTGCGAGACGACGAATTCGATCCCTTACAAGGCCTCCCCCGCCAATGTCATCGCCATCCAGCAGAGCCTGCAACCGAAGAAGGTCAGCGTTGCCGACGTCGGTCTGGCGCCGGGCGTCGATGAGAGCCCGCTGTGTCGTCTGAACGGTCCGGTAAGGGTAGCGCCGGGCAAGACGCCATCGCAGTACATCAAGGACGCCTTCCAGGAAGAGCTCCTGATGGCTCAATCCTATGACGTGAAAGGTGCCCCGATCGAGGGACGCATCGAAGAACTAAGTTTCAGCTCCGTGTCGCCTGCGTACTGGCAGATCACGATGGTCGTGAAGTCGACCGCTGACAAGGGCTATAAGGTCTCGGTCAAATATCCGTTCGACACGAGCTGGACTGCCGCCGGCGCGTGCAAAAACGTGGCTGACGCCTTTGGCCCCGCCGTGCAGGAACTGCTGAAGCAGGTTGTGACGAGCCCGCAATTCCCGGCACTGGCCGGGAAGTAAGGCGTTCTGCGGGACAGGCCCTCTCGCTTCGCTCCGGAGGGCGCGGCTGACATGCCGACGGCATGATGTCCGTTGGGCGGGCGCGTCACACTCCCGCGGCATGGCGGCTTGCGGCCGGAAGTTGCGTTTTTCCGTTATCGACCCCAATCCGGTCAGTCCAATTTCTACAAGCCGGCCATTCGTTCGTCGTGGCGTGCAATAAGGCTACTGTCCCAGCGAGAACGAACCGAAGCGGAAAATAGCAACGCCTACGCCAATCGCAGATCCCACAACACATCAAGTACGTGTTGCGTGGAACGCTCAACGTACCCCGCACGATGTGCGATGCCGAGCCGACGCCACAACGCCGGGCGCAGCGGACGCATGACAATGCGGCTGTCGGGCAATGGCGTAGTGGCCTCATGGGGCAACAGCGCCGCGCCGTAACCTGCCGCTACCAGACTCTTGATCGCGTCGTTGTAGTTGAGCTGAATGCGCGGAGCAGGATGGTGCCCCCCGGTCGCGAACCACTCCGCAGTCAGACGCGAGAGACGCGTGGTCGCGTCATTGAGAATCAGAGGTTGGGCGGCGAGCCATTCAGGCGTGACGCGGGCCGGACACCGCCAATGCGCCGGCACAAAGGCCATCACGGGGTCGCGGCGCCAAGGCTTTATCACGAGTCCGGCCACCGGGGGCTGAGGCAGTGCGATCAGCCCAACATCCAGCGTTCCATCCGCCAGTCGGGACAGCGTTTCATGCGAAGTGAGTACTGCAACCTGAATGTCGATAGCGGGATGTTGCTGGCGCAACACCTCAAGCGCTTGCGGCAACAGGTGCGCGATCACGCCAGTCGACGCACCGAGCCGCGCGCGCCCTTCGAGCCCCTGCACCTGGCGCTGAATATCGTCTAACGCCTGCTCCGCATCGGCCAGCAGTCGACGCGCGCGCTCCACCAGCACCTCTCCTATCGCCGACGGCCTGACATGTCCGCGCTTCCGTGACAGGAGTGGCGCCCCAATGCGGTCTTCTAGTTCAGCGATGTGGAGGCTGACCGTTGGCGGCGCCAGGTGCAACGCACGCGCCGCATCGGCAAATGAGCCACGGTCGGTAATGGCGACCAGAGTGCGCAAACGGTCCAGGCTGATCTCTCGCATGTCGGCGTCCAGATTCAGAAAAACTGAATATTCACGTTATGAAATACAACTTTCCCTATTCTAGCGGTCCATGGAACATAGGGGCTCGTTCTACTTGTTACAACACACAGTCACCGGAGTATTCCACGTATGAGCTCTCCCGTTGTTTTCATCGACGGCGACCAAGGCACCACCGGGTTGCAAATCCACGAACGGCTGCGCAACCGGACCGACCTTAGACTGTTCACGCTTGCCGCTGCGGAACGCAAAGATCCGCGGCGTCGCGCAGAAGCCATCAACGCCTGCGACATCGCCATCCTCTGTTTGCCTGATGCCGCCGCGCGCGAGGCCGTGGACGCCATTGTTAATCCTGCCGTCAGAGTCATCGACGCAAGTTCCGCCCACCGCACACAGCCGGACTGGACATACGGCTTTCCGGAAATGACGCTGGGACAGGCTGAGCGCATTGCGAACGCACGTCGGGTCACCAATCCCGGTTGCTATCCGACCGGTGCAATTGGCTTGCTGCGTCCCCTGTTGCAGGCTGGGCTCATACCAGGCAACTACCCTATCAGCATTCATGCGGTGTCGGGCTACTCCGGACGCGGGCGTGCCGGCGTGGAGGAACATGAGGGGCAGCGTGCCGTCAACGCGCCTTCATACCAGGTATATGGTCTGGAACTCGCGCACAAGCACACCCCGGAGATCCAGCAGCACGCCGGGCTCGCGCAGCGTCCCATCTTCGTCCCTGCGTTGGGTGCGTTCCGCCAGGGCATCGTGCTGACGGTGCCCTTGGAGTTGCGGCTGTTGGCACCCGACGTGGATGGCGCCACGTTACACGCATGCCTCGCACGCCACTATGCCGAGGCGGCCCACGTACATGTCTTGCCGCTGCACGAATCGTGCACCTTAAAGCACCTGGATCCGCAAGTGCTGAACGGTACGAACGACATGCGCTTAAGCGTATTTCCTAACATGGAACACGGGCACGTCCTGCTGTCCGCGGTTTTCGATAATCTTGGCAAAGGCGCATCCGGCGCTGCGGTTCAGAACCTGAACCTGATGCTCACGCAGCAATAGTGGCCGATGGCTCGAGCTAACGTTCGGCCGCACCCATATGCCAACGATTGTTGCCAATCTGGTCTCCGAAACCACGTCCGCATGACCGTCACGCCGCCTGGCGGCAGCGCTGCCATCCACCGCTCCGGCTATACACTCACCATCCTGCGCAAAGACCCCGATGGGCATTGGCGGCTCACGCGCGATGCGAATCTGCTCGCAGCAGAAATCACGGCGACGCCGTCACGAAGGCATCGCCGGGTCATCTGCAGGGATCGAAACTATCGTTGTGCGGTGCACTAGGAAGGAGGCTCCTGCTTGCCCCCCTTTCACGTGCTCGCATGGCTTACATGCGTCGCCGGCTCGCCCCAGGTCGGCCATTACCCCACATGGCGTTCCCGCCCTATATCGCTAATAATGGTCTAACTGCCGTTGCCGGACGAGGGCGACCATGCTTTATAGTCCCGAAGCAATTCATACAGCCGCCCTGCCGGGGAACGCGGGTTGCGGCAAAACCTCGCCGGTCGAGCGCCGCACCACGATGTGCGAATTCGATCCGCTCGACACGCCCGACGACCAGTCGCGCCTGAACGACATCACGGGCGGTCACGACAACCACACGATCCAGCTCGGTCACTATGAATCCGTGCCACCCGCCCCGCAGAAACCGATGGCGTCGCAGCACAAGTCGCACAGGGACGGCGCTGCCTGATGGTAAAGGATGCCGGGATGCCGATGAATGCCCCAATTCGGCCGTCAGTTCGCCAGCCCAGCCACGTCATCGGCAGGGAATGGGACAGTCCCGGACGGCAGATCCAAACCACAGCAATGCGCATGGCGACGAAAACCGCCGGGCTTGCACTATGGCTTGGGAGTCTCTTGCCGTCCCCTGCCCTTGCAGCCCTGCAGAATCAGTTCCTGTATTTCCCCGCTAAGGCTGAGTTGTCAGAACTGGTTGCTGGCGGCCTAAGGGCATGGCCGTCTTCGCAAGACGTCAAGGGCCTGGTTGCAGAACCCACCGGGCCAGTGCGTGCCACGGCGATTGTTTTCCATGGCAATGCCGGACATGCCGGCCACCGCAGAGCGTACGCCGCGGCTCTGGCGCCCCATGGCGCACGCGTGATTCTCGCCGAGTATCCGGGCTACGGACCGCGCCCGGGACCGTTGGGCGAAGTCAGCCTAGTGAATGACGCCGAGCAGATCATCGCGCAGGCCTATCGCCAATATGGCGCACCGCTGCTGGTGATCGGCGAATCGCTGGGGGCCGGCGTTGCGGCGGCGGCCAGCGTGCGCCAGCGGGACAAGACAGCAGGCCTGATGCTGATCACGCCATGGGACACGCTGCAACATGTTGCCGGCTACCACTATCCCTGGCTGCCGGTGTCGTGGCTGCTGCGGGATCGCTACGACAGCGCGGCCAACCTGGCGTCGTTCACCCGGCCCGTTTTGGTGGTGGTTGCGGAGCGCGACAGCATTGTCCCGGCGCGCTTTGGCGTCGCACTGCATGACGGGCTGGTAGCGCCTCGGCAATTGCGTGTAGTGCCTGGTGCCGAGCACAACGATTGGTTCGAGCGGGTAGACGATGCCTGGTGGCGCGATGCCCTTCGCTTCCTGCTCGGGGGGTCGGATTGAGTCCGTCCCCCTACCGGATGACACCCAAATATTGCGTGGTCGGCACGGGCTGGCGCCTTCAGTCACTAAAGCGTGGCGCAGGCCGGACTGCCAGCCCCTTCCTCGATATTCGGCCACACCAACACCTCAAACTGATCAGGCGGAACCGGCTGGGAATACAAAAAGCCCTGGGCAAAATCACAACCCACGGCGATGAGAAAATCGCGTTGCTCCGTCGTCTCCACGCCCTCGGCAATGACCTTCAATCCCAGTTTGTGCGCCAGCATGACCATTGCCTCGCAAAGCGCCTGATTGTCGCCATCAAAGCCGAGGTTATGTACGAACGAGCGGTCGATCTTGAGGTAATCGATGTCGAAGCGCTTGAGATAAGCCAGGGACGAGTAACCAGTACCGAAGTCGTCGATCGAAATCCCGATTCCCACATCACGGAAGGTCAGCAGCTTCTCATTCAGTTCGGCGTCCAGTAACAGGCCCTCGGTGATTTCAACCACAACGCTCTGCCCCGGCATCCCTTCCCGCACGAGATAGTCGGACCATTGATTGCAAACCAGGCCGTCTTGCCGTATCTGCATCGGTGACATGTTGACGCTGATCTGGAAAGACGGATGGAATCGGCCGCGCCATTGACGGGCCTGGTGCACGGCCTGCTTGAACACCCAATCCCCGATCGGAACGATGAGCCCCGTGTCTTCGGCCAATGGAATGAAATCCTGCGGATTGATCGTGCCGCGTTCGGGGTGCAGCCAGCGGATCAGTGCCTCGGCTTTGTAGATTTCCCCGGTCTCCAGGTCGACGATGGGCTGATAGTAGACCTGGAACTGTCCGCCAGGCAGGGCGGCACGTAGATCGCTCGTGAGACGCAGGCGCTTTTCCGCCGCTACACGCAAGTCGGGCGTGAAGTAGCTGAAACGGTTGCGCCCGGCGTTCTTGGCCGCATACATGGCCTGGTCTGCGTTCTTGAAAAGGACATCCAGTTCGCCGGTGTCGTCGGGATAAAGTGTGACGCCGACGCTGGCGGAAATGAAGGTCTCATCCGCGCCGAGCTTGAAGGGCTCGGCCAGCTTGTGGATGATGGCCTTTGCGATCCGTTCAATGCGTTCGGTATCGTCCATGTTGGGCAGAATGACGGTGAATTCGTCACCGCCAAGGCGCGCGACGATATCCGATTCGCGCACGCACGAGATGATGCGCCTGGCGGCCTCGATCAGCAGGATGTCTCCTGTGTCGTGTCCCAGGGAGTCATTGACCTCTTTGAAGCGATCCAGGTCGATCAGCATCAAGGCCATACGCTGCCGGGAGCGATGCGCCATGCCGGCTTCCTCCTCGAGACGGCTGTGAAACATCTGGCGATTCGGAAGATGGGTCAGCGCATCGAAATTGGCCTGTTTCCAGATTGTCGCCTCGAATGCCATCCGGTCCGATAAATCACGACCCACAGCCAGCACCGAGTTCACCTTGCCCGACCGGTCAATCTCTGGCGTCAGGCGGATATGGGTGCAGTGTTCCCGTCCATCCTTGCTGAGCCATCTCAGCTCGAATTGCCCACTTCTCCCGCTTGAAATGGTGTCGGCGATTTTCTCCTCGTAGATCAGCGCGTTGGCGCCGCCGGGAACCTCCGAGGGCCGCTTGCCGAGCGATTCGCCTAGGGTGCGCCCTGCCGAGGCACAGAACGCGGGATTGGCGTAAGTGCGGCGGAGGTCCCGGTCGTAGCGGGTAATCGTGTCCGGGGAGTTCTCAATCAACGTTCGCGACTCCTGCTCCCTGGAGACGAGTTCCGCTGTTCGCTCGACGACGGTCTGCTCAAGGGAGGCGTTGATCTCGTTGATCTTCTGGATTTTCTGGCTGATCGCCCCACTCATTCTTTCGAAACGCTGCGCGAGCCGGCCAAGTTCATCCTTGCCGCCGGCATCAGTGCGCGCATGCGCCTCCGCCTCGGCTCCCGCATCGTTGCCGGTATCGTGCATCTTTCGCACCAGCTCTTTGAGCGGTGCCGAAATGCTGTGGGAAATGAAGTAGGCCAGGAAGATCGAAAGCAGGAACCCCGAGATGCCAACCAGTACGATCTGATTGCGCACGGACTGTGCCTCTGCCGTCAACTTCTTTTCTGGGATTGTGCTGACGACAAACCATGTCGTGCCGGGAATTGCTGCGTACGCGGCAAGGTAGCGCCCCTCGCGCTTGCCCTCGAAGTCGACGAAACCACTCGGCTCCCCGTGTAGCTCGTTGCTTGCGATTTTCTTGATCAGGTCAGGCTCGGCCATCCCTTCGGTGTTCGTGGAAATGCCGTCGGCGCGGACAACCACTTTGTTGTTGCCGGCATCGAGAACGTAGATTTCCGTTCCACTCCCTAGGGCGACGTCATCAAAAATTGTCGAAAAATGCTCGGGGCTGATGACCAGAACCAGATTGCCAATCTGCCGGTTGTTGCTCTTGCCGATGATGGCGCGCACCATCCCGAGATTTTGTTGCCCGACGCCGTTGTCGTAACTGCCCCAGTAAGGCCGGCCATTGCGATCGGGAGCCTGCTTGACCAGACGCAGCACACCCCGGCTCAGCTGCGCGAAGACCTGGGTGTCCATGATCCGGTTGTTCTTGTCGAGCAGATACTTCTGGTTGATGAAGTCAACCGATCCGTAGTGCTGCAGGAGCAGGCGTGTCATATCCTGGCGCGCCTCGCTCCGCTCCTTTGCACTGCCATCCACAACGCTTGTCAGCGCGCCTTGAACGCGATCGGAGAGTACAAGAAGGCTGCTTTCCGTCTCGATCTGCTCCATCCGCAACGAGATGTTCTTGGATACCTGCTTGACCATCTCTTTCGAGAATACCTCCGCCTTCTCCTTGATCGCGGCGGTCGACTCCACATACGATATGTAGCCCGATATAAGTATCGGTATCAGCGACAGCAGGATGAACGCAGTCATCAGCCGGTAGCGAATTTCGACACGGCGCAGCAGGTCCAGCGAGAGATATGCGAAAGCGCTTCGCAGCGAACCTATGATTGAGCTCATCGGTAGTGCATCTTTGCTTCATTCTTGACAGACTCGTCGAGGAGCTTGGCGGCCTGTCCGGGCGTGATCTTCCTGACCAGCACTTCCTGCATCAATCGATGGAGCTGCTCGATCGAGTTGGAGGGTAGAACCGAATAGTATGGGCTGACGGTCACCGGATAGCGGCTGACCATGTTTGTGTAGTCGACAATCTTCTGATCGCTTGCGAGCGTTCCCGCGACTTGCTTGAATGGGGGGATGTTCTGGCGTTTTCTCTGGAGAATGGAGAACCCCTTCCCGGCAATGAATTCGAGAAAACGCATGGCTGCGGCCTTGTTGGGCGTCTCGCACACCGCAAACCCGGTTTCGCTGCCGATCACAGGCACCACCCGCTTGCCCGGCGCGTTCCAGGGCGGAATAAACACGCCAACCTCGAAAGGGTTGCCGTGCAGCAAAGGGCCGGCTGCCCAACTGCCGTGAAAAGCCATCGCGACCTTGCCTTCCTTGAACAGCCGTATGCCTTCGTCGTAATCCGTCGCCATGAAGGCATCTTGTACGTAACCACGTTGCGGCATCAGCGCAATCCGGGCAAAGATAGCTGCTACCTGAGGCGTGTTCAGGTCCAGCGTGCCATCACCGATTCTCTGCTTCCAGTCTGGCTCGCGCGCCACCACATTGTTGCCAAAGCCGAAGCTGAAGGGGCCGTTGCCGAGCATGTTCGGGAAGCCGCCGCTCCACATGATGGGTGTTAAGCCCGCAAGCTTGAGCTGCTCGCAAACCATCAGGAACTCTTGGAAATTGGTTGGCAGTTCCTTGACCCCAGCCTTCGCGAACAGTGCCTTGTTGTAATAGATCAGCGTTGTAGCCACTCCGCCGGCAATGCCAAAACGCCTGGATTGGCGACTGGTCCAGTCACCCTTGAGAGGGCCGAGCATGTTGCTCCATGCCGATGTCGCGCTCACGTCTGCCAGGATGCCTTGATCGGCCAATTCAGCCGCATAGGCGTTCGGGTTGACACTCACCAGATCCGGCAAGTTGCCGGAAGCAATCCGGGGCTTGATATTCTCTTCGACCGAATTGCCGACCATGAACTGCACATTCACGCGGACGTCTGGATTGAGTTTGCTGAATTCAGCAGCAATCCGGAGCATCTCCTCCGGCCAGTCTGGCGCCCATATCAACGCTGTAATGGAGGTCCTGGCCGGCACGGCTGCGCCCGACGAAGCGTTGTCTCGCTGTTGACAACCGCATAGGAACAATAAAACGAGGCTGACCAGCCCAGCTAGCAGGGAGGAAAACTCGATGCGTCGCGCTTGGGGGGTCACTTTTCGGCTTCGGGATGGGCTATCTGTGCCTCCACAGGCACTTTCGATGTACCGGGAAGCGAACCGATGGCAAGGCATGGCGGCGTCTCTGCCGCGATAACCTGCAACGAAGTCGAGAACGCCGCAGCCCCCGGCGAGGCAACCGATTCCCTACAAGACAGGGCTTGCAAACACAGCAGGAATGCGCAGCCAACCCGCATCGGGAAACGCTTGCTACGGCTGGGCTGCGTATGTTTGGCCATGACGGCGGGTTAGGCGAATTGATCGGAGCGGTGCCTGCACTGCGTATCGACAACGAGCGCAAATACTTTACCGGGGCAAACCCGAATTTCCATGCCATGACGGGTAGTTGCCGGCATGGCCGGACTCAGCATGATAGCCGAATGACCGCCCCTGACGGGGATTCGAACGGTGGATGCAACACACTGGAGACTCCTTGCTATCCGCCGATGAAGTCGCTGTGCGTAGGCAGCGGTCCGTAGCGTGCCTTGATGATGGCCTTGACCGCGTTGTGCTTCGCCTTGAACTGCAGCCTGCCGAAATTGGCGAGCGCTTCGTTGTCGAGCGCGAAGGCGCCGCCGCCCGATGCGTCGTGCCCGCTATCGCTGCCGTAGGTGACGTAGCCTTGTTTGAACGCGTTGGCCACGCTGGCGGGCTGGCTGGTGAACGCGGACCGGCAGGCACATCGGCACCAAGGCCTTTAAGGCTTGCTTAAGTCTCTGCCCTTAAACTGCCATCACACAAGACAACCCGCGAAGACAACCCGCGTAGGAGGTGCCATGACCCCCCAAGAAATGCAAGCACTGGAAGCCTTCCTGACTCAGCTGACCCAAGCCAGGGCCGGCATGAAGGACCCCCAGGCGGACGCCCTCATCGCCGAAGCGGCCGCCCGGCAACCGGATGCCGCCTACCTGCTGGTCCAGCGCGCCATGATGCTTGACCAGGCGCTGGCGTCAGCGAAAGCGCAGATCGCCACGCTGCAGAGCCAGTTGCAGATGGCGCAGGCCGGCGGCGCCAATCGCTTTCTCGACGCGGACAATGCCTGGGGCAATAGCGCCGGCCGCGTTGCCGCAAGCCCCGCCGCGCCGCAGGCGACGGCCGCGCCTGTCGCCGTACCGCCGGCGGCCCCCCAGGCCGCGCCCGCGCAGCCGCCTCGGCCCGGCTTTCTGGGCGGCGGCCTGGGTGGCACGCTGGGCGGCATTGCCACCACGGCTGCCGGCGTAGCCGGGGGTGCGCTCCTGTTCCAGGGTATCGAGAATCTGTTCCATCGCAATAGCGGTGGCGGGGGCGCAAGCGGATTCCTTGGACAGCCAGCCGCAGGTGCGCTGCCAAGCGAAACGACGGTCGTCAACAACTATTACGGCAATGAAGACCGCTCGCCGCTGGGGGAACCCGGGGCGGCGCTGGACAATGGCCTCCTGGATGACGGGCTGGGCAATGACGACTTCACGGATGACGACTCCTTCAACGTCTAGCGCATTCTGGGGCGTACCCCGTCGCCCGCAGCAACGGTTCAACTTCCAGGCGGTGACAGGTACGCCAGACGATTCCTGGCTGAGCCAGCGCGATCACGTCCTGTCCCTGCCGATGTACAACACCGGAGCGCGCCCCTACTGAATCTTGATACTCGCCTGGCTCACCACCGCTCGCCACTTCACAAGTTCTCCCGCCAGGTGCGCTGACAGTTGCTGCGGCGTGCCGCCCAGCGGCGTTGCCCCCATCTCGGTGAATTTGCGGATCACCTCCGGGTCGCGCAGCACTTCGTTCAGTGCCGCGTTCATGCGCATCACGATGGGTTCTGGCGTGTTGCGGGGCGCGAGCATCGCGAACCAGGTCGAGGACATCAGCTTGGGTTGGCCCAGCTCGGCAACGGTCGGTACGTCGGGCAGGGCGAGCGAACGCTGGTTCGACATGACGGCCAGCGCGCGCACCTTGCCGCTCTTGACCTGCCCGAGGATGCCAGGCACTAGTTGGAACATGGCCTGGATATCGTCAGCGAGGAGGTTCGTGGTGGCCTGGCCGGGGGAACTGTATGGCACGTGGATCAGGCGGGTGCCGGTCTCGCGCATGAAGAGTTCGCCGGCCACGTGCATGGAACTGCCATTTCCCGTGGAACCGTAATTCAGCTTGTCCGGGTTGGCCTTGGCATACGCAATGAACTCGGCCAGGTTCTTGACCGGCAGGCTCTTGTTGACCACCAGGATATTGGGCACATCGGCCACCAGCGCCACCGGCGTGAAGCTCTTTTGCGAATCGAACGGCAGCTTGGCATACAAGCTGGGATTTACCGCCAGCGTGCCCGCCCACGAAAACAGGAACTTGTACCCATCCGGCACGGCCCCGGCGGCCATCCCCACCCCGATATTGCCGTTGGCACCGCCCCGGCTCTCGATGATGACTGTGGCGTGCAGTTGCTTGTGCAATTGCTCGGCTAGCACACGGGCCAGGGTGTCGGCCGTGCCGCCACCGCCTGGCGCGGGCACGATGATCTGCACGGGCTTGGACGGGTCGGGCCAGTCCGCCGCCAGCGCGGAGGACTGCAGACATGGAACCAGGGCCGCCGCAGCGGCCAGGCAGGCCAGGACGTGACGCATGTTATCTCCTTGATCTTTGTAGGCGGCAATTAGGCGCTGCCCTATTCTTGGTTGGTACCGGCTCGCGGCGGCGTCAAGCATACAGCGCTTGCTCCTGGGGGGCGCGCGCGGCGCGGACCACGGCGCGTATCGCCGAGTCCGATGTCGCAACTGGCAGAACGCAGCCCGGGCCGACCATCAGGCGGCGGCCGTCCGTTTGCGATATGGCGTTGCGCACCTCATCCGCAATTTCCTGTTCGCTTCCATGAAGCAAGGTGTCGTGCTCGTTCAACCCACCCACCAGCAGGCGCGGGAAGCGCGCCGCCGCCGCCTCCAGGCCAGGCTTAGTCAGGCGGTCGTGCCAATTGAACATCTCGACCGGATACGTCGCCAGGAGATCGAACATGATGTCATCGCCGTGCGCGTGCAGCATGTTGAATTGCGCCTGGCCACGCAACGCCGCGAACACCTCCAGATCGTAGCGGCGCCCGAAACGCTCATATTCCTGGGTCGTCAGCATGCGGCTCGACGCCAGTTGCGTCGCGAAGAACACGCCGTGCGCGCCGGCCTCCAGCGAGTCCAAAGCGAACCGGATCGTGGTGTCCGTGATTACCCGCAGCGCCGCCTCGAGCGCATCCGGCTCGCAGCGCAGGTCGGCAAATAGCTTGTCCGTACTCAACTTGCGCGCCGTGGTTAGCGGGCTGAACACGGTTTGCAGGATGGGCACCGCGCCACGCAGGGACCGCGCGGCGGCGCGCAGCGCCTCGTTCTGGCGGCCATAGGAGCCCTGTCTCACATCCAGCGGCCGGATCCGAAGCCAATCCTCCGTGGTTCGCACCGGTGGCGCCACCACCGCGCGCGCGCCGTTGGCACTGCCCTGGTATGCCGTGGCGGCGCCCCAGTCTTCAACGCCGTATGTGCCCGGTGGCATGAATTTGACCAGGTCAAAATCCCATTTCCGCTGCCACTCCAATGTGTGCCGCACAAGTTTGTCCACGTCCAGGTCGTCTTCCGGAAAGTGGCGCCACAACGCGACGGGAGTGCGGTCGGTGGCTTCGCCCAGCAGGGCGGCTTCAATGCGCTGCCAATGATTCATGGTCTGCATGTGTTTGCTCGCTTCGATGTTTGCGCAATCCAGCGGATTCAAGGGGCCAGCGCGAGGACTCGGTTTACGCCGGTGGCTACGCGCGCGGCCTCCACGCCGTACACGTGGACGGAGATCGCCACACCCGCGCCAGCGTTGCCCAGCCGATGGACCTGGTCCAGGCCGTCCGTTCCGCTGCTGCCCGCGCCCACGGCGCGCGGCTGCCAGTGAAGCGGCGTGGCGCGCAGGCTCTGGCGGTCGCAGGTGTAGTAGTGCTCTTGCAGTTCTCCCTGAACCACCGTCAGCGCACACCAGGTGTGGTGCGCGTGCACCGGGCTGAACTGCCCGGCCTGCCACACCAGCGCCACGACCGTATAGCGCCCCTGCGGGTCGGCCTGCAGCACGTGGCGCGCATAGCGCTGCGGGTCCGGCTGGCGCTGTGCCGGCGTTAGCCAGTTACCGTCGGCGAAAGATGCCTGCAAGGCGTGTTGCACCGCGCCGGGCAAGCGATCCGGCGGCAATGCCATTGCGGCGTCGATCGCGCGGGTCAGCGCGGCCAGATTGTCGGTTTCCAGAGTCAAGCACATAGGGGTTTTTCCCAGTAACAGTTCGTTTTTCACAAAATCGATGACACAAGGCATTGCTGGCGCTTAGTCTTTCACTGGGTGAAATGCAGGACAAACGAGATGTTTGGAAAACAGTTTTTGTAAAATACGAAACCTTATGCACTACAGCCTGATAGACCTGAAACTATTCGTGGCAGTGGCCGACGCAGGCAACGTGTCGCGAGGCGGCGCCACATGCTTCCTGGCACCCTCGTCGGCCAGCCTGCGCATCAAGCAGTTGGAGCAAGCGCTGGGCACCCGGCTGTTCGTGCGGGAGGCACGCGGCGTTTCGCTGACACGCGCTGGCCAGGTCATGCTGGAGCACTGCCGCCGCTGCCTTGCCGAGCTGGAGCAGATGCACGCCAACCTGGCTCCCTATGCCGAAGGTGTCCGGGCGCAGGTCACGATCTTTGCTAACAGCAGTGCGATCGCTTCGTTCTTGCCGGGGGATCTGCAGACGTTCCTGCGCGACTACCCCGAAGTACGTATCTCCCTGGACGAGCGTCTCAGCCACAACATCGTGGCCGCCGTGGCCGAAGGGCGCGCCGACGTCGGCGTGGTCACATGGGATGACGAGCATCCCGAACTTGTGTTCCTGCCGTACCGTCAGGATGAGGTCGTCATGGTTGTGCCCGAGGGTGACCCGCTGGCCGCGCGCCAGTCGGTAGCGTTCCTGGACTGCCTGAGCCGCCCCTTCGTCAGCCTGCAAAGCGGGGCGGCCATCCATACCTTCATGGTGGGCAAGGCCGCAGCACTGGGACATCACATGGACGTACGCATCCAGGTGTCCGGGTTCGCGGCGGTGGTGGCAATGGTGCGCTCGGGCGCGGGGGTCGGGATGGTGCCGCGCTCGGTGCTGCAGTCGATCAACTGTGACGGCGTGCGCGTGTTGACGCTGCGTGAGAAATGGGCAGTGCGGCCACTAAAGCTATGCACGCGGCGAAACGCGGCTGCGTCCGCAATTTACGTGGGTGCCCTGCTGCGGCAATTAGGCCAGCAGGCTGACGCGCCGGCGGGATAAGCTCGCTGCCGCACAGCATGGCGGGCAACTTGGGCGCGCTCAGGTCGAGTTCGGTCCCGGCTTATTCCGCGCTGGCCGCCATCAAGCGATGGGGCATGCTCATCTGCACATCGAGCACGCGTGCAGTCGAACCAGACGACGTCGGCAATGAGGGGATAGTCGGGATTGCCCTGTTCATGGGCGGCGAGACGACACCGAGCCGGGCCATCGTGCAAAGCGCTGGCCATGGCTACCGGCTAAGCGCCAAGGTACTGAAGCAGGAGTTTACCCTCGGCGGTCCCATACAGCATTTGCTGTTGCGGTACACCCAGGCGCTGATCACCCAGATGGCCTATACCGCAGTCTGCAACAGGCATCACACTATTGAACAGCAACTATGCCGCTGGCTGCTTCTGAGCATCGACCGGCTCCCATCCAATGAGCTGACGATGACGCAGGAACTGATCTCGAACATGCTTGGCGTGCGGCGCTCCGACGTCACCGAAGCGGCATTGAAGCTGCAGAACGCAGGTGTGATTCGCTACAGTCATGGACATATTTCGGTACTCGACCGGCCGGCGCTCGAAAAACACGCGTGCGAATGCTATGCCGTTGTGAAGCGGGAGTTCGACCGCCTGTTGCCTGCCGTGACGGCGGCTTGAAACTCCCGGTGCCCAGGCCATGGCGGGCGCGGTCTTGCCGACCCGCACAGTGTCCGCCATCGTACCGACTTCGCTACGAAACCATGCCATTTTGGCTTTGTTGGGGCGCCACATCTTGGGAACCATGAGGGCTGGCGTTTGTGCTCCGCCTGCGTGGGGGGCGGCGCTATCGGTGCGCTGTCCGGGTGGCGGCTTGGCGGATGGCTTGGCGCACGCATTCGGCGGGGCGGGATCGCCCGGCGGCAAGCGCAGCTTGCGCAAGGAGAAATGATGCTTGTTGCAACTTGCAGCAAGGGAACAAAAGAATCCGTGAAGCTGATGATTAGCGAATTGGGAGGCGTCAGCGTTGCGGAACACCGTGACGTCCTGCCGGATTTCCGGTGGGCATGAAAAGGTGATGTTCCCCGGGACATCAGTCATTGGTCCCCATCGCCCTCGCTAGAACCCTTGGCTAGCTCGCCAAGGGGACCGGAATCTGCGAATCCGATGCGAAGATATCCGCGCCATGCGCCATGACCTGTCCGATGGAATCAGATCGGGCTGTCGGTACGACGCCGGACATTGTGGTCATTCCAATGCCAATCCCGGCCAGACCAGTTTGTGCATGATCGCTCCTGTGTCGGCGCGATTCAGCCTGTCACTGTCAGCGGCGAAGGCCGGCAAGGCTGTATGGCGTTGCCGGCCATGAGGCTCGCCGCGTGCTGTCCGACCCGTCACGACTTGTGGATGAGCAGTTGATTCTCTACTGACTTCACGCCGGTGACGCCGTGGACGACATCGGCTGCCGTCTGCTTCTGTGCCGCTGACGGAACGCTGCCGGTCAGCCGTACCACGCCTTCGCGGGTGCGCACGTGGATGTTCGTGGAACTCAGATTCTTTCGATCGAGCAGGCTAGCCTTGACCTTGGTCGTGATCTCCGTATCGTTGATGCCCTGGCCAGCCGTCTCGTGCGTGGGATTGGGGTTCGTGAGCGATGCCGCCGGGGCACTCGTTGCGCCTTGGCTAAGCGAAGCATGGAAGCCCGTCACGAGCGCAATGCATGCGACACTGGTGGCGAATTTGGTAAGAGGGATGGATTTCATTTGAACTACCTCGATTCGGATCGAATCAGTGATTGCGGACGCGGAGTGCTCCGGTACGCAAACTGCCCTGAAGAAGGCAGCCGCCCGGCTTGGCATCACGAAAGATCCTGTCCTTCGTCACGCAGCCCCCGACAGGCTAAGACTGGCACCATTTCGCCTTCAGGTCGGTACGATGGCGGACACGCCGAGGTTCATACGCGCACTTGGCGGTCGCGGATCGGTGACCTGTATTCCTGAGGGGCTTTGCTTGTCAGCGTGATCGCACGATGCTTGGGTGCGGACGATGCTGGGAGGCCGTCCAGCAGAGCAGAAGCGCGTCTGGCGTGTAGAGCAGATTCGCCCGCGTACCTCCCGCCGCACAGGCTCCGCCCGTCCTACGCAAACCAGGCGGAAAAACGCAGGCCCACGCGGCGAACGCCTCATTCAATTCAATGGCGCCCTCGGCTGTTGGACCGCTACCGTACAGACGTACCCCGTCGAGTGTGAGAATGTAATTTTGCAATCTGCGCGCGCCAGCGACTATCGGGTCGCTGTCGCTAGGCACGCATATCTGGCAGGCGGCAACTGGCGCAATGCACCAGGTCTTTGTTGAGGCGGAACGCTCGGTATCGCTGCACGTTTCCCAAGTCGCTCGCGACCCGCGCGGCGCATGGTATCCAAGTGAGTGTAGAACTCAAGGAGAGTGTTATGAACAACATCATCTGGCTTGTGGGAGCTGTGGTTATCGTCCTGTTTGTACTCGGCTTTTTTGGATTGCGGTAGCGTCTTCGAAGCGACACTGTACAGGCTCTTTGCCTCGGAGGGACGTACCTATACCGGGCCAACGCGCGATTCGTGCTCGCGCCGACATGAAAAATTCTAAGCTGCGAAACCTCGCCATACAGGGGGATCGCATAGTGGCGGGACCTTTCCAGCCAAGCCCGCTTTACGGGCGCCATACGCGCCAGCTTTCGCGCGAGCCCTACACAAGTAGGTTCAGCTGCGCAGGCAATGCGTAGCACTGCGAAGCAGGCTGTCGAGCCGGGATTTCTGGCACGCCGGAAAAATCAGCGGCTGCTCGGGGAAGCACGGACGACTCTGCCTGAATCTCGTCGATAAAGGTATGCGAGGCGAAGCGGGGCATCGGAACCGCGGGTGACGATATTTCCCTGATGACGGGCTTCGTCAGAAAATGCGGCCGACCACGCCTGCAACGCCGCAGGCGTGGTCCCTGGACCTGGTGATGCCGCGTGCTTAACCCTTCGGCGCGATGACGATGAGATTCATCCGCGCCGGCTAGTCAATCTGGACCTTCGCATGCTGAATGACTTCAGTCCAACGCTTGCTGTCTTCGTTGATCAGCTCCTGGAGGTCGGCAGCCGTGCCTGGCAAAGGGCGTGCGCCTTGGGCAGTCAATTGCTGGATCGTGGACTTGTCGTTCGCAATCGAGATCACGGTATCCTGGAGCTTCTTGATCACCTGCGGACTTGTATTAGCCGGAGCCATCAAGGCAGACCACGATTCTGTGTTCGCATCCTTGATACCCAACTCCTCGAAAGTCGGAATGTCAGGAATCGCCGGGCTTCGCTCCTTGCTCGCAATGCCTAGCACGCGAACCTTGCCCGGCTTTATGTAGGGTTGCACCGTTGGAAGATTGACAAAGAGCACCTGTACCTGACCAGCCAGGAGATCCGCAGTAGCAGGGCCAGCACCTTTGTAGGGAACATGGGTGAACGCCGTGCCGGTCCTGAGCATGAACAGTTCACCGACCATGTGGTTCGCCGATCCCATCCCGGCCGATCCCATGTTCAGCTTTCCGGGATTTGCCTTGGCATACCGCAGCAGTTCGGCCATATTCCTGGCGGGGGTGTTTTCTGACACCACCAACACATTCGGGACCGTAGCAAATAGCGCGACCGGCTTGAAATCTCTTGACGGCGAGAATGGCAGGTTCTTGGATAGCAGTGGCTGAATCACTTGATTTGCCGGCGTTGCGTACAAGAGCGTATAGCCGTCGGATTTCGCTCGCGCAACATAGGCGGCTCCGATGTTCCCTCCGGCCCCGGCCCTATTGTCGACAACAACCGGCTGCCCCAACACTTCCGACATCCGTGTGGCAAGAAGGCGCGCTGTGAGATTGACGGTGCCGCCGGGTGCGAACGGCACTACGAGATTGATTGGTTTGTCCGGGTAGGTTTCAGCGTTTGCTGCCGAAACGATACCCATGGCAAAGGCGAAAACCACGACGAACTTGGACATCGCTCGATTCCTCGGTGAATAGGCGCAGGATTTACGCGCCTTGGTCGGACTCAGGGGAAACAAGCGTGCGGGTACGCCGTTCCAACAACGTCTGCGCCTCGACGAGCCGGTGACCAACCGCATCGATGGCATCTGTCTTCGCTTTGAGCGAGCGTCTTTGCTCGCCAATGTGCTGGAGGACGCCATCCGGAGCCGGCGCGCCATACGACCGGCGCGCGGCAACGTTGCGAACCGGATCCAGGCATTCGCCGATATCGTCTTCCGATAGCGAGGCCCTTCGCCCCACCTGTTCGAGCGCTGCGGCATCGATCATTTGGGCCGTAATCCCTGTAGCAGGGATTCCTTGATCAAGCGCTTGTCGAACGACAGCGCCAATGATGTGATGCGCGTCGCGGAACGAGAGGTCGGCTTTCCGGACCAGCAGGTCGGCCAGATCGGTGACAGCCGAGAAGTCCTGCGCAGCACGGTCTGCCATGCGCGGCCGATTTGGCTCAACGCGTTCCACAAGCAGTTTCATCAGTTCGAGAGCCTTTACGGCTTCCTCGCAGCTTTCCCAGCACGTCCTCGTGCTTTCCCGGCTGCTGTCGCCCGAGTGCGAAAAATGGGTAGATTTGACGGCCGTCAGTGCGGCCGACGTCAGTCCGATCAGATGGGACGTCTTCCCCCGCAAATACTCCAGAACGACCGGATTCTTCTTTTGCGGCATGATGCTGGACGTGCCGGCAATGCTGTCGGGGAACGACAGGAATCCGAACTCCGGCGTCGACCAGATGTAAAAATCCTGCACCATCCGGCTGCAAGTGATCATCATGATCGAGAGCACCGCGCTCAACTCCAATGCGAAGTCGCGTGATGCAACCCCGTCCAGCGAGTTCGGCATGGGCCGGGAGAAGCCCAGCAGCAAACTGGTCGACGTCCGATCGATGGGAAACGAGGTGCCGGCCAAGGCACAGGCGCCAAGTGGGCAATTGTCTGTCGTTTCCAGGACATGCATGAGGCGATCGATATCCCGGGACCAGGCATCGACCAGTCCCGACAGATAGTACCCATAGGTGATGGGCTGCGCAGCCTGCATGTGCGTATATCCAGGCATCACATAGGTGGCGAATCTCTCCGCTTGCGCCGCCGCGACGGCAGCGACATCGGTCAATGCCCTGCTGATGCGTAGAATGAAAGCACGAGCGCGAATACGATCGTTGGTGGCGCCCATATCGTTGCGACTGCGTGCCGTATGCAAGCGGCCACCGATGTCCTGACCTACCAGCTTGATCAGATGAGCTTCGTAGTTGAAATAAGCATCTTCTCGTGCTGCGTCGAGCTCGACCGCTTCGGGGCCGTCCTCCTGCATCTTTATCAGAGCATTGGCCAGGCGAATCGACGTCGCCCGGTCGAGAATGCCCTGGTCGTTAAGCATCAACAGATGAGCGAAATTGATTTGAGTCAGAATCGCGAAATTTTTCGCGAAGAATTCTCTGGTCGTGCGGGGCTGAAAAATGTAATCAATAACCTCTTTCGCCGGAGGTTGTTTGAGTCGACGGCTAACTTTCGATTCCATGATGGCAGCACTCTGTTAGAAGGATACAACCAGTTTGGAATGAAGCAGACCATGCGTCAAATCAGTGTTTCGCTGCTATTAATACAAAATTGATATGATAGGATCCGGCGTGCAGGGCCGGAGCGGGTCGGCCAAAATGTGCGCTTTTGAGGACCTCATATGAACTTCAAGCAAGTCGAGGCGTTCAGGGCTGTGATGAAGACGCGTTCGATGACCACGGCAGCCGGACTCCTCCACACCTCTCAGCCGAATGTCAGCAGATGGATCTCGCTCCTGGAGCAGACGGTCGGGTTCACGCTATTCCAACGAATCGGGACGCGGCTGATCCCGACGGCGGAAGCGGAGGCATTTTATGCCGATGTGGAGCGCGCATTTCTCGGCCTGGAGTCTCTGGGAGAAAGTGCGGATTCGATTCGCCGCCGAGGGACCGGCCTGCTCCGCGTGGGCGCGGTAGGCTCGATTGCACACTGCGTGTTGCCGGATGCCCTTCAGATTTTCAGGGGTATGTTTCCGGACATACCGATTGTGGTTAATCTGGGGCGCTCCGATGTCGTCGCAAAATGGACGGCGACTGGTTTTTGTGACGTTGGATTCTGCTCTATTATCACTGATTTGCCGAGCCTGGATTTTGAACTGATCAATACCGCTCGCGGTGTGGCAATCGTCAATAGTTCGCATAGACTGGCCACGCATGATGTCGTGTATCCAAGCGATTTTGAAAATGAACACTTCATATCGCTGCCCATGGGTAGCCCCAACCGAAACCAGATAGATCGTCATTTCCCCAATGACCTCAGGCATCTTTCCATCGAGACACCATACGCCTCGACAATTTGCACGATGGTTAGCAAGGGCCTCGGAACATCTATAATAAGTCCGATAGATTCCCGAGCGCTTCGGATACAAAATGTTTCCGAGATACCTTTTTCCGAAGAGGTTCCGTTCAATAGCTACGCCGTGACATCGGACCATTTTCCGGTGGGATTCCTGGCTAATCGGCTGACAGACTGTGTGCGCCGTAGCTTCGAGGCCCTAAGGCATTCAAAAGCCTGATTTGGACCCTTGGTTTTCCCAAAGATCCGAACTGCCAAGGGAAGGCGCCATACAATGGCCCGCACGGCAGGCGCAGGGTGGGCCGCAGACTAGCCGACCTATTCGTCGACTACATCGCCTATTCCTCGCGGAGCCATTCGAAGCCACACCATGAAGCCCCGGCCGAGTCGGTTGGCTCCCATTCAGACTTCTGTTTGATCTGCCATCTCCAGAGCGCCGTCCACCTCAATTCCTAGGTGGCGAACCGTGCACTCCAGTTTCACGCGCACTGGAAAACGTTCGATGAGGCCCCCCGCGAGCTATGTCGCCGGATAAAAAAACGCCAACCCGTTTTGGGTTGGCGCTATGTTTGGGGCGTACTACTGGTATCAGAACTGGTTCATGGTGTTGTCTTTACCTGCCGCCTTCAGGGCTGCTTCGCCGCTGAAATACTCTTTGTGGTCGTCGCCGATGTCCGAGCCGGACATGTTCTGGTGCTTGACGCAGGCGATGCCCTGACGGATTTCCTTGCGCTGCACGCCAGCCACATAACCCAGCATGCCCTGGTCGCCGAAGTATTCCTTGGCCAGGTTGTCGGTCGACAGTGCGGCGGTGTGGTAGGTCGGCAGCGTAATCAGGTGGTGGAAGATACCTGCTTCGCGCGACGAGTCGGCCTGGAAGGTCCGGATCTTTTCGTCAGCGAGCTTCGCCAGTTCGGTCTGATCGTATTCCACGCTCATCAACTGGGTGCGCTCGTATGCCGACACATCCTTGCCCGCGGCCTTCATCGCGTCATACACCTGCTGGCGGAAATTCAGGGTCCAGTTGAAGGATGGGCTGTTGTTGTACACCAGCTTGGCGTTCGGGATGACTTTGCGAATCTCGCTGACCATGCCGCCGATCTGGGCGATATGCGGCTTTTCGGTCTCGATCCACAGCAGGTCAGCGCCGTTTTGCAGTGCGGTGACGCAATCCAGTACGCAGCGCGCTTCGCCCGTGCCGGCGCGGAACTGGAACAGGTTGCTAGGCAGGCGCTTGGGGCGCAGCAGTTTGCCGTCGCGCTTGATGATGACGTCACCATTGCCCAGTTCGTCGGCCGACAATTCTTCGCAATCGAGGAAGGAATTGTATTGATCGCCCAGGTCACCCGTCGTGTTGGTCACGGCGATCTGCTTGGTCAGGCCAGCGCCCAGCGAGTCGGTACGGGCCACGATGACGCCGTCGTCCACGCCCAGTTCCAGGAAGGCGTAGCGGATGGCGCGGATCTTGGCCAGGAAGTCCTCGTGCGGCACGGTGACCTTGCCATCCTGGTGGCCGCACTGCTTCTCGTCGGACACCTGGTTTTCGATCTGAATGCAGCATGCGCCCGCTTCGATGAACTGCTTGGCCAGCAGGTACGTTGCTTCGGCGTTGCCGAAACCCGCGTCGATGTCCGCGATGATGGGCACAACGTGGGTGACGTGGTTATCGATTTTCTCCTGGATGGCGGCCTTGGCAGGTCCTTGGGCAGCATCCAGTTCGCGGAACAGGCCGCCCAGTTCACGGGCGTCGGCCTGCCGCAGGAAGGTGTACAGCTCGCGGATCAGCGCGCTGACGGAGGTTTTTTCGTGCATCGACTGGTCCGGCAGCGGGCCGAACTCGGAGCGCAGCGCGGCCACCATCCAGCCGGACAGGTAAAGGTAGCGGCGGTCGGTGCTGTTGAAGTGCTTCTTGATGGAGATCATTTTCTGCTGGCCGATGAAACCGTGCCAGCAACCCAGCGACTGGGTGTACTTGGACGAGTCGGCATCGTAGGCGGCCATGTCGGCGCGCATGATCTTCGCGGTGTATTTGGCGATGTCCAGGCCCGTTTTGAACTTGTTCTGGGCACGCATGCGGGCGGCATACTCGGGGTTGATGGCATTCCATGCGCTGCCGTGGTTCTCTTTCAAACCAGCAACTGCCTTGATGTCGTCTTGATACTGGGCCATGTGAAATTCCTAAGCGCGATTGAAGAAAGGGTTGCGTGTGCCGCTACGGATGTCGAAGCAAGCAGCGTGGAATCATTGTATGGCGATTCTGGCGCATCACGGCGAAGTCTTATATAAGACATAAGAGTTGCTTTATCCTTATTTTTCAATGAGATAGGCTTTGAATTTCATGATGTGGAACGCGTTTTCGAGAAACGAAAACAAACCGCTGCGGAAATTCGGAGTGAATTCCGCAATGTGAAAAGCGCTTTCAGTTGTTAGCAGTGAAGGCAAGCACAGATGGCTTGAGCAACGATCGTTGGGGGGATTTTGCAGACGTCTGTCGAACGAACAGCGTCATGAGTCGGCGCGGAGACGTGTGGCTGTCTTCGTGTCCGCTGTGGTCATTCGATCACCCCGCCAGCGAGGCCTCCCGTCTTGGCGCGCTGGCTGCCATGATGGCGCTCACACCGCCACCGGGTCCGACGCCAACGATCAAGCCGAGACCGTCGGCCAGACCCTGCCAGCGACGATCTACCGAGGTGCGACCAAGACCTTTTCCTCGCTGCGCGTATGTCGCGCGACCTCGCCCGCCTCCAGGCGCAGCGGCTTGCGGCCGAAGCCCGTATAGAGGGCGAGCTGGTCACTGTAGTGCGGTGAGCGGGTGCCATCCGGCGCGACGAACCCGCTTTGCCCCGGTGCCACCACATCCCATGCCTGCGTCTTGCCGGCAGCGGCGGCACTGCCGAGCACGATCAGGTCATTCTCCGTCCCACGGTTCTGGTACTCCGGCACGCGGATGGCTTCGGCCGCGTCCGCCTGCGGAATGCCGAAAAAGTTGTTCGCGCGGAAGGTGAGCATCACGGCTGGCGGTTGCCACCGGGCGATATCGTCCCCGTACTTGGCCGACAGCGATGTCCAGGCGTCGCCCAGTGCGGCGCGAATCACGTCGTCCGGCGCGGCGCCGCCAAACAGGTCCACGCGCTGGGGAATGGCCGAGCGTGGCCCCAGCAACGCCTCATAGAGAACCTTGCTGCCCGTGCTGAGGTTCAGCGAGCCGGTGGGGCCATCCTGCGTCGTCTCGTAGCCGCTGGCCATGTACCACTTGTCGAACGGCGCCGGAACCGCCTTGACGACGGTCCTTGCCAGCATCGACGTGAGCCAGGCATTCATGATTGCCGAGCCGGGCCGGGCGTACTTTCCGGTGTCGCGCGGGTCGTCGTTGATGCCGTTCCAGCCCGCCAGCGTATCGGCAAGGCGGCGGCGCGGGTCATCGGCAGGCAGCGCCGCCGCCGCATTGCGGATGAACGGCAGGAAGTGCCGCACGTTCAGGTCCGAGCGGCTGGTGTCCTTCAGTATCTGCCAGGCATCGTCGCTGTCGAGCGTCGCGTGCGCCTCGATGCGATGCTGGATTTCGACGTTGCGGTCCGCCGCGCCCCAAAGAAAGGCAAACAGATCGGAGGCCGGGTAGCCCTGCTCAGGCGAGTTGTTCCAGTTGGCGATATAGCCCGAGCGCGGGTTGTAGACCTGCGGGTTGGTGGCGAACGGCAGCACGCCGCGCCAGTCCCATTCCCCGGTACCGGGCACGGGCAGGCGCGGGTCGTGCCCGGTCCGACGATGCGGATAGGCGCCGGTGTGTACGTATCCGATATTGCCCTGGCGATCCGCGTAATACCAATTGATGGTCAAGGCCTGTCGTGCGGCCTGGGCTGTCCAACTCTTCCAGTCATGCGCCTGCGCCTGGCGGGTCCACGCCAGGAGCGACTGGACTTCCTTTCCACTCCAGGCGCGCGCCTTGGCATAGGCGGTATGCGTGGCGTCGTCGCGCTGCATGACGATGCCGTGCACGGTGCGGTAGATGTCGAGTGTCACGGGCGCGCCATCCTTGACGTGGATGAGCTCGGAGCGCTTTTGCATCTGCACCCACTTGCCGTTGTGCCAGTAGAAGTCAGGCCGGGTGGGGTCGATGCGCTCGGCAAACATGTCGATGTCGTCGCCAAAGCCGGCGGTCGATCCCCAAGAGATCTTGCCGTTGTGGCCAAACAGGATGCAGGGGTAAGCAAACGGCGTATTGCCGACGATATCGAAGCCCGCGCCATGCAGGCCAATACCGTAGGTGTAGCCAGGGTTGAACCAGCCAAACTGCGGCCCGTTGAGCATGATCGCCTTGGCATCGCGCGCGCGCTGCTTGCCGATCACCCACATATTGCTGGTGGTCGGGAAGCCGGCAAGGCCGTTGGCGCCGCTCTGCGCATACTGGGCGAACACGGTGTCGCGGTTGGCCTGCGCGTCGAGCGCGAGCAGCATGCCGTCGTCGCCGCGCGCGGGCCGCTCGGCCATCGGAGGCGGTCCGTCGTAGCGCGGCAACGTGTAGGCAAGGCCACCGGTGACTGACGCGGCGCCGAGCCGTATCGGGTAAGTACGCTCGCCGGCTGCGATGGTGGTGACCGCCTTCGGGTTGACGAGCCACTTCAACTGAGTGAACAGATCCATGCCGCGCGCTTCGCCATACCGGTCCTTCAGGGCGGTGAGCAGCGCGAGGTTGTCCACCTCGCTGGTGCTGTCGGAGAAGCGGTTCGCCATGGTGCCGACGAACACCATCGCCACGTCGAATGCGCTCCAGTCCGAAGGCTTGAAGCCGGCGTCGTTGAACTGCTTGGGCATCAGGGTGTCGGGCCGCGCACGGACCTGCGCGATCCACGCATTCATCCCGGCGGCATAGCCATCGAGGATGTCACGCTCCCTTTTCGGCAAAGCTGCAATTTGTTGCTCGATCGCCGCGGGCCAGTAGTTGCCGCGCGTTGCCAGGTCGAACTTGGCGAACTGCTCGCCGAACACCTCGGCCACGGTGCCTTGCGTGCTGCGCTTTGCCATCTCCATCTGGAACAGCC
This sequence comes from Cupriavidus sp. 05L310, assembly GCF_056398185.1. Taxonomy (NCBI): domain Bacteria; kingdom Pseudomonadati; phylum Pseudomonadota; class Betaproteobacteria; order Burkholderiales; family Burkholderiaceae; genus Cupriavidus; species Cupriavidus sp. 05L310. The sequence continues at coordinate 163,972 of NZ_JBFTOX010000027.1, forward strand.
GGTCTTGCGCGACGGCATAGGCATAGCCATAGAAAAGCTTGTAGGCGGTGTCCGCGTAGATATGCGGCACGCCATACTCGTCCCGCTTGATCACGACCTGCTGCGCGGCAGGGGCCGAGGCAGCATGGGCCGTCGCAACACCAATGGGAATATCCACGATGCCGCCGAGGGCGAGGATGGCGGCAGTCGATGCAACGCAGGCAAGGCGGGGGCGCAGGGGCATGATGTCTCCGGGGTCTCTTTTCCTTATGGCGCCGGAACATCCTAAAATAAGCCGACCGAGCGGTCAATTAATCAAAACCCATCTGCGCCCGCAACTTGTCGCGCGCCGCTTGAGTCTTGCCGCGCAGCGGCATTGCTGCCGCCGATGGTGGCGCGCCTTGTCGTCCCCGCTTGCGCAACCTCGCCCGCGACGGCCGCTTCGATTACTTGCTCCTGGTATCGGCGGCGACCCCGTCGTCCCCGCCAGCCGCGGCGCCTCGCCTGGGTCGGCGGACAGCTCTGACCTTCCCGCTACTCCCGCCACCGCAGAAGAACTGGTCGCCGCCATCGGACTCGAGTCCCGAGATGCCGGCGCCTGGAGGCATCTCGACCTTCTCCTCGACCACGCCCGTTCGGGGATCGATTCGCCTCAGTTCGCTCTGGTCGCCTTCCCAGGTGCCGTGCCAGAGTTCTCCGTCGATCCACGTGACCCCGGTGACAAAACGGTTGGACTCGATGGTGCGGAGAATCGCCCCGGTCTGGGGATCGACCTGATGGATCTTCCGGTCCCGGTACTGCCCCACCCAGAGCGTTCCTTCGGCCCACGCGAGCCCCGAGTCGCCGCCGCTGCCGGGCGCCGGAATCGTGCCAAGTACGCGGCCGGTTGCCGGGTCGATCTTCTGGATGCGATTCTCGGCGATCTGATAGAGGTACCGGCCGTCAAAGGCCGTTCCTGCGTGCGCGGCGACATCGATTGAGCGTAGCGTCTTGCCGCTCGCCGGATCGAGGGCGTTCAGCTTGTCTCCGGTGGCGAACCAGACTTGCTGACCGTCATAGGTGACGCCATGCACGTTGTCGATACCTGGAAAGGGACCGTATTCACGGATGATTTCGGCTGCCGAGTGTTTCATTTCTCTGTCCTCGTCACTGGTTGCATGTGTACATCCTAGTCACTTGGCAGGGGCGCGGGGAGTAACAAGGTCGTCGCGAATCCCGGCACGGGCGGGGTCACCCAGCGACGCGCCCGCCCGTGACCAAACGACTGCACCTTGCCTGCTGCCGCCAGCGCATCGATCGCGCGCTGCACGGTCCGCTGGCTGGCGCCAAGCGCCAGGGCCGAGCTCGACCATGACTCACCGTCGGCAAGGAAGGCCAGCACTGCCGCGTGCTTGTCTTCGACGGGACGCGCCAGCACGACGATCTCGCGCGCGTGGCCCGGCACCAGTGCGAATCCTCGCTTCGTGGCGCTCACGCCGGCCACTTCCCGAAGCACGGTGCGAAGCCGCCCGACTTCAACGCGCAACCGCACGCGATGCGATTCATCGGCGTGCTTCGTCCGGAATGCCTGTGCGATGAGCGTTTCCCGGGCTACGTCTTCGGGCCACGCTTCGGCCAGTGTGCGTGCTAGCGCGAACAACACGGGACGCCTGGCGAGCAAGACCGCCTTGCCGGCGTCATGCACGACATTGCGGCATGCGTCCACGACGAGCGCTTTCGACGCCAGCAGCGCTTCCACCTCATCCAGCAGCAGGAGCCGCTCCTCGCCACGCGCAACCAGGCGCGCCGCGGGCGTGTTCAGGATGAGGGATGCGTTTTCAACCTCCGCCGTCAGCGCTGGGATTCCCGCGAGGCGTGCGGCGCGCTGGGCCCGATCGAGCGCGGCACGCGCCGTTTTCGATTGCAGGCGTCGCATTGCGATCCCGGCGACGACCAGTTCGTGCGCGGTCTTCAATGCAGGTGGATAGTCGGCAGGTGGAAAGGGCGAGGAGACGACTCCGGCGAGCGTATGTTCGGCGTCGTCGAGGCGCCCGATCAGGAGGAGGCGCCTGACTTCGAGATACCGCGCATGCGCGGCGTTGACGTGGTCGCCGTGCGCTTCGAGCGTTGATCGGGCTGCGTCGAGCACCCTGGCGGGCCAGCCCAGGTCGCGCGAGGCGAGTGCGATCTCGGCTTCGGCAATGACACACCTGGCGCGGGCCACGGCTTCCTTGGGGCCGAAGGCGCGCGCCGCGCTCCGCACGAGCGCCTTGGCCCGGGGGAGATCCCCGAGCTGTGCCATCGCGATGCCGCGAAGCGCGAGCGCGGGCGCGTCGTCGCGCAAGGCGACCCGGTTCAGCGCGCCGAGGGGGTCGCCCGCAGCGAGCGCACGCGCCGCGGCGGTGATCAGCGAATCCATCTACCTGAATCCCGCCACACTTGTCACGCTCCCCGTTCGAAGTCAGGCGCTAATCTAGCACACGAGTACCAGCCAGCACGCCTGTTCCTGAGTCAGGCGAGCGCCAGCCGCGCTCCCGCACTGCCGATATGCCGCACGATCGCAGCGTTGACTTCGAGCGTATGCGTAAGCGGGCCCATATGACCGGCGCCTTCGATGACAACAAGACTGGCGGCGGGCATGAGTGCCGGCAACGCTTCCGCGATGAGTCGCGTCGGCGTGGGCGCGTGTTCGCCGCGCATGATCAACACGGGAAAATCGAGGTCGCCGTATGCGGCCATAGGCGTCGGCTCCTCGATCAGCGCGCGAAAATCCAGCGGTGCTTTTGGCGTCCAGCGTGCCAGCGCGGCTTGCACGGACGGCCGTAGCGCGGCCCACGCGCCCGGGCCGCTCCAGTAGTCGACAAACGACATGGCCGCGCCGATGTAGTCGCCGGTGCACACCGCCTCCGCGGTTTTCGTGGCAATCGCCCGGATCTCGGCGAACGCGGCCGTCCCGTGCGCGCCGATCGCTTTCAGCAGGTGAAAGGCGGACGGCTCATAGAGGGCAAGGCTGGCAATTCGATGCGGTCGCTCGACAGCAGCATGGAGCGCGACGCCTCCGCCATAGGAGTGGCCGACAAGGTGCACCTTGCAACCGGCACGATCGATGATGTCGATCGTTCTAGCCGCCTCGTCTGCCAGGGTAAAGGCGCGCACGCCGCTCCATGGGCCAGAGCTGTCGCAGCCGTAATGCTCGGGTGCGAAGAGCGCGTGGCGCGGGTCGAGCGCGCTGCCAAGCTGCCGCCATTGCCCCGCACCCGCACCCGAGCAATGCAATGCGATCACGGGCGCCGGGTTCACCGTCGTTGGGTTACGGATCTGCATATCCATCACGGTCTCCAATCAAGTCGCGGTTTTGCCGGTGGCCCGTGTTTTCGATTGCCTGTCAGCCCATGATCGGCGCGAGCGCGGCCCCGATCCGGTGCGCTTGCGCCGGCGAGATCATGGCGTTGAGCGTTTCGCCGAAGCGCGGGATCTGCACGCCCGACACGATGTATTGGAAGCGATAGGCGGCAAGGACGGTGTTCATCACGCTATCCTTCTCGGCCGTTGTCGTGGGCCGGTTGCAAAGTTCGATGAAGTAGCGCGCGTCCGCTGCCGCCTGGGCTTGCAGAATGACATCGATGGCGCGGACCAGCGCAATCAGGTCGTCCACGGCCGCATCGCGTGCTTGCGGCGAAAGTTTCGCGTTCTCACGGACCCATTCCAGTTCATCCAGAATCGCGTGCTGCGACTCCTCTTTCCAGTGGAACAGGAACACATCCTTGAACAGGGGTGAGAGCTCGCTGTCCGGCGCAATGCTGGCCCGGTAGTGGGCTTGCGTGAACAGTTCAATGAGGCAGGTCAGCGCGAGCACCGACCAGGTCGACTTGCCCAATACGAACGACGCGACGTCATCGGGCTGCGGTTCGAACTTGTATCCCGCGGGCATCCGGGCGCCGATCATGGTCTCGATACGGCGAAACAGCGCCTGGTGCTTTAGCTCTTCGTCGGTGAAGCGAACCAGCGCCTCAAGCGCGATCTGGTCGCCAAGCCAGTGGTCGCGGCTCACCTCAAGCATCTTGGCGCCGATGAACCGCTCGACCAGGCCGAAGATATTGGCATACGAGCGACCCTGGATCTGCGACAGCAGGCGGCGCTCGTTGCCGTTCAGGAACGGCAGGCGATCGACGAACGACAGGCCATCAGGCAGGAATTTCTTCGTGAAGTCGAAATCCCGATGGCGAAGCACGTCGCCATCAATGTCCCACCGGACGCGCCTGGACACTTCCACGCATTTGGCGTAGCGCGCGGAATCGACGTAAGGTTGCGAGAGAGGTGGTTGAATACCGGCAACGGCATGCCGGATCCTGAGGGCGGCGGGATCGGTATCGGGCAGAGAAGGTGAATGGATTGCGGACATGACGGTTCTCCTTGGGAGACGGGGTTGGGGTTGCAGCTGGTGCTGCTGCAAAAAATGCGGTCGAGGGACAATTGAGGTCCGACGACGTCGCAGCGTGCGCGCCGGTGCATTCGCAAATCGCCAGGTTCGTCTGGAGTAGACGCATACAACGCGTGCATCACCCGCCTGATTCGCGGAGAACGCCACAACCCTTATTGCTGCCCTGCTTCAATCGAATCTTCTTGCGTGTGTTGGCCTTCAGGCACGGGGCTAGTATCCTGACGGTAAGCACGCGATTGAATAGCCGGTCGTCCGGATTTCTTGTGCGTGGCCCCAACATTGGGCAACCGCTGCCATGGATGCTCTCTCCGATGTGTTGCGCGTCATCCAGTTGACGGGGGCGGTTCACCTCGACGGCAGCTTTTCGGCGCCCTGGTGCGTCATCGGGCAGGCTGATTCGGCGCTTTGCTCGGCATACCTGCCGCCCTCCGAGAACGTCGTCTCGTTCCATCTCGTGACAGAAGGAAGGTGCTGGGCGATGCTGCCAGGCGACCCGGCGAGCACGCTGCAGGTGGAAGCAGGCGATGTCATCGTGGTACCGCAGGGCGAGACCCACGTGTTAGGCAGTTCCACCGATCTGTTGCCGGAATTCCTGGCGCCGATACTGGCCAATCATGTCCAGGCGAAACCGGGTGAAGTCATGACACTCGTCCACGGCGGCGGTGGCGAGATCACTCGCATGGTGTGCGGCTTTCTCTCCATGCAGGACAATTCGCGCAACCCCCTGCTGTCCGCGCTGCCCAGGCTGTTCAAGGTGAGCATGCGCGGATCCGGCGCGTCGTGGCTCGAATCGTCACTGCGCTTCGCCACCGAGGAGGCGGCTTCGGCGCAGGCGGGCAGCGCCACGGTGCTGGCCAAGCTTGCGGAGCTGGTGTTCGTCGAAGCGGTTCGCCGTTACGTCGGCACGATGGCCGATGATCGCAAGGGGTGGCTGGCGGGATTACGTGATCGCTTCGTCGCGCGAGCACTCGCGCTGATGCATGCGCGGCCGGTGTATGCCTGGACCGTGGAAGCGCTCGCCCGCGAAGTTGGCATCTCGCGTTCGGGGCTGGCACAGCGCTTTACCGAACTGGTCGGGCTGCCACCGATGCAATATCTGGCGCTGTGGCGCCTGCAGCTCGCCGCGCGGCAGCTTCGCCTCACTGATTCGTCGCTGGCGTCGATCGCCGAGGCTGCCGGGTACGAATCGGAAGCCTCATTCAATCGCGCGTTCAAGCGGGAGTTCGGCAAGCCACCCGCGACATGGCGCAGGAATACGATCACGATCGGCGCCGCGACCCGGGACAAAGAACCCTCCGGCGACAGTCATCCGCCGGCAAGCGAATCTTAAAATTACTGGAAAATCACACCGGGCCGCAATCCGTCTCGCGTTGGCGCGCCCAAAGCGGGTATCCAATGAGCCAGTTCGACAGCCCCGGGCGAGAATGGCCGGCTGCACTCGCCCGACCGCCTGCCCGACCTTCGTTGACCTTGACTTGTCCCCCCCCGTAGCAGAGGATTGATTTGCTACTTGTCGCCGTGACTGCGGCAACAGGCCGGTGTTCGTGTACCTGTGTACCTTCAACGGAGGTCCATATGAGCTATCACCTGGAAGGTCGTCTGCTCGAGGTTTGCAACTGCAACGTCCTCTGCCCCTGCTGGATCGGCGAAGACCCTGACAACGGCACCTGCGACACCATCGTCGCGTGGCGCATCGACAAGGGAACGGTCGACGGCGTCGATGTCAGCGGCAATACCATCGCGGCTGTCGCACATGTGCCCGGCAATATCCTGCAAGGCAACTGGACGGCAGCGATCTACGTCGACGACAATGCCTCCAAAGCGCAGGAAGATGCACTCCTGAAGGTCTACACCGGTCAGGCCGGTGGGCCGGTCGCCGAACTCGCCAAGCTCATCGGCACGGTCGTATCCGTGGAGCGGGCACCGATCCGCTTCACAGTAGTCTCGGGCAAGGGCACGCTCGAGATCGGCCAGGACTACTTCGCCGAGCTTGAGCCCTATCTCGGCGCGACGGGTGGCCAGACCACCCTCTCCGACACCGTGTTCTCGACAGTGCCGGGAGCTCCGGTATTCGTCGGCAAAGCCCCGACCTATCGCTCCAAGAACGCCGCCCTCGGCATTGACCTCGACATCAAGAACCACAACGCCCTGCAAAGCACCTTCGTCTTCGACGCATGAGCCCGATGGCAGGCTCACCGCAGTCCGGCGCCTCGCGCCATCAGCGCGTGTTCCTGCCGATCCTGGCCGCGCTGATTGCGCTCGCGTGGGTGGCGTTGTGGGCTTGGACTCGCACGCCATACGGACGCTATCTTGAGCACGATGACTGGACCGCATCAGGACCGGCGGCATTCTTGTGCCGTGTCGTTCCCGCCGGCGATGTGGTCGTGCCGGTGGTGCTCTACGCCGCTGCGTGGATCCTCATGACGGCGGCCATGATGCTGCCGACTACCTTGCCGTTGTTCAACGCCTTCGATCGGTTGACGGCCGGGCGCCCGGACCACGTGCGACTGCTCATGCTGCTCGCGCTCGGCTACATGACGGTGTGGGGAGCCTTCGGGCTTCTGGCGCATGCACTACACAGTGCGCTGCTATCCCTGCTCGCCAGCGTACCCGGCCTGGCCTGGCACGGCTGGCTGATCGGCGCCGCGATCATTGCCCTGGCCGGCGCCTTTCAGTTCAGCAGGCTCAAGTACCGGTGCCTGGAGAAGTGCCGCACGCCCTTGAGCTTCGTCATCGAGCGCTGGCGTGGACAGGCGCACGCGTGGCACGCGTTCGCGCTTGGCGCGCAGCATGGCCTGTACTGCGTCGGCTGCTGCTGGGCGCTGATGCTGCTGATGTTCGCGCTCGGCACCGGCAGCCTCGGCTGGATGCTCCTGCTTGCGGCCGTGATGGCGATTGAAAAGAACGTGGGCTGGGGCCGCCGTCTCAGCACGCCGCTCGGTGTCGCGCTGTTGTCTTGGGCAGTCGTCCTGGTGACAACCCATGCTTGAAGAGCCCCGTGGCGTGCCGGCCTCGCAGACGATCATCCTTACCGTGGCGGCGATGCTTGCCTTCGCGGCCAATTCACTGCTGTGCCGGCTTGCGTTGCAGCAAGGGCACATCGATCCGGCCAGCTTTGGCAGCATCAGGCTGGTTTCCGGAGCGATCACGCTCGCGGTCATCGTACGGATCAGGCCGGAGCGGTTCGCGCGCGGCCATGCCGACTGGCGCGCCGCGGCGATGCTGCTTGCCTACGTCACATTCTTCTCCTTCGCGTATCTCACCTTGCCCGCGGGCACGGGCGCATTGATTCTGTTCGGTGCGGTGCAACTGACCATGTTCAGCGTGGGCTTTCGCTCGGGCGAGAGGTTCGGACCCATCGCCTCGCTTGGACTCGTGCTGGCGGTCGCGGGGCTCGTCTACCTGGTCTCGCCGGGTGTTGCTGCCCCGCCACCACTCGGCGCCGCGTTGATGGCGATCGCTGGCGTAGCGTGGGGCGTGTACTCGCTGCGCGGCCGCGGTGTGGCCGACCCGCTTGCCGCCACGGCTGGCAACTTCGCGCGGGCGGCGCCGCTCGCCCTCGTGCTGAGCTTGCTGTTCGTCGCCAACGCGTACACGGACAAGGCCGGAGTTGCCCTGGCCATGGCCTCCGGCGCACTGACGTCCGGCATCGGCTATGTCATCTGGTATGCGGCGCTGAGCAACCTTTCTGCCATGCGCGCGGCCACCGTACAGTTGTCGGTGCCGCTGATCGCTGCATTTGGCGGCGTGCTGTTCCTGTCGGAAGCGATCACACCACGCCTGGCTGCCGCCTCCGCGGCGATCCTCGGCGGCATTGCGATGGTGCTGTTCAGCAGGTCGCGCAAGCCGCGCCCTTAGCCTCCGACACCTGTGCGCAATGGGTTCATCGCGCCACCGGCGTCCCCGGAATACCTTGCCAGAGACCTTATCCGCACTCTGGCCAGGTGCCAGGATCTGCAAAGACCTGTGTGCTGAACTCGCCAATGCCACGCGAGAATTTCAACGACCTGCTTGCCTTCATCGCCGTCGCCCGCGAGCGGAGCTTTGCCCGGGCCGCCGCACAGATCGGAGTATCTCAATCTGCCTTGAGCCACACCATTCGCTCGCTTGAAACGAGACTGGGCGTTCGCCTTCTGACGCGCACCACGCGCAGCGTTTCTCCGACCGAAGCGGGGGAACGTCTGCTGCAGTCGGTTGCGCCTCGTTTTGAAGAGATCGAAACCGAACTCGCGGCTGTTGGCGAGCTCCGGGACAAGCCGTCCGGAACAGTGCGCATTTCGGCGACCGACTACGCGATCAAGACCATCTTGTGGCCGAAGCTGTCCCCCTTGCTGCGAGCGTATCCCGATGACCCTGATCGGCCTACACATCATCCGGCGCAAGGCCTGTTCATAGTCGGGCCGCGAGGCGAGCCTGCTCAAGGAACGATCCGATCAAACGGGTACGCGGCGACGTCCTTTGCCATAGCATACCGAACCGGCGTGGTTCCGGTTCCGAGGGCAGCGAGATCTTGGCAATGTGCAGCGCCGACGTCAGCGGAGACGCGACGTCCGGGACCAGCGACACGCCCAGGCCGCGATCCACCATCATCGCGATCGCGAGCAGGGAACTGAGTTCGAAGCGCTCTTGCGACGGGGCAATGCCGGCCTTGCGCAGGTATTCGTCTGCCTGCTTCCCGCCGCCGAGGGTTCTGTCATATCGGATGAGCGGCCTGGTTCGCAGAAGCTCGTGGGGGTCTGCCTTCTTGTCACGCTCCGCAGCGAGCACGACCAACGGTTCCTGGCGAAGCAGTTCCCATGCAATCGCCTTCGGCATCGAAAAGGGCGGATGCAGGCAAACGGCGGCATCGAGATCCGAACGCTTGACCGCGTCATACAACTCGCTCGACATCGCCGACTGTATGTAGACGGACACGCGCGGGTGTTCGGCTGTGAAGCGCGCCAACGCGTCTGGCAGGAGGCTGTGGAGCGCGGTATTGATCGTCCCGATACGAAGCTCGCGAATTTCATCGGCCTGGCTGATCCAGCCTTTCAGGCTGTCCACTTCCCTGAGCAGGGGGCCGCATCGTTCTGCGAGCCGGCTCCCGGACTCCGTGGGCGCCACCGTCCTGCCGGCCCGTCCCAGGAGCCGGGTCCCGAGTTCCCGTTCAAGCACCTGAATCTGCTGGGAAATTGCCGCCGGGGTGACGTCAAGCCGCCTCGCAGCCTCGGCCAGCGAGCCGGTCTCGACAACCAGGGCGAAGGCTCTCAGATAGGCGGTTTCCATAGAATTTCTATTGAGCGAACGTAGAAAAGCATAGTTTATCTTTGTTGTGGATAGCACGACACTGCATCTCGTCCCACAGAGCTAGGTGTTGGCCATGAGAAGCAAGCTGTTTGTCCCCGGTTCGCGCCCCGAGTTTTTCCCAAAAGCGCTGGCAAGCGATGCGGACGCGCTGTCCTTCGACCTGGAGGATGCCGTTGCCGAAGACAGGAAAGCCGAAGCCAGATCCCTCCTGTCACGGCTCCTGCGCTCCGACGAGGCACGGAGCGCCGGCAAGACGCTCATCGTTCGCGTCAACGGCATTGCCACGGGGCATTTCGAAGCGGATCTTGCCGCAGTCGTAGTGCCAGGATTGCATCTGGTCAACGTGCCCAAGCCGGAGACCGACGACGACGTCCGGCACGCGGCTGAGGCAGTCGAACAAGCGGAACGGGCCAACGGCTTTACCGAAGCCGACGCCAAAGTCCGGTTGCTGCTCAATATCGAATCGCCGGCGGCGTTGCGCCGCGCTGCCGAACTGGCAAGCGCGCATCCACGCGTCGCCGGCCTTCAACTCGGGCTTGGAGATCTCTTCGAACCCATCGGCATTCACCGGCGCAATCCCGCGGCCATCGCAACGGCCATGTTCGCCGTGCGCATGGCCGCGGGAGAGGCCAACGTCTTTGCCTACGACACGGTGTTCGCCAACATTCGGGATACCGAAGGCTTCCGTGCCGAGGCGGAGATGTCCATGCGGATGGGCTTTCTTGGCAAAAGCTGCATCCACCCGAGCCAGATCGCGCTGGCCAACGAAGTGTATCGCCCGTCCGACGAAGAGATCGCGCATTCGATGCGGGTCGTGGCGGCCGCCGCCGAGGCGCATGCAAAAGGGATCGGGGCCTACGTCGTTGATGGAAAGATGATCGACCCACCCTTTGTCAGGCGTGCGCAGGCCATTGTCGATATCGGCAAGCGGCTGGGGCTGATCGCTGCCTGACCGGACTGTACAAAAATCAGACTGACAGGAGACAAACCATGAACACGTCATCTTCAAGCGGGGGCGCAGGACGCTTCGCGCTGATAGCCGCACTTGCCACGGTCGGCTCGCTGGCTGCTTCGCCTCACGCGGGCGCGGAGAGCGCGTATCCGTCCAGGCCCGTCACCATCGTCGTTCCCTATCCGCCCGGCGGCTCGAACGATACCTTCGCGCGGATCGTGGCGAAGGAGATCGGCGAGGACCTGAAGCAGCCCGTGATCATCGACAACCGGCCCGGCGCGAGCGGCAACACGGGGACCGGCATCGTGGCGAAGGCGGCCCCGGACGGCTATACCCTGGTCGCGGTGTCCTCGAGCATGACGACCAACGCGGCGGTGCAGGGCAAACTGCCCTATGACGCGATCAAGAGCTTCTCCCCGGTAGCAATGCTGGCCCAGGGCCCATTCATCGTGGCTGTCAGCAATGCGTTCCCTGCCAGGAGCCCGCAGGACCTGGTGGACGCGATCCGTGCGAATCCGGGCAAATTCAACTATGCGTCTTCCGGGCCAGGGAGCGTCAATCAGTTCGGCACCGAGTTGCTCAAGGCCAAGGCCGGAAAGCTCGCCATCACGCATGTCCCCTACCGGGGCATGGGACCCGCCATCACTGACCTGATCGGCAACCAGACGCAGGTGCTGATCTCAAGCGGACCGTCGCTGCTGCCCATGGTCAGGGCCGGCAAGGTCCGGGCCGTAGGCATTACCAGCCTGAAACCAAGCCCCATCGCACCCGACCTGGTACCCATGGCGAGCGCCGTTCCCGGCTACGAGTTTGAACTCTGGTGGGGCTTTCTCGCGCCCGCAGGAACGCCGGAGGCAGTCATTGCGCGGCTCAATGGGGCCGTGAACAAGGCTCTGGCAAAGCCATCCGTCAAGGCAGCGATCCTCAACGAAGGCGCCGAGGCAAAGCCCGGCACGTCCAAACAGTTCGCAGAGACGATCGCTGCCGATGTTGCCAGGTGGAAGCAGCTTGCCAGGCAGCAGAACATTGTCGCGGACTGAGTGTCCAATTGAATCCGGAGGCTGTATGCAAACCAACATGACTGTCGGAGACTGCGCATTCGGCGCATTCGGCGCAACCCGAACGGGGCCGTCCGGCCCGCTGACCGGCGTGCGCGTGCTTGACCTGAGCGCTTATATCGCAGGGCCGTACGGCTGCTCGCTGCTCGCGGATCAGGGCGCGGACGTCATCAAGATCGAGCCGCCCGTGGGCGACAACCTGCGCAAGTATCCTTCGACGCTGGAGGCCGAGAGCCGGGCGTTCCTCGGCGTCAACCGAAGCAAGCTCGGCGTCGTACTCGACCTGAAGGATCCCGCCGACCTGGATCGGCTGCTTGCGCTGGTGCACAACGCGGATGTACTTGTGCACAACTTCCGCCCCAGCGTCCCGGACCGGCTCGGCATTGGCTACGAGCAGCTCCGCGCCGTCAATCCGCGCCTCATCTACTGCGCCGTCACGGGATATGGCGAAACGGGCCCGCTGAAAGACAAGGCTGGCTATGACCAGGTGCTGCAGACGATGACCGGCATGTGCACGCTGCAAGGCAAGCGTGGCGGCCCGCCTGAAATTCTCTACGGCTCCGTGGTCGACTACTATGCGGCGGCCCTCGTGGCCGGCGCCGTTGCCTCTGCGCTCTACGAGCGTGAAAAGAGCGGCGAGGGGCAATATGTCGGCGTGTCCCTGCTTCGCGCGGCGCTGACCATGCAGTCCGCCCGGATGGTATGGGCCGATTCGGAACCCAGGGATGTGGGACGCGACATGCGTTCCGGCGGGATCACCGGCATCCATCCCACCAGGGACGGCTATCTCTATATCTCCGCCAACACCCCGCACTTCTGGAAGGCGCTGTGCGAGAAGACCGGTCTGACTGCGTTGCTGTCGACCGATCGCTACGATAGCGTGCGCAAGCGTGCCGAGCACCATGATGAGATCGTCCCCAAACTGCATGCCGCGTTACAGCAACGCACGGCCCTGGATTGGGAAGCCGTGTTCGGCGAAGAAGTACCATGCGCGGCGGCGCGGTCGGTGGAGGACATGTTCGACTTCCCCCAGGTGGCCGCGGAGGAAATGATCACGACGTTCGACCATCCGGTGGTTGGCCGCTATCGCGGCTTCACGCGTGGCGTCAAATTCGGCCGCACGCCCGGCCCGGAGCCATTCGCCGCACCTGTGCTCGATCAACACGGAGAAATGGTCCGCGACGCAGCGGACAGGCTGGGGCGGAATGCCTGATTCCACGCATGGCGGCGCTGCCGTGCAGGTGCCGAACAGTTCGGCCACCACGGTCCCGGTCAGCGCGGCACTCGCAAATGCCTGCGACTCCCATCTGCATATCTACGATCCACGCTTCACAGCCATTGCGCCGATCGTGGCGGATGCGACGGTGGAGGACTACCGCTGCGTTCAGGCGCTGATCGGGACCAGCCGCGCCGTCGTGGTACAGCCACGCTCCTATTGGACAGACAACAGTTGTACGCTCGATGCCATCCAGCGGTTGGGCCCGGCCAGTACCCGCGGAATCGCCGTGGTACGCCCGGACGTCACGGACGAGGCCTTGCATGCCCTCCACGCGGGAGGTATCCGCGGGATACGCTTCTCCCTTTATACGGAAATGCATGCCATTGTGGGGTTCGACATGGTGGAGCCGCTGGCAAACCGCATCGCCGAGTTCGGATGGCATTTGCAACTGCACTGGACCGCCGACCAGATCGTTGGACACCGCGACCTGCTGGCGCGGCTGCGCGCGCCCCTGGTCTTCGACCACCTGGCCCGCATGCCGCTCCCCGGGGGAACGGCGCATGCCGCGTTCGCGGTCGTGTCTGATCTGCTGGATCGAGGCAAAGCCTGGCTGAAGTTGTCTGGCGCATACCTCGACTCCCTCGTCGGCGCAGCCCGCCATTACGACGACATGGATCCGGTGGCGAAGGCATGGGTGGGAGCGGCCCCGGAACGGCTCGTCTGGGGCAGCGACTGGCCTCACCCCACCGAGGCGTGGCACAAGCCCGACGATGCCTTGCTGTACGACTTGCTTGCCCAATGGGCAGGTAGCCAGGAAATCCGCCGCAAGATACTGGTGGACAACCCTGCCTTGCTGTATGGATTCGAGGCCGCGTAAGCCGGCCGGACTTGAAGGAGACAAGATGAGAAGAACCCTGCAGGCGCTTTGCAAAGGCCTGGCGATCATGGCTGCTTCGGTGCCGCTTTGCGCCATGGCATTCCCCGACAAGCCGATTCGCATGGTGGTGCCCTATTCGGCGGGCGGCAGCGCCGACAATACGGCGCGTGTCGTCGCGCAGAAGATGGGGGAGATCCTCGGGCAGACGATCGTGATCGACAACAAGCCGGGCGCCGGCGGTGTCATCGGCGCCGACGCGGTGGCTAAAGCCGCGCCCGATGGCTACACCGTCCTCTATGACGCCTCGGCATTCGCGGTGAACGGTGCACTGCGCAAGCTGCCATTCGATCCTGCCAGCGATTTCATTCCGGTCTCGTTGGTGGCGACTGCGCCGCAGATCCTCGTGGTTGCCGCGAATGCGCCCTACAAGACCGTCGCTGACCTGATCGCCTCGGCGAAGAAGACGCCCGGCAAGCTGGCCTACGCGTCCGCCGGCGCGGGGACCGGATCGCATCTTGCCGCGGAGATGTTCAACGAGCAGGCGAAGATCGAGTTGCTCCATGTCCCATACAAAGGCGGTGCGCCAGCGCTCACCGATGTGATGGGAGGACAGGTTGCGATCTATTTCGGGAACACGGCGTCCACGCTGCAATACGTCACCAGCGGCAAGCTCAGGGCGCTTGCGGTGACATCCAGGAAGCGGATACAGGGATTGCCCAATACGCCCACCCTTGCGGAAAGCGGCATGCCGGACTATGAAGTGCTCGAATGGAATGGCGTGTTCCTGCCGAAGGGCACCGCGCAGGATCGCGTGCAAGCCATCGCAGGTGCCGTGCAGAAGGCTATCGCGGATCCGGGTGTGCGTTCCAGGCTGCAGCAAGCCGGACTCGACCCGGTCGGTAACTCTCCACAGGCGTTCAAGAGCTTCCTGCAAGGCGAATCACTGCGCTGGCACACCCTTGTCAAGGCACGCGGGATCCGGGTCGAATAGACAGCCTCACTTTGAGCGTCGCCGTCTCACGGGCACCTGCTTCCACCGGGATCGCGGGTGGCCACCCTTCCCCGGGAAGCGCCGCTCTCACCTGCATCGTATGTGGCGAGCGCACAGAGGCCGAACTGAAGCGCCTGTGCGCGGCCCCCGAGACAAACTCAGACCCCGCGCACACGCCGCACCAACTCGCTCAGGCCGAGCGAGTGGCCGGGATCGTAGTAATGGATCAGCAGCGAGCGCCGCTGCCCCATCTCCACATCGAGGTTGGCGTGCTTCAGCGCAAAACCGTTGAATACGTAGACACTGCCAAGCTGCACCGGCACGCGCGCGCAGTGGCCTCGACGCAGATCGTGCAGCGTCAGCCATTTCCGCCACTCGAACGGTAGCTTGCGATGGATGCCATGGGTAACCTTGCACATCACATTGCCCAGCGTGGAGACCGCCAGACGGGGGCGCCGATACATGAGCAGGTCACCGTTGCAGGCACAATCCGGCGCCAGTTGTAGCGGAATCAGCATCGTCAGCAGATGGGAATCGTAATGGCGGCAATGACTGTCCCTCCGCTTTACCGGGTCCGCGCAACGAATCACGTGCACGGGTTCCGGACGCAATATTCCCGGTACAGCCTTCGCCGCCATCGCGCGCGTATCCGCACAGACGGCCTCCTCGAGTTGCCGGAATGCGTCGCTACGACGCAGCATTTCCGCTATGGCGTCTGGATGGGGGCGTTCCGACACATTGCCAGGCAGAGAATCAATGGCCGCGTTGATCTCGGCAATCGCCTGCATCGGAACTACACTACGAAAATCCTTGAGGCCAACGCCCCTGTCAAATCGAAGCCGCTTCGCCACGGTATGACCTCGCACTTTTTACCAGGGTTTCATAAATGGATGCAATGTCGATAGCTCCAAGGTGAAAGCGTATAGCAAATCTTTTTTGCCTGCGGGGCGTAGTGTGCGCTGGCGCACGATAGTTGATGATGCGTGCGGAACTCCGGCCCAGGGAAGGGCGGCAATTGCTTTTCCCTCCAGAGCGACAGGAATCGCAAACTGAGTCGCAAGCCAGGACCGGCACCTGTCCTGGCCGACAAGGCGCCGCTTGCGCGCCTTTGCGCCTGCTCGCCTTACCGCGGCCTGTTCGCCGCGTCTTCGGCCTGCGCGCGCAGGCGTTCCTCCTGGGCCCTCAGCTCGGGGGTAAACTCCGCGCCGAAATCGTCGGCCTCGAAGACCGGGCGAATTTCGATCTCGGACTCCCCTTCCATGGGGTTGGGGCAGCGCCTGACCCATTCGACGGCCTCGTCCATGGACTTCACTTGCCACAGCCAGAACCCGGCAACGAGTTCCTTGGTTTCCGTGAACGGTCCGTCGATCACGGTCCGCTGGCTGCCAGAAAAGCGCACCCGTTTTCCCCTCGCGCTCGGGTGCAAGCCTTCGCCCGCAAGCAGCACGCCGGCCTTGACGAGTTCTTCATTGAAGTTGCCCATGGCCGTAAGCAACTCCGTGCCGGGCATCTTGCCGGCCTCTGACTGGCTCGTGGCCTTCACCATCACCATGACACGCATCGCCGTTTCTCCTTGATCGGATTGCCGGAGCCGCACCGCCCCGAACTCGATTCAGGATAGACGGACGGCTCTGACACTACGACGAACCGGGATACCGGAAATCGACACCGCCTTCGGAAAATCCGGGGCAACACGTGGCCAGGTCCGTCACCGACGGCGCGGATACGGGCCCGTGGCGGCTGGCCCGCTTTCGCGCCGGGGTTGTTTTTGCGCACCGGCGCGCCGTGCGGGCAGAGGTTGCGCGGCAGCACCGCGGTGTCATATTCATCACACCGAACGCCGGCGGACGGCAAGCGCGGGCGCCCGCGGCCAGCCACCCCGCCTATATTGAGAATTCTTCCCGCAGCGTGTCGAGACTGGCACCCCTGATTCGTCGTCTGCATGGCGGCACTTGTTGCGCGCCAGTTTGCAGACAATCCCAAAGGAGATCGGACATGAATTACATCGATGGATTTGTTCTCGCCGTGCCCACCGCCAAGCGGGAGACCTATCGCAAGCACGCCGAGGCCGCCGCGGTGGTGTTCAAGGACCATGGCGCGCTGGGCCTGGTCGAGTGCTGGGGTGATGATGTGCCCGAGGGCAAGCTCACCTCGTTCCCGATGGCCGTGAAGCTGGAGAAGGACGAGACCGTGGTCTTCTCCTGGATCCTGTGGCCATCGCGCAAGGTCCGCGACGAGGGCATGAAGGCCTCCATGGCCGATCCGCGGCTGAAGATGGACGAGCCGATGCCGTTCGATGGCAAGCGGATGATCTTTGGCGGCTTCGAGATGATCGTGGACGCTTAGCCGGACGGCCGCGGCGGGCCGGTTTTGCGTGGGAAGGGGGTGCGCCAGGCCGATGAGTGAGGCGGCGTTGCAGCCCTGGATCGACAGCCAGCCTTCTTTGTTGGAAGCAGTGGCGGTTTGATTTGAGGCACCGGGCGGTATGACTCCACCCGGTGTTCGCCTTCATGTCTCCCGCGGAACGATCAAGAGATCAAGAGATCGGGCACTCGGCGTTCCCCTCTCCTGCTTGCGGGAGGGGTCGGGGGAGAGGGCGGGCGCTTGTCCTCCCCTCTGAGGGGGGCCACGCCGGCGCGCATACGAGCCGGACATGAGCGTCGCCAGGATTTCGCCAGTTCGACAGGTGGCCGCCATACGCTGGTAATGGCGGCTCGGGGTTTTCGTACCCACTCCGGCAAATTCCACTTACGGCGCCAATGCTGCGCAGGCGAGCGCAGGAAGGAAGGACGCTTCGAGAAGCGGATACGCCTGCCCGATGGGTCTTATCTCGCCGACATTTCCATGGCCAGGTTTCGTCAGCGTCGCACTAGCGATAAACCCTGATCTATTGCATCGGAGCAGCACATCGCTGGCAGCCGGCTTTATCTATGGCACCGTTAGCGGTATCTTCCTCGCACGCGGCCTTGTGACGTGTCGGCTTACGCGACAGGCGCCGCGCTGCGGCATGCCGGGCTAATCACATGCGCCAGCCCGAACAACTCACCAGCCAGCAGTCATGAACGCAATAGAAAAATTTCAGCTGTTCATCGCCGTCCCTTGCGTCCTGGCATTCGCGCTGATCGAGGCGATCATCCTGTCGCGCCGCCAGCGCTATGACTGGCGGGCTTTTGGTGTGTCGGCACTGGATCTGGTCGTGCGCATCGCGATCGGGATCGCCTTGCCGCTGTCGATTGCCGCGCCGCTGGTGCGGCTGGCGTTCGAACATCGGCTGCTGACGATCCACCCCGTGGGCTGGGTAGCGTTGCCGCTGCTCTTTATCGGGCAGGAGTTCTGCTACTACTGGTATCACCGCGCCGCGCACCGGGTGCGCTGGTTCTGGAGCAACCACGCGGTGCATCACTCGCCTAACGATCTCAATCTGTCGGCTGCGTTTCGCATCGGGGTGCTTGGTAAGCTGACCGGCACGGCGCTGTTTTTCGTGCCGCTGGCGTGGATCGGCTTCGAGCCGGGCGTGGTGTTCGCGGTGCTGTCGCTCAATCTGCTCTACCAGTTCTGGATTCATGCGGTATGGATTCCGCGGCTGGGCTGGCTGGAGGGAATCCTCAATACGCCGTCGGCGCACCGGGTGCACCATGCGTCGAACCTGGAGTACCTGGATGCGAACTATGGCGGCGTGCTGCTGGTCTTCGACCGCTTGTTCGGCACCTACGTGAAGGAGCGCGACGACGTGCCCTGCCGGTATGGGCTGGTGCATCCGATCCACAGCGCCAACCCGCTGCGGATCGAGTTCACGCAGTGGGTCCGCCTGTTGCGCGACCTGGCCGGGGCGCGCAGCGCCCGCGCCTTCTTCGGATACCTGTTCATGCCGCCGGGCTGGACGCCGGATGGCGAGGGCAATACCACCGCGCAGATGCGCGCGCGCAAGCCTGAGTCCGGAGTGGCGCGCGGCGCGGCCGGCGGCTGAATCCAGGCGGCGGTGCGGCACGCGTTACCCGGCCAACGAACCGGCGCGCGTTGCGCATTGGGCTTCCGGTGGCATTGAGCGCTGCCCTTAGGCTCCGCGCCGGCGCGCTATCCGGCCGCCACCTTCATCCAATGTATTCCACCAGGACCACCGCGCCGAACCCCGGAGGCTGGTCCTTCACCGCCGGCACCAGGCTGATCGTGCACTTCTGCCGCGTGCTGCAGCGGAAGTACGGGTGGTTATCCACCCGGCCTGCCGAGCTCGCCGGACTCAGGCTCAGGGTAGCCAGCGCAGTGGTGGAGGCCTCGCCCGTTTGCACGGTGTAGCCTGCCTTGCCGCCGGATCCGAGCGCGCCGGCCGGGACATCCACGATGACGCGCAGGATGATCGCGTGCAGCGGCAACACGATGGATAGCGGGCCGTCGGCGCCGCTCGGCAGGTTGCCGAAGGCGGACTTGAACGAGACGATCTTCTGCTTGACCGTCGCAATCGCCGCCACGTCCCAGCCCACTTCGGCATCGGCGTAGACACTGCCCGTGCCGTTGCCCCGGCAGCTTTCGAGCAGCACTGCGCGGCGGCGCCCGGCCTGACCTCCTGCCTCGGAGAAGACAAACGCCTCGTCCGGGTAGGTGCAGTTGAGGAAATCGCAGTTCCGGTAGCTGGAGCGCCCCTGGCCGGCCGGCGCCTGTCCGGTCGTGTAGTGGTGCCGGCCCATGATCTGGCAATTGTCGAACACCACTTGCGCCCCGGAACTGTCACCCGGCGAGAACAAGGCCGACATCACCCCCGCGGCGAATGGCTGGTAAGCCTGCGAACTGAAATCGCAATCCTTGAACCCGATGTTGCCTTGCTCCCACTCGCAATACATCAGGCCCGCGAACCGGGTCTTCTGCTCGACGCGCAAGCCCGACGCCTTGAACGAACAGACGCCGCGCGCATGGGAGCGCCCGCGCAGGTTGAACAGGTAGGTTTGCGCGGCGGGTTCATAGCCACTGACATCGCAATCGGTCAGCTTGATATTGCCGCCCTTGGCCATGTCGATCCAGGTGCTGGAGCTCCAGTATTTGCAGTGGTCAAACCAGTAGTTCAGGAACTGGTCCGAGGTATTGGCGGTGCCCACGTAGAGAAACGACTGCCATTTGCCGGCCCAGGAACAGCGGCCGAAATGCCACTCGCTGTTGTTGTTCCCGCCGGTGAGGTTGGCGCCATATCTCCAGTTGCCGGTGAAGATGCAGTCGTCGAAGGCGTAGTCCTGCGCGCCGCCCGTACTGGTGCTGTCGATCAGGTCGCTGTTCGGCGCCTTGCCGTGGAACTGGATGTTCCTGAAGCGGAGCACCAGCAGCTTGTCGTTGTTCTTGATGAGCGGCCCCGGCATGGCCGGCTGGTAGATGATGACCACCGTTCCCGGCGCCCCGTCACCCTCGATCGTCAGGCCTTGCGTGCGCTCCCCGAATGCGCCGGAGTCCACCAGCGCGCCCGGCTGCGTGATCAGGTAAGTGCCGGGCGGCAGCACGATGCGCTTGTTGCCGATCCTGTTGGAGTTTTCGTCGCCGAGGGCTTTGCGTTTGAGCGAGGCGACTTCTTTCAGTGCCCTGCTGAACGCCTGGTCGGACGGGCTCGAGCCGGTCGCGTCCAGGCCCGCGAAATCCTTGACGGATACCACGCGCTCTTCCGCCCTGCCCTCTTGCGCGGTGCGCGCGATGGCGCCCCTGCCGATGCCAACGGTCGACGCCAGCGCGGCACCGGCCCCCGCGACCGTGCCTGCGAGCCGTGCAAAGAATTGTCGCCTGAATGGAGTCATGCCGTTTCCGTGTGGTTACTCGTGTAGCTTTCGACCGGCGCAGGCATGGCAACGCCATCACCCTGCTTACTGCGTCATCAGGTACGCCCACAAGGCGGAACAGTCGCTATCCGACAGGACGTACTGCGGCATCGCCTTTACCAATACCACGTTGGCCACGTCGATACTGTTGGCTAGCGCACTGCAGAAAGCGTCGCGGTCGTAAGCCGTGGGCGGGCCGCCCCGGCGCGGGCTTAAGGTACGAAGGGAATCCGACGTCAGCGGCGGGGCAAATGCCTCCCCCCGGCTGGTCTTGGTATGACAATTGATGCAGCGCACGGCTGAAGCGGGCAGCGGCGCGGGATCCCCCCGCAAGTGCGCAGAGAGATCCGTCTCGCCGTGGAACAGCGCCCGCCCCCGCTCCACGTCCCCGCTGCCATCCGCGGCCGCCGCCAGCATGCTGGCGGCGGCCAGCGCCACACCCACGACCGCCCGCCATGCCCTACTGTTCGCGCGGCGCATCAGTGGACGCGAATGACCTTGGCCACGCTCGGCACGCCCGCCGAATTCATGGCGAACAGATAGTAGTAGCCGGGCACGGCGACGCCCGGGTCGGACGGGATCTTGATCAGATTCTCTCCCGCCGTACCGACCGTGAAGGTGACCGGCACCCGGCGCTGCTCGTTGTTCACGGAATGCGTGACCGACGACATGCGGACCAGCGCGAACTTGGCCACCGGGGTATTCGTGGTCACGGAGATCGTGGTGCCAAGCAGGGCGTCCCCCGGCGCCGACGAAATCGTCGGGCGGGTCGCCGCCGTTCCATCCGCATTGAGCAGATAGGGCGGTGACAGGATCTCCACATTGGGATGATTGGTCGTGCAATCACCGCAAAGGCCGCCACCACCGCTCAGCACCCGCCCGTCGGGCAGCAACAGGGCCACGCTGTGGTAGGTCCGCGGGGTTGCCATCGCAGCCAGCTTCTGGAACTTCTCGGTAGCCGGATCCCAGAGTTCCGGGGTGAGCACCGCCCCGTCATCGGAGAACGGCACCGGCACGGTCTGGCCACCGATCACGACGACCTGGCCATTCGGCAAGACCACGCTGTTGCCGAAGGCGCGGGCATAGGCCATGGAAGCGAGCTTGCGCACCACCGGCGTGCCGCTCGTGATATCGATCACGTGTGCGTTCGCGGTTGACGTCGTGTTTTCATAGTCCGGCGCTCCGCCCACCGTAAGGATCTTGCCGATGTCGTACATCACGGCGTTGCCGTTCATGGCATCGCCATCCGCCGCCCGCGTACCGACCGGGGTCACGCTGCCGTCACCGGTGGTGTCGATCCAGTTCATCTGCTTGCTCGGCCCCGCATGGAACACCCGGCCATTGGCCGAGGCGAACAGCCACGCGTGGTTATCCGAACGGTACAGGCCCGCAGAGTCGCCAGTCAGGATGTAGTCGTCCCACACGGCGCTGTTCAGGCGCCACGGGTTGTTCGGCATCCAGGTTTCGCCGTCCTTGTCGCCGATGGCGCCGCTCCAGGAACCGCCCACGGTGAAGACGCCGCCATTGCTCAACGTGACGCTGCCCTCATACCCGCGGCCGCGGTTCATCTCCGGTGCCACGGACCACTTGGCCGTGGCCGGATCGTAGATGCTGGTCTTGGTACTGCTGGATCCGCCGTTGACAAAGATGCGTCCATCGGGGAGATTCGCGATCCCCGGGCAGAACATGTCATGCGCGGTATTGGTGACCAGCTTCTCGGTGGACGTCATGGCGACCGGGTCGAACAGGGCGGTGTAAGTCTGCCCGTTGTCGCCGCCGAACGTGAAGCGATCGTAGGCGGACCACACCAACACCTTGCCGGAAGGCAGGCTCGCCGCCGCTACCGGTACGAGCGACAGTGCCTTGGGCGCCGTCCATTTCGACGGCAGGGTGACAATGTTCAGATTGGGGAGCAGCCAGGTCTGGCCGACGCTGCCGTCGCAGGTGTATTGAGCCACAGCCTGCCCTTGCTGCGCGCTGGCTTTCCCCGTCGCGGAAAGGCACTTGCCACTGTGCACGGCCACCACCGCATAGCCGCCGTTTTGCTGCTTCAGCGTGAACCGCTGGTTGTTGGCGGCTGGTACCTGACATGGCCATTGAATTGCCGCGGCCCCGTTGGCCAGGCTGACACCATTAATGTCCAGGCAATAGCCGGTGTGGCCCACCGTGATCTTGTACCCGGTACCGTCTTGGGCGAATGTCCATCGCTGGTTGGGGTCGCCGCTGCACGCCCAGACGATGACCGGTGCGCCGTTCGCGGTCGAGGCACCCGAGACATCGGCGCACAAGTTCTTACCGCTCAGGCTCATCGCGCCGGTCTGCGCCGCCGCCGGCGCGGAGAACGTCCATGCAAAGAGAACAAGACAGGTACCGATCCACTTAAGCAGTGCCCTCGTGAATCCGTTGGATTGCAGTGAGATGGGAGTCATGGCGAAGTTTGCTGGTGGGTTGGTGGTTTGGTGCTGTTGCTCTGCTGTTGCTCTGCTGTTGCTCTGCTGTTGCTCTGCTGTTGTTGATTGGCCCGTGCCGGATCCGTCAAGCCTGGGCCAAGCGCTCCATGACGTACAGGACTTCTTTCGCTTGCGGC
The DNA here is from genome assembly GCF_056398185.1 of Cupriavidus sp. 05L310. NCBI lineage: Bacteria > Pseudomonadati > Pseudomonadota > Betaproteobacteria > Burkholderiales > Burkholderiaceae > Cupriavidus > Cupriavidus sp. 05L310. Next base: position 187,130 of record NZ_JBFTOX010000027.1, read on the forward strand.
AATGCAGGGCTGCGCCAGCACAATTGCGCAGCCTTGTTGAAAAAATAGACTTGTGTGGAATGCGCATCGAGGTTCGGACCCGGCGCCCTGCCGGCAAGTACCGTCCTGATCTGCTCGACGGCGCCCGTTGGCGCCACCGCGCGCCAGTTGGGGCCGGCGCCCATGCGTTGCAGCCATGCCCGCAGCGCCTCCGGAGAGTCGGACAGCGGATCGATGCTGAGCGAGACCAGGCGAAGCGGATACCGGGCGTTCACGCGCGGCATGCCGTCCTGCACCGCGCTGAACAGCGCGCCCTGCAACGGGCAAACCGAGCTGCAGCCCGTGAATATCGTTTGCAATGCCGTGACGCCGCCCAGCAACATGTCCTGCAGACGCACCCGCCGGCCGAACTGGTCGACCACCCAGCCGTCTAGCGTGGGCAGCGGTGCATCGACAGGTCCCGCGCTCACATGCGCATACATGTCGCGCGATGCGACAGCCAGGATGCTTGCTGAAATGCCGCGCAGCCATGCGCGCCGGGTCCAGGTGGTCATTCCGGTACGTCTCCGAGTCATATGTCGCGCCACTCCGGCCGGCATGGCGCGTAGCGGCATGATCGCAATTGGCGCTCCACGAGGGACTCCCCCAATGGCGCCCTCAGGGAGCGCGCCGCCGAATGTCATTCCAGCCTATCGGGGGAAATTGCCGAGGTGCCGCTGCGCACAGGCAGCGTCCTTGATGGCGAGTGCTTTCGCGACGGGCCCGCGTTGGCCCCGCCGTCATTTCGATAACAACCTTCCCCGCCCCCGGGGTCCATCCATCAAACGCTGACGAAAGTCAGCGGCATCGCAATACGCGCCTCACAAATCACTGGCCCTCTCCGGCCGGCACCGGCCAAGCAGAAGATCCGTCACGCCGACCAGGTTGCCGGCGAAACGTCCGCGGCGGTCGATGTGCGATTCAGGCCGGATCGACCTGACACCATTGGCAGTGAGCGCTTTAGCGATGAAACTCCAGACTTCCTTCGTGGAAAGCACGCCCTTCTTGTGCAAATACCAGGCATTGACGATCTGCGAGAAACCAAAACGTTTTCCGGAGACTCGGCCCGATCTCAACCCCAGGTGGACCCCTAACATCGCGTCGGACTCGACCAGCCTGCCCTTCCTGCCGATCGCGCGCGAAAAATCCTTGTCTTCCAGCCAGCCGTAAAGCACCAGCCGCTCGTCAAAGCGCAGATTGCCGATCGCGGAAACGCGATAGGCCATGTTGCATCCATAGAGCCCGCTCAGCGTGGTGAGCGGGCGCGGTGTACTGGCAACCGCCTCCGCTTGCCGGACAAGGCTGCATGCGTCGTCCCATGACAGGGCGGCACCGACCGCGCCATCGTGAAGCAAGGCGCCGGAGATCCCCGCGACATCGGGCTCCGCTAGAAAGGCCTGCAGGCAGCGCTCTATCCAATAGGGTGACGGCACGAAGTCATCGTCGAAGAAAACGACAAAATCCACGCGCGACAGGACCGTGGCCAGCGCGCGGTTGCGCTGCGCGGGCAAGCCTGCCGGGCCAAAGATATACTCAACCGCCAGTGGCGTTTCCAGGCCAGGCTCGATATCCGCATCCGTGCAGGCGGAAAACAGCGTGATGGCCGGTCGCACGGATTGCTTCTCGAGCAGTCGCAGCACGTGCGTCGATGCCTGCGGCCGGCCTTTCGTGGCCACGATAACAGCGACCCTTGCCGGCGACGGCAAGGGGGCATGTTGATCTGCGGTAGCCAACGTCTTCATGAGCATTACCCGCGATTGGATTTCTTTATTTAGTATAAGTAGCGAAAATTCCCTTTCAACTAGCCATTGGGATGAGTCGGCGCGGCCTCTTTTTTCCGGGAATTAGTGCGCGCTTGCGCACGGACCGCACTTGACATGTGCCGCTTTGAATACCCGCTGCAGGACTCACGCTCTTGCTGCAAGCCCGGACCAAAAACGCCATAGCCAGCCGAGTCGGAACGTGCCCGAATCCTTGCTCTTGTGAAGGCCACTGATGCCGCCAGCGACTTGGGAAATTGACACCTCACCGGCTGGACATCGGGGACAGCGCGCGCGGCCCGGCTGGCGCCGACAGCGCGACGCCGATCACCAATTTGAGTGATGTGATCATGCGTTGCGCATCCCACAATGCAAACGTCGCGGCGATGCGGCGCACAAAACGGAATGGACGAAAATATGGATACCTCGATTCATGACCGCCGCTCTGCTGGCCATCGTCTCACCTGGCGTTGCCGCGGCGAGTTCGGCCAGCAGCGCGCATACCTTGTCGCCATTCCCCGGCAACGCAAAGTAGTGCGCGATCACCTGCAGGTGGGAAGCAGCCATCGATTGCCTCGGTCGGTTTCAGGATTTCAACACGGAAGGCTCCAGGTTCCACAGCTTGCTGTCGCTGGTGGAAACCGCCACGGCGCCTTCCCTGATCGCGCTGCGGATATCGTCCTTGTTGCAGACGAAGCCCGATGTCACGATGGGCGGCAGCGCCTTGCGGTCCTTGGTGGAAAGATGCGAGAGCATGGGCGCGGGCATCAGCTGCACGAGATTGGGATCGCTCTGCTCCAGCGCCTTGACGCTGCGCGGCCAGGTCGAGCGGTCTGTCACGAATACCTTCTGCATCGTGATCAGCCCCGCCCGGTTGGCGCGCTGGATGGTTGCCACCCGGGTGGAGACGAGGCTGGTCACACCGATATCGGCAAGATACTCGACACCGCCCTTGTCTTGCGACAGCCCTTCGCAGCTGTCGATGTTGACGATGACGTACTTGCCCGCCTTGGTCAGCGTGGCCACCACCGGCTGCAGCTTGCGCAGCTCGACGTTGGCGACGATGGAGACTTCGGCATTGCTCTCGATAAAGATGTCGACCTGCTCGACGCCGTAGAGCGTCCCGATGACCGGGTGCCGCGTCAGGCGTGCCCCGAGTGACTTGTCCATGATGCTTACCGATCCGCGTGGTGGGGCAGCTCGTCGCTCAGGCCGAGCTTTCCGGGATTGAGAATGTTCTTGGGATCCAGCGCTTGCTTGACCGCCACCAGCACCGGAAACGCGCTGCCCAGCGATTCACGCATATACGGCGCGCGCAACAGCCCGATGCCGTGATGGTGGCTCAACGCGGCATTGTATTTGATCAGCACCGCATTGGCGGCATCCCAGGCCTGGCGGTACCACTTCGCCCGGTTCTCCACCTCCACCTCGCCGCGCAGCGAAAAGTACAGGCAGGCGCCGTCCACATACGCGTGCGACTGGTGCGCCGAGCCCGCCAGCGTGCCGGGCACGGCGTTGATCGCGTTGACCACATCGGTATAGATGGCGGACAGGTCGCTCCAGGGGCCGGACATTTCCAGGGTGTCGGCGACAAAGCCAGGGCTGCGCTTGAAGCCTTCCGCGCTCTTGCCGGTGAGGTAGCGGGTGTCCAGCCAGCGCTCGAAGATGGTCCCGGAATCCAGGGCATGGCCAAGTTCCTTGCACACGCCTTCGCTGATGGCCATCACCGCATCGACCATCTCGCGGGCGCCCTCGTCGGCGATCAGCAGCACGTTGGTGTCCGGCAGGTTGAACTGCACGCCGCTCTCGAGTTCGTCATAGAGCCGCAGCGCCGCGGGATTCGCGCCGCGCTGCACGATCTCGCGGCATGCGTCCAGACCGATGGCGAAGGTCTTGAAGCCATAGGCGATGGCGCGGCCGTAGTCGGGCAGCCGATGCAGTTTCAGGCGCACGCGCACGATGACACCAAGGGTGCCCTCCGAGCCGATGAACAGTTGCTGCAGGTCGGAGCCGAGCGCCGCGCGCGAGTATCCGCCCACCGTGACGAGGCTGCCGTCGGCCAGCACCACGTCCATGCCGAACACCATGTCCTCGATCTTGCCGTAGCGCGTGGAGAGCTGGCCGGCGCCGCGGCACGCCACCCAGCCGCCCACGGTGCTGATGGCGAAAGACGACGGCCAGTGGCCCATCGTCATGCCGTACTCCCTCTGGATGGTCTGCTCGAAGATGTCGCCGAACACGCCTGCCTCCACTTCGACAATCTGGCTTTCCTTGTCGAAGTCCAGCATCTTGTTCAGTTCGCACACATCCAGCACGATGCCGCCGCGCACCGGCAGGGCGGCCCCGGTCACATTGCTGCGCCCGGCCGATACGGTCACGGGGATCGCCGCCGCGTGCGCGATGCGCATGACTGCCTGGATCTGCCCGATGGTTGAAACCCGCACGATGACGGCCCGCGGGGTCGCGGGCTTACCGGCAGTCTCGGTCATCATCGACCCGGCCCACCAGTCACGCGTCCACGTCACTACGCTGCCGGCATCGGTGAGCACTTCATCCGCCACGCTGCGCAGCGCGTCGATCTGCGCGGCATCGACGGCCACGGCGTCGCGTTGCAGCCCGGGCGTGTCGGACGTTTCCTTGACGGTGGCCGCGTAAGCAGGCGGCGTGTGCGCGCCGACGACGTAGTTGCCACGGTTGTAGCCTCGCTTGATTGCTTCCTTGCTGATCATGCCTTCTCTCCCATAAGAACGGATTTTTCATGTGCGACGGCGCTCAGGTAGGTGTTGACCTGTTGCGCCACGACGGATTCGGACAGGCCGAGTTCGGCCTGCAGCAGTTCGCCCACGCGCGCCGCGGCGCGCGCTGACGCATCGCGCGCCATCAGGCGGGCACGGATGCGGCGCGAAAGGATGTCGTCCACGCTGCCCGCCAGTTCATGGCGCGCGGCGTAGACGATCTCGGCTTCGGTGTAGGGCAGGCCTTCGACGATCGGCTTCTGCAGCCGCGCATCGGCCTGCAGGATGTCGCTGACAAAGCGCGCTTCAGTGCCGTAACGCTCGCCCAGGTGGGCCGACAGGCCGCCGGATGCCACGATGGCCTGCGCGTCGTAACCCGCCGCGCCCAGCAGGTATGCCGATTTGGTCCGGCATTTGCTGCGCTGGCCGATGACTTTCTGCGCGGCGTCGATGGTCTGCTCGGCCATATGCCGAGAGGTGGTCAGCTTGCCGCCGACGATGGTGACCAGGCCATCCGCCGCCGTATGGATTTCATGGTTGCGCTTGATCTCCAGCGTCTTGCCGCCCGGCGGCGCGACCAGCGGCCGGCAGCCCGCGATGCTGCCGAGCACGTCCTCGGCCTGCAGGTCCGTCTTCAAGGCCCAGCGCGCGCCGTCGAGCAGGAAGTCCAGCTCCTGCCGGGTGCAGCAGACATCGTCGAGGTCGCCCTCGTAGTCTTCATCGGTGGTGCCGAGGTAGGAGACGTTGCCCCAGCGGGTGATGGTGGCGCGGCGGTTGCGCCCCGGCACTGGGATGGTCACGGTGCAGTCGTTGCGGACCTTCAGCCAGGGAATGGCGATATGCACGCCCTTGGCCGGCCGGATGTGCATCGTCTTTTCCTCGCCCTTCTTGCGGCCGGTCCAGTCGCGCAGCCAGACGCCGGTCGCCATGATGACGACGCCGGCTCTGGCCCGGATCTCGCGCTCGCCGGCATGGACGATCACGCCATCGACCTTGCCGTGATCGTTGCGGGTGATCTCGACCGCCTTCGCATGGTTGACCACCGCCGCGCCATGGAAGGCCGCGGTACGGGCGATGTTCAGGGTCAGCCTGGCATCGTCCACCCGCGCATCGAAATACAGGAAGCCGCCGAGCAGGTTCTCTTCGTTGAAGGTCGGGCAATGCGACAGCACCTCGGCCTTGGTGAGTTTCTGGTGGAGGATGCCTTCGCGCCAGCCGCCGGCGATGTCGTAGGTCCAGAGCAGGCTTTCAAACGCTTTGGACAGGCGCTTGTCGAACACGCCATCCTTTTCGAGCACGGGGAACAGGAACGGCAGGCGCTGCACCAGGTGCCTGGCATTCCTGCGCAGGCGCTGGCGCTCCAGCAGGGAATGGCGCACCAGCCCGAGGTTGCCCTGTTCGATATAGCGCAGGCCACCGTGCACCATCTTGGAGGATTTGGACGAGGTGCCGGAGGCGAAGTCGTTCTTCTCCACCAGGGCCACGCGGTAGCCGCGCAAGCTCGCGTCCAGCGCCGCGTAGGCGCCGGTCACGCCACCGCCGACGATGAGGATGTCAAACTGTTCGCTGGCAAGGCGGTCCAGCTGCTCCTGGCGGACCAGGCGCAGCGGCTCGGTGGAGGTCATCGCGGCGCGGTCCTTGCCCGGATTTCTGGATGGAAAAACCATCATGTCGTAGAGATCTCCTGACTGCTTATTGATTGTGGAAGGTCTGCGCGTGACGCAGCTCGGACGCCACCCGCGCATGCCACAGCGCGCGGCGTTCGCCGCGCTCGCTGGCGCCGAGCCGGGGCTCGAAGACGGCATCGGTTTCATTGGTGGCGCGGGCTTGCTGCAGCGACTCCCACAGCAATCCCGACGATCCCGCGAAGAAGGCAATGCCGCGCAAGCTGGCCCGGTCGGTTTCGCGCATGCGCCGGATCGGCATGCCGGTCAGGTCCGCCTGGATCTGCAGCAAGGCGTCGCTGCCGGACAAGCCGCCGCCCACGATGAGTTCGGACACCTTCACGCCAGCGACTTCCTCGTTGGCCTCGATGCACGAAGCAACCGCGTGGGCAATGCCTTCGAGGATGGCGTAGGCCACCTCGGCCTGGGAGCTGGCGATGGAAACGCCCGTCAGCGAGGCCCGCGCCTCGGGCTGCATCTGCGGTACCCGCAGCCCCGTCAGCGCGGGCAGGAACGTCACGCCGCGCGCCGAATCGACCGTGGCCGCCAGCGCGCTGATCTGCTTCGCGCTCTCGAACCAGCGCAACTTCTCGCAGACCCAGTTGAGCGCCGAACCGGTAGTGGCCACGAAGGTTTCGACCGAGAGGTGCGAGACATGATGCTGCCGGCGCGCGGTCATGGTCAGGGTGCCGTCGTACAGCCCCGCCCTGGCCGGCAGCTCCGGCCCGGTCATCAGGTCGACGAAGCTGCCGGTGCCGTGCACGCACATCGATTGCCCCCGGTCCAGGCACCCGAGCCCCGCCGCGCCCGCGAGCTGGTCGCCGGCGCAGGCGAGGATCGGCACGTCGATGCCCAGTTGCTCCGGCCGGGTGCGGCCGAAGTCGTCCGCGTCCTGGCGCAGCGCCGGCAAGAGCGCAGCAGGAAAGCCCAGCGCGTCCAGCCAGCCGAGGTGGTAGCGGTGCTCCGCCAGCACGTAGGCACTGGCGGATGTCACGTTGGTGGGCGTGGTTACGCAGGTGCGTTCGCTGGACAGGTGCCACAGCAGCCAGGTATCGATCGTGCCGAACGCAAGACGGTTCTCCCGGAACGCCTCGGCCACGGCCGGGGTGTCGTGGAGATGGCGGGCCGCCCAGAGGTAGGGGGACCGCACGCCCGCCGGGCGGCCGACCTGCTCGATCAACGTCTTGTCCCAGGCCGGCGCCAGCGCGTTGAGTTCGCTGACGTAGCGCGTGTCCTGCCAGACCATGGCGGGCACGAGCGCGCGGCCGGTGCGGGTATCCCAAAGCACCGCCGTGGCCCGCTGCGTGGCCAGGCCCAGCGCCACGATTTGCAACTGCTCCTGCTGCGCGCGCGCAATCGTCGCGCGGCACACGGCGATGGTCTTCTCCAGGATCGCGTTCGCATCCTGTTCCACCACGCCGGGCCGCGGCGCGTCCACCTGGAGCGCCATGTACTCCAGGCAGGAGACATGGCCGTCGGCGGCGACGACAGCCGCGCGCGTTCCGGAGGTGCCTTCGTCGATGGCGAGTATGACGTGCCTGTTGTGCTTCATCGCTGGGTTTTCTCTATCGCCGGGTTGAGGAACGCCGGGGCCGGCTGTTCATCGCCGCTGAATTGCGGGGCATCGGCTTCGTTGTCTGGATTGATCGTGGTGCGCGTCGGGTCCCAGCGGATCACAAAGCAGATGATGCTGGCCGTCAGCGGCACGATCGACAGGATAAGGAAGGTTTTTTCCAGGCCATAGTTCTCCCGGAAGATCGGGAAAATCAGCAGGCCCAGCGCCGCGCCGGTCGAGCCCAGGGCACCGATGATGCCGTTCGCCCCCGCGCGCAGTTCACTGCGGAACGACAGCGACGAAAGGCTCTTGCCATTGGCGCCGGGGCCGCCCGAGTGGAAAAGGATAAACAGCGACGGCACGATCACCGCCACCCAGACCGGCATCTTGCCGTTGAACAGGCCGAGGATCAGCAGCATGACGAAGACGGCGGCGAATCCGAAGGCGGAAGCGCGCCGCAAGCCAAGCTTTCTGCCGATCAGCGGCGACATGAAGCCCCCGAAGATGCCGAAGACATTGAAGACCAGCGCGCCCACGGTGGCGTAGATGAAGTCCTTGCCGAACAAGGCCGCGCTGATCAGCGGCAAATACCAGCCGACCGCGAAATACTGGATGGACTGGCCGATCTGCACGGTCGCCGCAAGGATGGTGCGCGGCAGGTACACGCCGCGGAAGATAAGCAACACATTGGCCAGGCCGCGTTTTGCCTGGTTGAGGACAGGCAGGCGCTCGTCCACCGGCGCGGCCACGAAGGGCCGGCCATAGATCCGGGTCATCGCCCCGGCAGCGTCGTCCAGCCGCTCCTTGCGCGCCAGCCAGATCGGGCTTTCGACCAGGAAGGCAAGCTGCAGGATGAGAATGCCGACCCCGAAGATGGCCGTAGCGGCCACCGAATAGCGCCAGATGGAATCGCCCACCTGCCACGAGTGGAACAGCAAGGCCAGCAGCAGGTTGCTGCAGACGGCGGTGTACCACATGCCCTGCCAGGTATTGAGCCGGCTCTTCAACTTGACTGGCGTGAACTCCGCCAGCACCGCCATGGCAATGGCGAAATCGATGCCGTAGGCGGCGCCCACGAAGAAGCGCCCGACCAGGATGACTTCAAAGCCCGGCGCGAAGACCACCAGCAGCGCACCGGTCACCGCCAGGAATTTCGCCAGCACCAGCGGACGAACCCGGCCCCAGCGGTCGGCCATCCAGCCGCCGATCGGGTTGAAGGCAATGGCCACCCACGAAGCGAACGAGGTCAGCAGCGCGACCTGCGACGCGGCAAGATGCAAATCCCGCGTCATGGGCCCAAGGCCCGCGCTCAATGCGGAATTGGAGAATGCGTCAAGGAATAATCCCCCCAGCGCGAGCCACCAGATGAGGCCGGCTCTGCCTTTTATGCCTGGGCAGGAATCAATAAACGAGATGACATCATCGATGCCACGGATCTTGATCGTGGATTGCACAGCGGTCTCCTTGTTTTATTTCTGTAAGAGGCCGCAGCAATCTGCACGCAGGGAGAGACCATCTTACAGATGGTCTCTTATCTAGATCTGCAGGCGCACTTTAGGTTGAAAGTTTCCGAGTGTCAAGGGAGTAATCGGGCGCTGCCTGGCCTGCCCCGGACCGGCGGCGCGAGGCGCCGCCAGCCGGTTTTGCCAGAACTTGCTACATTGCTCCCTGCGGCCAACGCAGCCCCGGCCAGCTTCAGACGACCGATCCAAGGAGATACCGAATGCCCATCGAGAGCACCCGCACCGCCCTTCAACTCCGCTCGCTGATCAAGCGCGGCGGCGAACTGGAGTTGTCGCTTGCCAGCGTCGACATCCCCCAGCCCGGCCCGGACGAAGTGCTGATCCGTGTCGAAGCCTCGCCCCTGAACCCGTCCGACCTCGGCCTGCTGTTCGGCGCCGCCGACATGAGCACGGCAAAGGCCAGCGGCACGGCCGGCCAGCCCGTCGTCACCGCCCGCGTCCCTGAGGCGGCGATGAGGAGCATGGCGGGCCGGGTGGATGTGTCCATGCCGGTCGGCAATGAAGGCGCGGGGGTGGTCGTCGAGGCGGGCTCATCGGCCGCGGCGCAGGCGCTGCTGGGCAAGACGGTGGCGGCCATTGGCGGCGCGATGTACTCGCAGTACCGCTGTATCCCGGCGGACCAGTGCCTGGTCCTGCCGGAAGGGGCGACACCGGCCGAAGGCGCCTCGTCGTTCGTCAACCCGCTCACGGCGCTCGGCATGGTCGAAACCATGCGGCGCGAGGGACATACCGCGCTGGTGCACACCGCTGCCGCCTCCAATCTGGGGCAGATGCTTAACCAGATCTGCCTCAAGGATGGCGTCGGCCTGGTGAACATCGTGCGCAAGCAAGAGCAGGCGGATCTGCTCAAGGCGCAGGGTGCGGTTCACGTCTGCAACGCGGCCTCGCCCACCTTCCTGCAAGACCTCACCGAAGCGATCGCGGCCACGGGCGCGACGCTCGCCTTCGACGCCACCGGCGGCGGCAAGCTTGCGGGACAGATCCTGAGCTGCATGGAGGCGGCCTTGAGCAGGAAAGCCGGCGAGTACAGCCGCTATGGCTCGACGACGCACAAGCAGGTCTACCTCTACGGCGGCCTGGACACCTCGCCGACCGAGTTCACCCGCAACTTCGGCATGGCCTGGGGAATGGGAGGCTGGCTGCTGTTTCCCTTCCTGCAGAAGATCGGACCGCATGCGGCGGGCGCGCTCAAGCAGCGCGTGGTGGCGGAACTGAAGACGACCTTTGCCAGCCACTACTCGAAGGAGATCTCGCTGGCCGAGGTACTGGACCTGGACGTGATCGCGGTCTACAACAAGCGCGCGACCGGCGAGAAGTATCTGATTAATCCGAACAAGGGGCTGGCTGGGTAATGACCAATCCACCCAAGATAAGCCGCCAAATAAAATCGCATTTTGCGCCGAGGACACTTGACAGGTGACGAGGTTCGAGCGGCCGCCGCCCTGCTTGCGCTGGCTGTTTAGCGCAAGCAGGGCGGCGGCCAATAGAGGATCATTTCTCGATC